>NZ_JBVIWC010000001.1:160206-626570 GCF_055594965.1 Kitasatospora sp. NPDC040550 | reverse complement strand
ACAACGTGACAACCTGCGGTCTGGGGGGCCAGCTGGAGGGCCGGAGGTTGGAACTGGGGGGGGGGAGGGGGGTTGGGGGGGGGGGCGGTTGCCGTCACCCGCGCGTCGCGCTACCCCTGGCAGGTGGCCCGGTTCGCGGCGGTTCGAACCGCCGGGGCCCCGCCGTCCGTGGTACCGGCTGAGGCCGGGCGACGAACCGGCGTGGACGGACGAGGGAGGACCGCAGCGATGGCCTGGTACCAGGGGCCGAGCCGGATCACGGTGACGGCGGTGGAGGGCGAGTGGCCGCAGCGGGCGGTGGTGACCGTCCGGGGTGCCGCCCCGGTGGAGATCCCGGCGACGGTCGGCGCGGTCCACCTGGTGGCGGCCGACAGCTGGCAGCTGGCGCTGGAGCACCGCTACGGCTCCGAGTGGTGCCCCAACATCCGTGCCGTGCAGGGGCGTTGGCAGGAGGTCCGGGGCGTGCTGACGCAGTCCGTGCACAGCCGCAACCGCGACCGGGCGGGCGACCGCCGGGACCGCAACCTGGTGCTGCGGATCGAGCGGGTCGAGCCGGACGGCGGCGCACCCGCGCCTGCGGCCGGGCCGGCGCCGTCGGCGGCACGCCGCACCACGGCTTCCGGCACGGCGGCGCCCATGGCCGCGGGCGTACGGACGGCTGCCGCCACCACGGCTGCCCCCACCGCCCCGGCCCGCCCCACCACCTCGGCCCGCCCCACCACCTCGGCGGCTCCGGCTGCCGCCCCCGCCACGGCGACCGCCTCCGCCGCCGTACCAGGCCTACCCGGCCGTCCGCCCGCGCCGTACCGGCCGTCCCGGGGCGTCTGAGCGCGCGCCCGGCACGGCGGCCCGCACTGCGCCGGCCGTTCCTTCACCCGCTTCACCTGCCGGGTCATCCGCCCCTGCGCGGCGGCGAGTTCGCGTGCGTGCTCCCAGAGGGCGCGGGCCTCGGCGGTCCGCCCCCGGTCGTACAGCACCTGCCCCATGACGACCGCGAAGTCGAACTCGGCATGGGCTGGTTGCCCTGGGCGCGGCCGAGCTCCAGGGCGCGGTGGATCCGCTCGACCGCCTCCTCGGAGCTGGCGAGCGCGCTCAGCACCTGGGCGTGGGTCTTGGTGGCCCTGGAGCGCGGCCCCGGCGGTGGACGGCGGGGCGTGCTCCCCGTCCGTCCCCGGCCCCGCTCATCGGTTGCCTTCCGCTCGCTGCTCCTCCGCAGGCCGGTCCGTCAGCCGGTGGTCTCGACGGTCAGGGGCGCTTCGGAGCGCAGCCCGCGCAGCCCGTGCAGCCCACGCAGGACCGCGGCCCCGGCGATCAGTTCGGCGGCCGTGATCGAGTAGACCGAGCCGCGCTCGAACACGGCCGCGTGGTACGGGACCGGGTCCGTCGGCATCATCGTGAGCAGGACGACGGCGCACGCCAGCCCGACGGTGCCGCACCCGAGTACGGCCCAACCGGGCCGGCGGGCCCGGCCGCTGCGCACCAGGTGCCCGCCCACCACCACCGCGAGCAGGTTGCCGCCGATGATCGCCATGCCCGCGCCCAGGCCGTGCCAGGCCATCGACCCGTCCCGGTCCGCCTCCGGCGAACCGTGCACCAGGCCGACCAGGACGATCCCCGCCCCGTGGACCACGGCCAGGACCAGGTACGCCCAGCGCAGCCGCCCCGGCAGCAGGTGTTGCAGGACGAGGGCCGCGGCGATGAACAGCAGACCCTGCGCGATGAACCCGGCGTTCATCACCGCGTTCAGCGGCGAACAGATCGTCCGGCCCTGCAACGCGCCGCCGCAGGAGGGTACGCCCAGGTCGCTGATGAAGTTGTGCGCGTAGTCATAGGCCGGGTCCCGCCAGGCGGACGCTGCCATGGCTTCGGCGACCACGTACTGGACCGCCGCGACCACGAGCGCCACCGCACCCGACTTCCACGCGACCGCCCTGACCTCGTCGTCGATCGCCATCCTCGAGAGCCTTCCGTGCCGGGCTCGACGGAGGTCCCGAGCCGGGACCACGATCCTGGCGCACGGAGCGGTAGTTGCCGTGCCGACACCACGCACCGGTTCCCCGACGTCCGACTTCCCTCACGTCCCGACTTTCCTCACGTCCGGACTTTCCTCACGTCCCGACTTTCCCGATTCCCGGCGACGGCGCCTTCCGGGCGATTGACTGGGGGGATGGGCGAGACGCCGATCGGACGGGCGGACGACACGGAACCGCAGGGCGACGGCGAAGGAGAGGTGACCTCGATGACCGTGCGGGAACGCCCCGTCGTCGTGACCGGGTCGGGTGGTGTGCGGGGCGTCGTGGAGGGCGGCGTGGCCGCGTTCCGCGGCATTCCGTACGCGGCCTCCCCGGTGGGGGAGCGGCGCTTCGCCGCCCCCGGACCGCACCCGGGCTGGTCGGGTGTCCGGGACGCCGCCCGCCCGGGGCCGTCCGCACCCCAGGGGCCGTCCCGGCTCGAAGCGGTGATGGGGCGGCGGGCCCCCGACTGGGACGAGGACGGCTGCCTCACCCTCAACGTGTGGTCGCCGGGCCCGTCGGCCGAGGGGGCCGCCCCGGGCGGGCGCCCGGTCCTGGTCTGGTTCCACGGCGGCGGGTTCAGCAGCGGATCCGGCGGCTGGGACTGGTACGACGGCCGGCACCTCGCCGCCGCCGGGGGCCTCGTCGTCGTCACCGCCAACTACCGTGTCGGACCGCTCGGTTACCTCCACCTCCCGGAGTTCGGCAGCGACAACCTCGGGATGCGCGACCAGACCGCCGCCCTCGCCTGGGTGCGGGACAACATCGCCGGCTTCGGCGGGGACCCGGAACTCCTCACCGTCGGCGGCCAGTCCGCCGGCGCCTACTCCGCCCTCCACCTCGCCCTCGCACCGGAGACCGGCCCGTGGATCGCGCGGGTCGTCACCCAGAGCGGCCCGTTCGGCCTCCCCCCGCAGGACCCCGGCGAAGCGGCCGACCACGCCCGACGCTTCCTCGGGATCCTCGGCCTGGACCGCGGGCCGGATCCGCTGGCCGCGCTGCGCGCCGTCCGGCCCGGGCAGCTGCTCGCCGCCTACGGGCAACTCGCCCGGGACGTCGCCCGCCCGGGCAAGGTCGCTCCGCCGATGTACCCCGTCCTCGGCGGCCACGGCCTGCCGGTGCCCTGGCAGCGGGCCCTGGCCGACGGCCGCCTGGACGGCAAGCAGCTGCTGACCGGCACCACCAGGGACGAGATGACGGCGTTCTACGCCTTCGACCCGGCGGTCCGCTCCGCCTCCACCGAGCGGGCCCGGTCGATCGCGGCGGCCCTGGCCGAGGGCGGCGCCGAACGGTACGACCGCGCCGCCGCCACCGCCGCTGCCCGGACGCCGGGAGCGACACCGGGCGAGGTCCTCACCGAGGTCGCCACCGGGCTCCAGTTCCACGACGGCACCCGCACCATCGCCGACCACCACGCCGGGGCCGGCCACCCCACCTACGTCTACCGCTTCGACCGCACCCCGGCCCCGGACCCGGCCCGCCTGGGCGCCACCCACTGCGCCGAACTCCCCTTCCTCTTCGCCACCTTCGACGCCTACCCCGACAGCCCCATGCTCGGCGAGGCCACCGCCGCCGCTCGCACCCTCGGCCACGAGTTCTGCCACGCCGTGGCCACCTTCGCCGCCACCGGCCGGCCCGCCGGGCACTGGCCCCCGTACGCCCCCGCCGACCCGGCCACCGTTCGGCACTTCGGCTGACCCCGGACCACCGGACCACCGGACCACCGGACCACCGGACCGTCCCCGACTCCTCTGAGGTCGGGGGCGGGTCGGCACGCGTGCCGAGGTCGCGCACCCGCGCGGCCCCGACGCAGAGCGCAGCCATGGCTCCGTGAGCGCGCCGGCAGCGCCCCCCGGCTACCGGCCGCTCCCGGTCAGGTGCGGTCCGCCCCGGGGGCGTCGAGGAGGTCGGCCACCAGGCGGTGGGCGTAGGCGGCGTCGAGGCCGGACGGGCGGAAGAGGATGCGGTACATCATCGGGGCGACGACCCGGTCCATGGTCGTTTCGACGTCGGGGGCGGGCTCGCCCCGGTCGGTCGCGCGGGTGAGGACGGCGTCGATCTGCCCGGCCGCGTAGGCGGAGCACTGGCCGGCGTTGCTGCCGTCCGGGTCGCCGAGCAGCGCGTCGCGGGTGTAGGCGCGGCCTGCGGTGGAGGCCATCTCGTCGAGGAACTGTTCGGCCCAGGCGGTGAGGTCGGAGCGCAGGTCGCCGTGGTCGGCCGGTTCGCCGTCGGGGCGCAGCCGTTCGACCGCGACGTCCGAGAGCAGTTCGGCGAGGTCGCCCCAGCGGCGGTAGATCGTGGAGGGGGTGACGTCGGCGCGCTGGGCGACCAGGGGGACGGTGAGCGCGTCCCGGCCGACCTCGGTCAGGAGTTCGCGGACGGCGGAGTGCACCGCGGCCTGGACCCGGGCGCTGCGTCCGCCGGGGCGCACCATCTGCTTGCGGCTCATGACACCACTTTAAAGCACAGTTCTTGCGTTTAGAGGGTGTCCGGAGCGCCTGGAACGCCTGGAACGTCCGGAGCGCGCGGGCCGTGCGCCGGGCTCAGGCGACCGGCGCGAGCGCCCGGGCCGGCTGCGTCCGCTCGTAGGCGTGGCCCACCCGCAGCAGCGTCCGCTCGCCGAGGGGGTGTCCGAGCAGTTGCATCCCGATGGGCAGCCCCGTCGTGTCATGGCCGACCGGGAGGGAGAGGGCGGGCACCCCGGTGATGTTCGCCGGGGCGGAGAGGCGGACGTAGGCGTCGGAGACGCCCTCGACCGTGCCGTCGGGCCAGGTGACGGTCGCCTGGCCGACCCGGGCCGCGGTCATCGGGACGGTCGGGGCGGCGATCACGTCGACCTGCTCCAGGACGCGGGCCCATTCGCCGCGCATCAGGGTCCGGGCGCGTTGGGCGCGCAGGTAGTCGCCGGCGCCGAGCAGCTCGCCGGCCTCCAGGAGGATCCGCACGTCCGCCCCGTACAGCTCGGGGACGGTGCGCAGGGTGCGCGCGTGGTAGGCGGTGGCTTCCGGCACCATCAGGCCCCACTGGGTGGCCTGGAGGTAGCGGGTCAGCGGGATGTCGACCTCGACGAGCCGGGCGCCGAGCTCCGCCAGGTGGCCGACGGCCCGGTGGACGGCGGCCGACACCTCCGCGTCGACGTGGTCGAAGTAGTGGTTGTTCGGGACGCCGACGCGCACGCCCGTCAGGTCCGCGGCCCGGGCCCGGTCCCGCTCCGGCCGGTGGTCGACGGCGGGGGCGTCCAGCGAGGCGGGGTCGCGCGGGTCGTGACCGGCGAGGGCGGTCAGGACCAGGGCCGCGTCCTCGACGGTGCGGGTGATCGGTCCGACGTGGTCGAGGGACCAGGACAGCGAGGTGACGCCGTGCCGGGGCACCAGGCCGTACGTCGGCTTGAGGCCGACCACGCCGTTGAGCGCGGCGGGCACCCGGATCGAGCCGCCGGTGTCGGTGCCGAGCGCGAAGGTCGCCGCCCCGGCGGCCACCGCGACGGCGGACCCGCCGCTGGAGCCGCCGGCGACCCGGGCGGCGTCCCAGGCGTTGCCGGTCTGCGGGGTGGTCAGGCCGTAGGCGAACTCGTGGGTGTGGGTCTTGCCGACCAGGACGGCGCCGGCGGCCCGCAGCCGGGCGGCGACGGTGCTGTCGGCGGTCGCGCGGTGGTCGGCCCGGACCCGGGAGCTGGCCGTGGTGGGCAGGCCGGCGACGTCGATCAGGTCCTTGAGCCCGACCGGGACGCCGTGCAGCGGCCCCCGGTGGTGGCCCCGGGCGATCTCCCGCTCGGCCGCGTGGGCTGCGGCGCGGGCCTGCTCCGCGGTGACCGTGACATAGGCCCCGACCTGCGGCTCCACCCGGTCGATGCGGTCGAGGACGGAGTCGACCAGTTCGACGGGGGACAGGCGCCGCTCCCGGATCTGCTCGGCGGCGTCGGCGAGGGTCAGCTCATGCGGCTGCATCGTTCTGCTCCACTTCCTGGGTGCCTGCGTGCTGGGCGCCTGCGTTCGGGGTGCCTGCGTGCTGGGTGCCTGCGTTCGGGGTGTCTGCGTGCTGGGCCCCTGCGTGCTCTCGCGTCCTGCCCGTGTTCTCCTGCTGCGTCGCGCGGTAGGCGTTGCCGGGCGGGGTGTCCCCGAAGTCCAGTTCGCGCAGGACGGCGACGACGGAGCGGATGTGGTCGGCGGTGGCCGCGACCTCGGCGTGGCGGTCGTCGGGCAGTGGGAGTCCGGCCAGGGCGGCCCAGCGGGCGGCCTCGGGCGGTGTGAGTGCGGGTGAGGACATGGAGGATCCCTCTTCCGGTCGGGCGGGGACGGCGAAGCGCCCCGCTAAAAGCTAACGGCTTGCGTTAGTGCGACTGTAGGTTCTATCGTCACTTAACGCAAACACATTGCTTTTACGGGAGGGAGTCCCATGTCCGGCCCGCTGTCCGGTCCCGTGCCCGGCGTCATGTCCGGTGTCACGTCCGGTGTCACGTCCGGCACTTCGGCGCACAGCCCGCTCCGGGCCGACCGCGCCCACCGGAGGAACCGCGCGGCGACCTTCGCCCTCGACGCGTCGGTCCTGGTGGCCCTCCTGGCCGCGTCCAGCGCCCCGACGCCGCTGTACCCCCTCTACCAGGACCGCTGGGGCCTCTCCGCGCTCGCCGTCACGGTGGTGTTCGCCGCGTACTCCCTGGCCCTGCTGTCGGCCCTGCTCACCACCGGCGCGCTCTCCGACCACCTGGGACGGCGCCCCGTACTGGCCGGCGCACTCGTCGCGGAGGCCGCCTCGATGCTGCTCCTGGCCTCGGCGGACGGCGCCGGCACCCTGACCGCGGCCCGCCTCCTGCAAGGGGCGGCGACCGGCGTGGCCACCAGTGCCGCCGGCGCGGCCCTCCTCGACCTGGCGGACCCCCGGCACCCCGGACGCTCCGCCCTGACCAACACCATCGCCCCCGTCGCCGGCATGGCCGCCGGCGTCCTCGGCTCCACCCTCCTCGTCCACTTCGCCCCGGCCCCCACCGTCACCGTCTACGTGCTGCTGGCCGTGCTCTTCGCGGCCCAGGCGATCGCCGTCGCCTTCACCGCCGAGACGGTCCGCCGCCACCCGGGCGCGCTGCGGTCGCTGCGCCCGCGACTCGCCCTCCCGCTCGCCGCGCGCCGCACCCTACTGACCGCCGGCACCGCCGTCGTCGCCGTCTGGGCACTGGGCGGCTTCTACTCCTCCCTCGGCCCGGCCCTGGTACGCCTGGTCGCCCCCGAGGCCCCGCAGGCGGCCCGCGGCATGGTCTTCTTCACCCTCAGCGCCACCGCGACCCTCACCGTGTGGGCCCTGCGCCACGCCGACCCCCGCACCACCGTCACCGTCGGCTGCCTGGCCGTCCTGCCGGCCGCGCCCCTCACCCTGGCCGGACTGCACGGCGCCGGAGCCCCCGCCGTCTACGGCGGCGCGGCCCTGGCCGGCGCGGCCTTCGGCGCCGTCTCCCAAGGGACGCTGCGCCTCCTCCTCGCCCCGCTCGCCGAACAGGACCGCGCCGCGACCCTCGCCGCCTACTACGTCCTCAGCTACCTCTCCATGAGCCTGCCCGCCATCGCCGCGGGCGCCGCCACCCGGCAGTACGGGCTCGGGGCCACCTCCCACGCCTACGCCGCCGTCGCCGCCCTGCTCGCCGTGGCGGCCCTCGCGGCCCTCGCGGTGTCACGGCGCCGGGCGGACGCGGCCCGGACCCCGGCCGACCACCTCGGCTGACGAACACCCCACTGACGAACACCCGTTGAAGCGCAAAGGAAACGACAGACCATGCAGTCCTCCCCCTCCACCTCCCCCTCCTGGACCGTCGGCGACCTCACCGTCCACCGCATCGACGAGGTCCCGCTGCCGCCGGCGACCGGTCCGTGGCTGCTGCCCGACGCCACCCCCGAGGTGGTGGCCGGCCACGACTGGCTGCGCCCCGACTTCGCCGGCCCGGACGGTGTCCTCCACCTCGACAGCCACAGCTTCGCGTTCGTCGTGGACGGGCTGCGGGTGCTGGTCGACACCGGCATCGGCAACGGCAAGCAGCGGGCCAACCCGGCCTGGCACGACCTGCGCACCGACTACCTGGAGCGCCTCACCGCGGCCGGGTTCGCGCCGGAGACCGTCGACCTGGTGGTCCTCACCCACCTGCACGCCGACCACGTCGGCTGGAACACCCGGTGGGAGGACGGCGCGTGGGTGCCGACCTTCCCCGCCGCCCGCTACCTGACCGCCCGCGCCGAACGGGAGTTCTGGGCCGGGTACGACATGGACGAGGCCCGCGCGCAGATGTTCCGCGACTCGGTCCTCCCGGTCGAGCGGGCCGGACTGCTCGACCTGGTCGACGTCCCGGCCGAGGGCGTGCAGGTCGTCCCGGGCCTGCGGCTGATCCCCACCCCCGGCCACACCCCCGGGCACATCGCCGTCGAACTGGCCGACGGCGGCGAGACCGCGCTGATCACCGGCGACTGCGTGCACCACCCGGTGCAGCTCGCCCACCCCGCGATCGGCGCCTGCGTCGACATCGAGCCCGAGCGCTCCGAGGCCACCCGCCGCGCCCTGCTCGCCTCCCTCGCCGGCACCGACGCCCTGCTGCTGGGCACCCACTTCGCCCCGCCCACCGCCGGCCGGGTCGTCGCCCACGGCGACGCCTACCGACTCCGGCCCGTCCCCGCGACCTGACCGGCGGCCTGACCGGCGGACGTGACCCGGCCGACGGAGCGGTTGTGCGCGGCGGGGCCCGGGGCGCAGCGGGCTGGTCGCCCTGCCCGCCGGGTGGCACGGTCAGCGCAGGGAACGGATCGCCGGGCTGGTGGCGACCAGGGCGGCGCAGGTGAGGACGGCGCCGCCGGAGGCCAGGAACAGCGTGGTCGTGCCGTACGGGAGCAGGGCTCCGGCCAGGACGTACGAGAACGGGTCGAACGCCACCGTGGCCAGGACGACCAGGCTGAGCACCCGGCCCAGCAGGTGCTCGGGGACCCGCTCCTGGAGGGTGGCCACGACGACCACGCCGAGGAAGCCGGAGCCGAGGCCGATGAGCGAGGCCACGGCCGTCGCGGTGAGGACCTGGGTGACGGCGGCGAGGCCGACCATGCCCGCGCCGATCGCGGCGACGCCGCCGACCACCGTCCGGCCGCGCCGGGTCGGCGGTCGCCAGCCGGCCGCCAGTGAGCCGGCCAGCGAGCCGGCGCCGAAGCCGGAGAGCACGATGCCCAGGGCGCCCGCGCCGCCGAGGCGTTGGTCGGCGAGCACGGCGCCGCCCACCAGGACGGGGCCGACGACGGCGAGGTTGATCAGGGCGACGGCCGCGAGCATGCCCCGGACCACGGGCTCGCGCCAGGCGTACCCCAGCCCGGCGGTGAGGTCGCGCAGGCTGCCGGGCTCATCGCCGTCGCGGTCGCGGTCGCGGTCGCGGTCGCCGTCGCCAGCGCCATCGCCGTCGCCGTCGCCATCGCCGTCGCCGTCCGGGGCGGCCTCCGCTCCGGGGCCGCCGGCCCGCCGGACCACCCGGGCGAGGGTGCTGAAAGCGGCGGCGGCCAGGGCCGCCATCGCCGTGATCCCGCCGAGGGTGGCGGGGAAGCCGGCCGCGGCGATGCAGCCGGCGGCCACCGCCGGGCCGACCAGGTCGCCTGCCGACTCCGCGCCCTGCACCAGCCCGTTGACCCGGGAGAGCTGCTCGGTCGGCACGACGGCGGGCAGCAGCGCCAGCGCCGCCGGGAAGTACGCGGCGTCGGCGGCGCCGAGCAGGCCGCCGAGCAGCGCGACGGTGGTCAGCGACGGCGCGCCGAAGGTGACCAGGGCGCCGAGGGTGAGCAGTACGGCGACCCGGAGCCAGGCGGCGGCGACCACCACCCGGTCGGGGCCGAGACGGTCGACCAGTACTCCGGCGGGCGGCAGCAGCACCGCCCGGGGCAGTGCCACGGCCACCAGGACGAACCCGGTGGCGAGGCCGGGCTCCGCCAGGTCGAGCACGAAGAGGGTGAGCCACACGATGAACAGGGCGTCGGTCACGGCCGCCAGGCCCTGGCCGACGACCAGGCGCCGCAGGTGCGACCGGCCGAGCCGGCCGCCGGGCCCGCCGACCGGCACCGTGGACACCATGGATGGACACCTCCGTTCGCGGTGGTCGGTGGGGGTCAGGCGATGTGGGTGCCCCCGTCGACGGTGAGGGTGGTGCCGGTGATGTAGGACGCCGCGTCGGAGACCAGGAAGACCAGCGCCGCCGCGAGCTCCTCCGGCCGTCCGAGGCGGCCCGCGAGCACCCGTGGCAGCACCGCCTCCAGGTAGCCCTCGGTGTAGCCGTCGGTCATCGGGGAGGGGAAGAGGCCCGGGGCGAGGGCGTTCACCCGGATGCCCCGGCCGGGGGTCCACTGCTGGGCGAGGTCGCGGGTGAGCCCGAGCAGCCCGGCCTTGGAGGCCGAGTAGGCGGCCTGCGGCAGCCCGCCGGTGACCAGGGCCAGGATGCTGGAGACGTTGACGACGGCACTGCCGGGCCGCATCACCGCGCCGGCGGCCTGGGCCATCCAGTAGGCGCCGTTGAGGTTGGTGTCGACGACCTCGCGGAACTGCTCCGGCGTCTCCTCCTCCGCCGGGTGTTCGCTGCTGATCCCGGCGTTGTTGACGAGGACGTCCAGTCGCCCGAAGGCGCGCACGGTGGCGTCGACCAGGGCGCGGCAGTCGGCCGGCTCGGTGACGTCGGTCCGCACGGCGAGGGCCCGGCGGCCGAGCTGCTCGACGGTTGCGCGCACCGCCTCCAGCCGCTCGGCGCGCCGGGCGGCGAGCACGAGGTCGGCGCCGGCCTCGGCCAGCGCGGTCGCGAAGGCGACGCCCAGGCCGGAGGAGGCACCGGTGACCACGGCGACGCGGCCGTCCAGCCGGAAGCGGTCGAGGACGGTCCCGGCGGGCCTTCCGACGGGCGTCCGAGGGGGCGTTCCGGGGGCGGTCACCGGTGGCCGGCGACGTAGTCCACCGCGTCGCCGACGGTCCGCAGCTCCCTGACCCGGTCGTCGGGGATCTTCACCTCGAACCTGTCCTCCACCGCCACGGCGATCTCCATCATGGCCAGGGAGTCGACGTCGAGGTCGTCGGCGAAGGAGGTCTCGGCGCTCACGTCGGCGGAGTCGACACCGAGGACCTCCTCGACGATCTCGGCGATGGCGGTGAGGATGTCGTCGTTGCTCATCACGGGGTTCCTCCCTGAGGGGGCGGGGTCGGCGGGCGGGGCCGGCGGGCGGGCCGAGCCGGGGCGGTCAGACCCCGAGGCGCCGGCGGTAGTCGACGAGGGTGCGCAGGAAGCCGTCCAACTGCTCCTCGGTGTGGCCCGCGTGCGGGAACAGGCGCAGCAGCGCCTGGTTGCGCGCGACCGCCGGGTAGGAGAAGACGGGCACGAGATAGCCGTCCTCGGCGAACCACTCCCGCATCTGCAGGGCGGCGGCGTCGTTCCCGATCGGCACCGAGAGCATGTACGACTCGGTCGGCGTCGTCGCCGTACCGGCCTCGTGCATCCGCCGGCGCAGGCGGGCGGCATGGGCCAGGTAGTTGTCGACGATCCGGGGATCTCCGGCCAGGGCGGCGATCGTGCGCTCGGCCGCGTGGGCGGTCGGCGGCTGGATGGCGGCCGTGAACATCGAGGTCCCGGAGAGGAGTTCGAAGGCGTCGACGGCCGCCGCCGGACCGGCGATCGCACCGCCCTCCAGGCCGACGGCCTTCGACAGCGACACCATCACGAAGTCGGCCCGTTCCCGGATCGCGGCCGCCTCCCGGGCGTACGGGCGGTGCTCCGGCCCGTAGACCATGAAGCCGTTCGCGTCGTCGATCATGCTGACGGCGCCGTGCCGGTCGCACTCGTCGAGGATCTCCACGATCGGCCCCATCGTGCCGTCGGCCGAGTAGATGCTCTCGGCGATCACCACGGTCTTGCGGGCGCGGACCCGGCCCAGGATGCGGGCCAGGTCGGCGACGTCGTTGTGCCGGAAGGCGTGGACGTGGCGGCCGTACGCCAGCCCCTGGAGGCCCTTCCAGATGCTCCAGTGGACGTCCCGGTCGACGACGAAGACGGTGTCGTGGTTGCGGACCTCGATCCCGTCGTCGAAGTGCGCGGAACTGCTCATGGCGTGGACGAAGCCGATGTTGGCCAGCAGCCCGGTGGCGAAGCTGATGGCGCGTTCCTTGCCGGTGTGCCGGGCGATCGTCTCCTCCAGCACCTGGTGCGGGCGGCAGATCCCCTGGGTCATCCGGGAGCCGCTGGTGCTCAGCCCGTGGGCCAGCGCCCCCTCGGCGAAGTGGCGCCGCACCGGGAGGTGGCGCTCCAGGTCGAGGAAGCTGATGCTGGCGAAGTTCACCAGCTCGCGGCCGTTGCGGACGATGGTCGGCCCGACCGGGCCGTCCACCACCGGCGGGCGGTACGCCGTGTCGTGGGTGTTGGCCTCGACGAAGGCGGCGAAGGCCCACGGGGCCAGGCGGTCCACGGACGGTGCGGTGCTGCGGGGCGCGGTCATGCTGAGGTTCCTCCTGCACGGTGGGCGCGGGGCGGCAGGGGCGGTACGGGCGGTGGTGGCGGTGCCGTTGGCGGTCCGGGCGGTCCGGGCGGTCCGGGCTCCAGGGCGGCGGCGAGGTGGCCGAGCGAGGCCGTCCCGGCCAGCTCGTCCGAGGCGATCCCGGTGAAGCCGGACCGGCGGAGCAGCGCCAGCAGCGGCGGGACGGCGACCAGGGTGAGGCCGTGGTCGGCCAGACAGCGGTTCAGGTCCACGGCGTCCGGGTCGCCGGGTCCACCGGTCGCGGCGGCCGCTACGGCGGCGGCCAGCGCCCGTTCGGCGGCCGTGACGGGCGGGCGGCGCGGGACCCGCAGCGCTTCCGTGCGGGTCGTGGTGGTGGCGCCGGCCCCGGCCGGGGACAGCACGTAGCGGCCCGGGGCCAGCAGGCCGGGTACCTCGTCGAGGTGGTCCAGCACGTGGCGGTGCAGGGCCTCCGGGGTGACCCCGGGGGCGGTGCGGGCGCGGGCGACGAGGTGCGGCTCCTCGTCCGCCCCTGTCACCTCCCCGCCGGGCGCCACCGTCACATCGAGCACTCCGGGACAGTCGCGCAGCACCGCCGCGACCGCGGCCGGGCGCACCCAGCCCTGCGGGGCGCGCCACCACCCGGGGGCGGCCGGTGCGGTCGGGCGCGCCGGGACGGCGCACTCGGCGCCGTCGGCCGCCGCGTGCAGCAGGGCGCACAGCCGGACGGGCAGGGCCGCGGCCTGCCCGGCGTCGAGCAGGTGGTCCCCGACGGTGACGTCGAGGGTGACGGCTCCCGCGTCGAGGGCGAGGTCGACGTAGAGCGTGTCGCAGGGTTCGTCGGGCGCGCTGCGGAGCCAGCCGGCCGACCCGTCCGGCGGGGCGCCCGGCGCCGGGGCCGGGGCCGCAGGGTCGAGGTACCCGGGCACGAGATAACCGCGCGGCCAGGAGTAGCAGTTGTACTCGATGGTGGGCACGGTCCGGACCCCGCGGCGACGGTCCGTCCGCGCCTGGGCGGCGACCAGTTCGGCGGGGCGCCAGTGGCCGTACCGGTAGGCCGTCGCGGAGGCGGCGGCGACCGAGGCGACCACCTCGCCGAACGCCGCGCCCGGACGGAGGTCGATCTGCACCGGGACGGTCAGGGCCCGGACCCCGACGCTGCTCCGCAGGGCGGCCCGGGCCCGGTTGGAGACCACCACCGAGGCCAGGAAGCGGAGTTCGCCGGTGCGCGCGGCGACGTCGTGGGCCAGCGCCGCCAGCACGACGACCTCCGGGCTGGCCCGGTGGCGCCGGGCGACGCGGTGCAGGTGCCGGTAGGCGCCCACCGAGCGGTGCTGGAGGCGGTGGCGCCCGGCGCCGTCCGCCGACCCGCCGAACGGGGCCAGCACCCCGGTGGGGTTGTCCGCGAGCCGGGTCAGCCACTCCCGCTCCGCCGCGCGGGCCCGCTCCGGCGCCTGGGCGGCGACCGCGTCGAGCGGGTGCGAGGCCGTCCCCAACGGTTGTTCCGTGCCGAGAAGTTGGCCGTGCAGCTGGTCGAGCAGCACGGCCAGCCCCCAGCCGTCGATCAGCACGTGGTGGGCGGCGACCAGTACCGCCCGCGGCTGTCCCGCCGTCAGCAGCACCCGGGCGAGCCAGGGCGGGTTCCGCTCAAGGTCGATCGGGCGGGCGGCCAGTGCGGCGGTGGCGGCGTCCAGGGTGGCGGCGTCGACCACCGGGACGTCCAGGTGGTCGACCGGCAAGGGCGCCCGGTCCGCGCGGTGCACGTGCTGGACCGGGCGCAGCGGATCGACGGTGGTGCGCAGCGCCTCGTGCCGGGCGGCCAGGGCGGCGAGCGCCGCGTGGACGTCGGCGAGGGAGGCCGACGGCGGGACGTGGCAGTGGTCGGCGAGCGGCGTCGGGTTCACCCGTCGTGCCGGGGGCACGGTGCGCTCGAACCAGTGCCACTGCTGGACCCAGGTCAGCGGCCCGCTGCGGGTGACGCCGGGGTCCAGGGCGGCGGGCCCCGTGCTGGCGGGCCCCGTGCTGGCGGGGCCCGTGGTCGCTGGGCTCGGCGGCGGCTCCGGGCGGCGGTTCACGGCCGGGCCTCAGACCGCGCGGACGACGAGGGCCGCGTTGTGGCCGCCGAAGCCGAACGAGTTGCTGAGCGCGATCCGGACGCGCTCGTGGTGCTGTGCCCGGTGCGGCACGAAGTTGATCTCCGGGTCGATCGGTTCGTCGCAGTTGACGGTCGGCGGGACGTCGCCCGTGCGCAGGACCTGGATCGAGGCCACCAGCTCGACCGCCCCGGCGGCACCGATCATGTGCCCGGTCATCGACTTGGTGGAGCTGACCGGGATCCGGGTGACCCGCTCGCCCAGCACCCGGCGCAGCACCGCCGTCTCGGTGGCGTCGTTCAGCAGCGTTCCGGTGCCGTGCGCGTTGACGTAGTCCACGTCCGCCCCGGTGATCCCCGCGTCGCGCAGCGCCGCCTCGACGGCGAGGCACGCGCCCCGCCCCTGCGGGTGCGGGGCGGTCCAGTGATGGGCGTCCGAACTCGCCCCGTAGCCCGCGAGCTCGGCCAGCGCCGTGGCGCCCCGACGCTCGGCCGTCTCGGCGGCCTCCAGGACCAGCACGGCGGCTCCCTCGCTCATCACGAACCCGTCGCGGTGCGCGTCGAACGGCCGGCAGGCCGCCGTCGGGTCGTCGTTGCGCCGGGACAGCGCACGGGCGTTGCCGCTGCCCGCGAGGTCGACGGCCGTGACGCAGGCGTCCGCGCCGCCGGCCAGGACGACGTCGGCCTCGCCGGTGGCGATCATGCGCATCCCCGCGCCGACCGCGTCCGCGCCGCTGGCGCACGCCGTGCTCTGGGCCCGGCTCGGCCCCTGGGCCCCGATGCGCATGCTGATCTCCCCGGCGGCGCTGTCCATGGCGGTCGTGACCTGGGCGAACGGGCTGATCGCCCGCGGCCCCCTGGCGCGCAGGGTGTCGGCGGCCCGGTAGATCGACCCGACCGGGCCGTAGCCGCTGCCGATGACCACGGCGACCCTCGGCGCCAGGCCGTCGTCGACGACCAGCCCGGCGTGCCCGCACGCCTCCAGCGCCGCGGCCAGGGCGTACTGGGCGTACGGGTCGGTGCGGCGGCCGACCGCCGGCGGCATGTAGCGGCCGGGTACGAAGCCGCGGACCTGCCCGCCGATCCGGACGTCCAGACCGGTCACGTCGATCGCGTCCACGGCGGCGATCCCGCTGCGCCCGGCCAGCATCGCCGTCCAGGTCTCCTCGGCGCTGTGGCCGAGCGGGGTCACCGCCCCGTACCCGGTGACGACCACCCGGCGCCGGTACCGGCCGTACCCGGCTCCCGGCGGTGTTCCGGTGCGGGTCATTGGGGCACCACCGCGGCGTCGCGGACGGCCGGGAGGACGTCGTCGGGGGAGACCGGCACCAGGAGCACGGCGGTGCCGCCCCGGGAGCAGAACCGGCGTGCGGTGCGGAGTTCGTCGGTGAGCGCGGCCTTGTCGCGCAGCACCCGGCAGTGGACGTCCGGTGCGTCCACGGCGGGCGGCGGCGAGCCCGGGCGGGTGAAGGCGTGGCGTCCGGCGTCGAGGCCGAGGCGGGCGCGCTGGGCGTCCAGCCAGCCGTAGCCGCCGTTGCACAGCACCACGTACAGCACGCCGCCGTGGCTGCGGGCGGTGGCGGCGATGTCCGCGCGGGCCGCGAGGAAGGCGCCGTCCCCGACGAACGCGGTGACCTCGTGGTCCGGGGCGGCCCGTTTGACCCCGATGGCCGCGGCCGCGCCGAAGCCCAGCGGGGTCTGCTCCGAGGGCACCACCGACCCGCCGCCGACCCGGAAGGGGAAGCCGTAGGACCACATGTCCTGCAGCCCGTTCTCCTGGACCAGCACGCGGGGCCCGTCGGCGGTGGCGTCGAGCGCGGCGAGCAGCTCGGCGACGCGGATCCCCGGCAGGGTCGCCGCGCGGGCCAACTCGGCCGCCACGTCCAGCTCCAGGGCCTTGCGGGCGGTGGCGACCGCGTCCGCCCAGGCGCCGGTCGCCGCCGCGCGCCCGGCCCCGCCGTCCTCCGCCAGCGCGCGCGTCCAGCCGAGCACGGCGTGCCGGGCGTCGCCGAGCACGCGCGGGCCCGGGAACTCGGCCGACAGCCCGGCCGGGTCCAGGTTGACCTGGACCACCGGGACGGACGGCCACGGCTCCCCGCCCTCGACGACCGTCTCCTCCAGCCGGCCGGCGAGCGACACCACCAGGTCGCAGGAGGCCCACAACTCCCGGGCGGGGCGCCCGGCGTAGAGGCCCGCCACGCCGCAGAACAGCGGGTGGCGCTCGTCGACGGCGCCCCGGCCGGAGGCGGTGGTGAACAGCGCCGCGCCGAGGCGGTCGGCGAGGCGCTCGACGGCGCCGCCGCCGTTGCGGTGCCGCATCCCGCCGCCCACCAGCACCACCGGACGCCGGCTCGCCCGGAGCGCGGCCAGGGCCGGCCCCGGCGCCGTCGCCGGTGCGGAGTCGGGACCGGGGTCGGGGAACAGCGGCTCCGGCCGGCCCGGCCGCGCTCCGGGGACGAGCACCTCGGCCGTGCGGACGTCATCGGGCACCTCCAGGTACACCGGCCCGGCCGGTGGCCCCACGGCCCGGGTCAGGGCCGTCACCGTCGCGGGGACGACCCGGTCCGGGTGCCCCACCCGGTGCGCCCAGCGGACCAGCGGCGCCGTCACGGCGACCTGGTCGAGTTCCTGGAACCCGCCACTGCCCCGGCGGCGTTCGGGCGTGCCGGCGGCGAGCACCAGCACGGGCGCACCGGACTCGCGCGCCTCCAGCAGCCCGGTGGCCGCGTGGGTGACGGCCGGGCCCTTGCCCAGCGCGCAGACCGCGAGCCGGCCCGACTGCAGCGCGTACCCGGTGGCCATGTACATCGCGTTGCGCTGGTCGCGGCACGGTACGAGGTCCAGACCGGCGGCGTCGAGGGCGCGCAGCAGCTCCAGGTCGTCGCCGGGCAGCCCGAAGCAGGTGTCCACCCCGTGCGCCACCAGCAGCTCGACGATCGCCGACCACGCGTCCGGGTGCCGCCGGTCCACCCGGCTCACTCCCCGACCGCCGTGACGGGGACGGCCGTCGGGAGGACCCGCGCCACGGCCTGCGACATCAGCAGCGGTTCGGCCCGCCGTTCGCCGCCGTAGCAGAGGTAGTTGGCGCGCAGGCCGAAGCCGCCGAACGGACGGTTGCCGTCCTCGGCGTCGAGCAGGGTGTGGTTGACGCAGGTGCGGTGACGCCTGCTCAGGACCTCCACCGTCGCCGGATCGTTCCCGTACACCATCGCGCCCAGCGCGCGTTCGCCGAAGTAGGGGCTCGCCAGCCGTTCGCGCAGCAGCCGCGCGCTGGGGTAGGCCACCACGTTGAACACCGGGGCGAACATCTCCTCCAGCGGGAGCTTGTCGTCGAAGCCCCAGAGCAGCACGGTCGGTTCGATCTTGCGGGACGGCAGGTCGATGCGCCCGCCGTGCCGGATGCGGCGGGCGTGGCGCACCAGGTAGTCCGAGCAGTCGATCAGCGCCGAGTCGTAGAAGAGGGGGCCGTAGTCGGCGGCCGGGTCGCCGTTCGGACCGAAGCGCAGGGACGCCAGCTCGGCGGACAGCCGGTCGACGAACTCCTCGGCGCGGCCCTTCGGGGCGAACACGACGTCGGGGCCGAAGCAGTCCTGGCCCGAATTGTAGAGCCGGATCCGGGTGACGTCGTGCACGGCGAGTGCGAGATCGGCGTCGGGCGCGATCACGAAGGGGTTGATGCCGTGGCCGAAGAAGAGGAACAGCTGGTCCTCCGCCAGGCCTTCCCGAATGGTCTCGGCATTGGCGTAGTCACCGGTGAAGACGATCAGGTCGGCTTCGCGCACCGGTCCCGTCACGAACTTGCGCTGGCTGAGCCCGGAAAGGGCGATGGGCAGGCCGTGGACCGGCGCCAGCAGATCGTGCAGGCGCTGCATCTGCCCCCGGATTTCGGAGGACGGCCGGAAGGTTATTCTCTCGCTGTAGAGGGACGCCACCAGCATGTAGAGCGCATAGGAATAGAGCGGGATGTTGGAGGGCGTGAAGACCGCCGCCCGGGGCACGCGGCCGGGCCGGACGCGGCGGACCTCCTGCTCCGCGCCGTCGAGGGCGGCGAGGAAGGAGCGGATCTCCGTGGCGGCGGTGCGGTGGGGCGAGATCTCGGTGAGGATCCGCAGCACCGCGTCCTCGTGGTCGGCCACGTACCGGCGCACCGCGCGCAGCGCGTCGACCCGGTCGGGGAAGGGGATGCGGTAGCCGTCCGGGGTGGTGGGCGCGGCGGTGGTGTCGGCGGTCGTCCGGCGCGACGCGGGCAGCGAGGTCATGGCGATCTTCTCCAGAACGGCCCGGTCGGGCTTTCCCGTGTTGGTGAGCGGCAGCGAGGGAAGCACCACGATCTGGTCGGGCTGCTCGTAGCGGGCCAGCAGCGGACGCAACAGCCCTTTCCAGTACGCGGGTTGGTGGCCGTCCGGGTCCTCGATCACGAACACCAGGCGGCAGCCCAGGCGGGCGTCGGGCACGGCGACGACCTCCGTCCGCGCCCCGGCCGCCCCGGCCCGCTCGGCGAGGTGGTCGGGGTAGAGCGTGTGCCCGTCCCGGTGCACGGCGTGCTTGCGCCCGATCGGGAAGACCCGACCGGCGTCGTCGAGCAGCCCGATGTCGCCGGTGCGGTGCACCGCACCGGCGACCGGGACGATCTCGCCGTCCTCGCCGAGCAGACCCGTCATCAGGCCCGGGCTGCGGACCACGAGCTCGCCGAGCCGACCGCCGGGGAGTGGCCTGCCCTCCTCGTCGTGGACCTCGACGACCACCCCCGGCAGCGGGGTGCCGCAGCCGACCGGATCGGCGGGCGGCGCCAGTGCGACGTTCCCCAGCTCCGTCGCCCCGTAGCCGTCGAGCAGGTGCCGGCCCGTGCGGGCGTGGAAGCGGGCCGCCAGGCTGCGGCCCAGCGGCGCGCCGCCCACGCACCAGGCCCGTACCGTCCCCAGCGCGCCCGCCAGCGCGGGGCGGCGGTCGAGCAGGTTGAGCAGGCTGTAGTAGGTCGATGGGGCCGCGTCCACGACGGTGAGGCCGTGCTCCACGCCGGTCGCGAGCGCGTGGTCCAGGCGCGTGCTCGGCCCGTAGACCACCAGCGTGCCCCCGCCCAGCCACCAGCAGAGCACCAGCGAGAGACCGTACTGGTGGGAGTACGGCAGCACGGGCAGGAAGACGTCGTCGGGCCGGTAGCCCATCCGGTCCGCGCTGAGCGCCAGGTTGTCCAGGATCGACCGGCCGGAGCGCACGATGCCCTTGGGGCTGCCCGTCGTGCCCGAGGACCACGAGATCGCGGCGTCCCGCCGCCGGGCCCAGGCCGCGGGATCGGGCTCGGCCGCCGTCACCGCCGCGCTCCGCCGCGCCGCCGTCGCCTCGACCGCGCCGTCGCCGAGGTCGAGCACCACCCGGGCCAGGTCGCGGATCCGCGACCGCTGCGCGGGGGTGGCCCGGTGATCGGCCAGGACCACCGAGGCGTCGAGGTGGACGAGCGCCAGCAGCACGACGACCCATTCCGGCGAATTGGCCCCGCTCAGCATCACCCGCGAACCCGGTCCGACATTTCGGCGGGCCAGAAGTTCGGTGGCACCGAATACCCGGGCCAGGATTTCCTCGGTCTCCCAGATGCGCCCCTCGGGCGATATCAAACGCCTGGAAATGGGCAACGCGTGCTCCTCGGTACCAGGTGGTCGAAAGCGACTATCGCATACCCCGTGAACGGTGTCGAGGGCCACCGTGAAAGCCGTGGCATGTACGGGGCGGGTGAATGCGCGAGTGACGGAAGAGATATTCGGAGATTGGATTATCCAGCGTGGGAATGATTCCAGTCATTTTCCCTTTCCGGCTTCTCCGCCAGGTGTTCGCCAAGGGCCCGGTCCGGGGTCGCGGTCGGGGTGCCGGTCCGGGGTGCCGGCCGGGGGTGGCGGCCCGGGGTGGCGGCCGGGGGTGGCGGCCCGGGGTGGCGGCCGGGGTTCCGGCCCGGGGGTCGGCGCCTTGAAGCGGATTGGTCATCCGGTTATGTGCTACCTTCCGGTCAAGCGGATGATGCATCCGCTTTCCTGGAGCGAGGAGGACCCATGCGCAAGGCAGCGGTGGTGACGGGCGGGACGGCCGGTATCGGACTGGAGACGGCGCTGGGGCTGGCCGCCGCCGGATACGCGGTCACCGTGGTGGGGCGCGACGCCGACCGGGGTGCGCGAGCGGTCGAGCGCATCGCCGCCACACGCCCGGAACGCCCGGCCCGCTTCCTGGCCGCGGACCTCGGCTCGCTCGACGACGTGCGCGCGCTCGCCGCCCGGATCGGCGCCGACCACGCGGCCCCGGGCCGACCGCTGACCGTGCTGGTCAACAACATCGGGGCGATGTTCCCGGAACGGCGGACCCTCGGCGGCGTCGAGGCCTCCTTCATGGTCAACCACCTGTCGCCGTACCTGCTCACCGAGCTGCTGCTGCCCGCCCTGACAGCCGGTGCGCCGAGCCGGATCGTGAACGTGACCTCGGGCGCGGTCGCCCTCGCCAAGCGGGTGTTCGACGACGTCGAGCCGCCCGGCGGCTACTACGGCTTCCACTGGTACGGCCGCGCCAAGCTCGCCCACCTCGCCCACACCCTCGACCTGGCGGCGCGGCTGGCCGGTACGGGCGTCTCGGTCCTCGCCGCCGACCCCGGAGGTGCGGCGACCGACATGACCGACGGGACGCTGACCGACCCGAGGATCGTCTCGCCGCCGCTGCGACTGCTGTGGCCACTGGTACGCCGCAGGTTCGAGCGTTCGACGTCCGGCCCGGCGTCGGTGGCCGCCAGGCCCTCGATCACCGCCGCGACCGACGAGGCCCTGGCGGGCCGGACCGGCGTCGTGATCGGCGCCCGGGCCCGTCCGGTCGCCCCGTTCCGGGCGGCGACCGACCCGCGCGTGGTCGAGGCGGTGCGCAGGCTCAGTGAGCGGTACGCGCCGAAGGTCGCCGGCTGACCTCCGACCGGTGCCGGCGTCGGTGCCGGTGCCGGCACCGACGGGGAAGCGTGCCGGATGGGTCATCCGGTTAACATGGCCCCATGACCACACCCCTGCGCAAGGACGCCGCCCGCAACTGGGAACGGATCGTCTCCGTCGCTCGGGCCCTGGTCGACGAGGGCACGCCGTTGCAGCTCAACGACGTCGCCCGCCGGACCGGACTCGGCGTCGGCACCGTCTACCGGCACTTCGCCACGCCCGAGGCGCTCCTGGAGACCGTCGCCGCCCCCTGCCTGGAACGGCTCGCCGCTCACGGCGAGCTGGCCCTGGCCGGCACCGACCCCGGGCGGGCGCTGGCGGACTTCCTGGCCCGCACCGTCGAAGCGCAGGTGACCGACGCCTCGCTGGCGCCGGTCGCCGCCGCCGACTCCGCCGCCCTGCCGCGCACCGAGGAGCTCAAGGAGTCGATCCGCTCGGCCGGCACCGTACTCCTCGACCGGGCCCGCGCGGCCGGTGCCGTCCGCCCCGATCTGAACGCGGCCGACCTCGTCCCGCTCATGTGCGGCCTCGCCTACGCCGTGAACGTCCACGGCGGCCCGCCCGCCCAGCGGATCGACACCGCGCACCGTTACCTGGCCACCCTGCTCGGCGGCCTGAGGGCGACTCCGGCGGACGTCGCCGAGCAGGACGCCGCCGGTTCGGGCGGTCGTCCCGCGGAGGGCTGACGGCGGCCGGAGGTCGGTCCGGCCCCGCACCGGGAGGCGGCGGCCGAGGCCCTCTGG
Source organism: Kitasatospora sp. NPDC040550 (assembly GCF_055594965.1). Taxonomy (NCBI): domain Bacteria; kingdom Bacillati; phylum Actinomycetota; class Actinomycetes; order Kitasatosporales; family Streptomycetaceae; genus Kitasatospora; species Kitasatospora sp. NPDC040550. Next base: position 604,298 of record NZ_JBVIWC010000001.1, on the reverse strand, counting down.
AATCCTGGTCCGGGGGCGTCCACCGGGGCACTGAGCGAGGAGACCCGAGATGTCCGGAGAGCACGGTCCTCCGCAGCACCGGGAAGGGCACCCCCGACCCCGGCTGCCGGATCAAGGCCGCCGTCGAGCGGTCCGGCCGAGGAGCCCGCGATGGACCTGAACCTCTCGGGCAAGGTCGCCCTCGTCACCGGGGCCAGCAAGGGGATCGGTCTGGCAGTGACGCAGGCGCTCGCCGCCGAGGGCGTGAAGGTGGCGGCGGTGGCGCGCGGCGTCACCGGCCCGCTGACCGACCTCGCCCTGCGGGTGCATCCGGTGTCGGCGGACCTCACCACCGTGGACGGCCCCGCGGCGGCGGTGGAGGAAGCGGTCTCCCGGTTCGGCGGACTGGACATCCTCGTCAACAACGTCGGTGCGGTGCGGCCCCGGCCGGGCGGCTTCCGGTCCGTCACCGACGACGACTGGCTCCAGGCGCTGACGGTCAACTTCCTCGCCGCCGTCCGTACCACCAGGGCCGCCCTGCCGCACCTGATCGACCGCGGCAACGCCTCGATCGTGACGGTGAGTTCGGTCAACGCCTTCCTGCCCGACCCGGCGGTGATCGACTACGGCGCGGCCAAGGCGGCGCTCACCAACTTCTGCAAGGCCCTCTCCAAGGAGGTCGGTCCGCTCGGGGTGCGCGTCAACACCGTCAGCCCGGGCCCGGTCGCCACGGGGTTGTGGCTCGGTGAGGACGGTGTCGCCGCGACGGTGGCGAAGGCCTCCGGGGCGGAGCCGGAGGACGTCGCCCGTACCGCCGCCGCGCAGTCCGTGACCGGCCGTTTCAGCCGTCCGCAGGAGGTCGCCGACCTCGTGCTCCTGCTGGCCGCCGACCGCAGCGGCAACGTCACCGGGAGCGACTTCGTCATCGACGGCGGCCTGGTCCAGACGCTCTGAGTGCCCCGGGGCCGGAAGTGCCGTGGGATCAGCGGAAGTAGTGGCCCGCTTCGAGGTCTTCGAGGAGGCCGGGTTGGGTGGGGTGCCAGGCGAGGAGGTCGCGGGTCAGGGTGCTGGAGGCGGGCTGGTCGACGGCGAGGATGGCGCCGAGGAAGCCGAAGTCCTCGGCCGGGGCGGAGGCCGTCGGGAGGTCGAGGTGGCGGCCGATCACCTCGGCGACGGCGCGGATCGGCACGCCCTCGTCGCCGACGGCGTGCAGGACCGAACCCGACGGGGCCCGTTCGGCGGCCAGGCGGAACAGGCGCGCGGCGTCGCGCACGTGGACGGCCGGCCAGCGCTGGGAGCCGTCGCCGACGTAGCCGGAGACGCCCTTGGCGCGGGCGGTGGCGATCAGGCCCGCGATGAAGCCGTGGTCGCCGTCGCCGTGGACGGTGCGGGGCAGCCGGACGACGGACGGGCGCAGGCCGCGCTCCGCCATGACGAGGACGGCCGTGGCGTTCTCGTCGCGGCCCGCCGCGAGGGTGCCGGGCACGCTGCGGTCGTGTTCGGTCGCCACCCGTCCGGGCGCCGCAGGCGTCCCGTGGGCGACGACCAGGGGCTTGCCGGATCCTGCGAGGGCCTCGCCGAGGGCCTCGGCCGCGCGGGCGTCGGTGCGGATCGAGGCGTCGAAGTGGGCGAAGTCGTGGACGAAGGCGAGGTGGATGACGGCGTCGGCCCCGGCGGCCCCGGCGCGCAGGGCGTCCAGGTCGTCGAGGTCGCCGCGCAGGACCTCGGCCCCGGTGGCGGCGACCGTGGCGGCCGAGGCGTCGGACCGGGCGAGCCCGGTGACCCGGTGGCCGGCGCCGATGAGTTCGGGGACGACGGCGGAGCCGATCCAGCCGGACGCGCCCGTGACGAAAACCCGCATGACAGAACCTCCAGAACGGTGATGTCAGTGACTGTCGTCAGGCTAGCAGTGATGTCAGAAGCTGTCATCGCGTACGATCACCGCATGGGCAGATGGGAGCCGAACGGGCGCGGACGGCTGGCGGAGGCGGCGCTGGCGCTCTTCGCCGAGCAGGGGTTCGAACGGACCACGGCCGCGGAGATCGCCGCGCGGGCCGGGCTGACCGAGCGGACCTTCTACCGGCACTTCGCCGACAAACGCGAAGTCCTCTTCCACGGCACCGAGTTGATGCGTGAGCTGCTGGTACGGGCCATCGCGGACGCGCCCGCCGACGCGGCCCCGATGGAGACGGTCGGCGCGGCCCTGGAAGCCGTGGGCGCCGTGCTGCAGGAGAACCCCGAACGGGTCCGGCAGCGAGACGCCGTCGTGTCGGCCAATCCGGAACTGCGGGAACGCGAGCTGGTCAAGCTCGACGCGATGGCGGCGGTGACGGCCGAAGCGCTGCGCGGCCGCGGCGTCCCCGAGCCGACCGCCGGCCTGGCGGCCGAAACGGGCATCGCCGTGTTCAAGGTCGCCGTCGCGCGCTGGATCGCCGAGCCGGCCGGGCCGGGCGGCCCGGACCTGCCGGGGCTCATCCGCGCATCCGTGCAGGACCTGCGGCAGGTCCTCGCGGCCGGCACGCCTGCCTGAGGCCGTACGGGGAAGACCCGTACCGGGAAGAGCCGTACGGGGACGACCGGGGAGCTCGTACCGCACTTCGAGGAGATTCGAGGAGAGCCGATGCAGGTAGCCGTGGTCACCTTCGACGGGTTCAACGAGCTCGACAGCTTCATCGCGTCCGCGCTGATCAACCGGTGCCGCAAGGACGGCCTGGAGGCGTTCGTCACCACGCCGACGCCGACGGTCACCTCGATGAACGGCGTGGAGGTGACCGGCCAGCGCCCGCTGGGGTTCGTGACCGAGGCCGACGCGGTGCTGATCGGCAGCGGGATCAGGACCCGCGACGTGGTGGCCGACGACCGGCTGCTCCGCATGCTGCCGCTCGACCCCTCGCGCCAACTGGTGGGCTCGCAGTGCTCGGGCGCCCTGGTGCTGGCCCGCCTCGGACTGCTGGGCACTGTGCCGGCCTGCACCGACACCACCAGCCGACCCTTCGTCGAGGCCGCCGGCGTCACCGTGCTGGACGGGCCGTTCCATGCCGAGGGGAACATCGCCACGGCGGGCGGCTGCCTGGCCTCCCAGTACCTCGCCACCTGGGTGATCACCCGGCTGCTCGGGGAGGACGCCGCCCGCGGCGTCATCGACTACGTGGCGCCGGTCGGGGAGAAGGCGGAGACCGTCGAGCGCGCCCTGCACGCCGTCCGGACGGGCCGGGCCGCACTCCGCTGACCCGCCGGGTCGCCCGCCCCGGTTCTCACGACCGGGCCGGGTCGTTGGGGTGGGACTCCAGCGCGGTCACCGTGAGGGTCATCCACGGCCGCAGCGGGAGGCTGCCGAGCACCTCCTCGCGCAGCTCGTCCTCGTCGGCGGCCCGCCAGATGCCGATGCTGCGCAGCTCGCCGACCGGGCGCCACAACCGCGCCAGGCGCCCGGCGGCGGCCAGCTCGCGGGCGCGGACGGCCTCGGCGGCGCGCCGGCGGTCGACCTCCGCCGCGGGGGTGCCCTCGGGCACGGTGGTGGTGATCTCGACCAGGAACTCGCGCAGGGCCCCGGCGTCGGGTTCGTGCGCGGCGGCGTCGGTTCCCTCGGCGGGGGTGTCCGGGAACTGGGTCATGTCAGGCTCCGTCCAGGGGCGCCCGGCCGGCGGCCGGGGTCGTGGTGGGGCGCCGGGTCGTACGGTGCGGCGCCGGGGGTTCCGTCGTGCGGCCGGTCTCGGCGATCAGGGCGCGGAGTGCGGCGGCGACCGGGGCGGGGCGTTCCTGCATGGCGACGTGGCCGGTGTCGGGGAGGGTGAGCAGGCGGGCGTCGCGGAAGGCGGCGTAGGCGCGCGGGGCGAGCCGGAACGGCACGAGCCGGTCCTCCCGGCCGTAGACCAGCAGGGTGGGGGCGGTGATCCGGCCCGCCTGGTGCCAGGGGGAGGCGGTGCCCCGGTACAGGGAGGCGCGGACCACGGCGCGCATGCCCGCGGGCAGCATCCGTCCCGCGTAAGGGAGTTCGCTGCGGCGCAGCCGTTCGCGGGCCTCCGCCGCGCGCACCTCGGGGCGGACCCGGGTGGGGTCCGCGTAGATCAGGCGGTAGAGGTCGTCCAGTTGGCGGTCCGGGCTCCGGTCGGCGAGCAGCCGGGCGTACAGGCGCGGGGCGCCCGGCAGGGCGAGCAGGGCCGCGCGCAGGGCCTGGGGCGACGGGAGGCCGGGCAGCACGGGGGAGAGCAGGGTCAAGGAGGCGACCAACTCGGGCCGCTGGGCGGCGATGTGAAGGGCCGTCAGGCCGCCGAGGGAGTTGCCGACCAGATGGACCCGGCGGTGCCCGGCGCGGTCGAGGTGGGCGGCGACGGCCGTGGCCTGGCCCTCGACCGTGACCAGGCCGCCGGGCGGGGGCGCCGACCGGCCGTAGCCGGGGAGGTCCAGGGCCAGGCAGTGCACCGAGCCGCGCAACTGGTCGATCAGGGCGGCCCAGTTGTCGGTCCAGCCGCCCAGGCCGTGCAGGAAGACGGCGGTGTCGGCGGCGGGCGCGGTGCCGGGGGTGTAGGCGGCGGCGAGCGGTTGGTGCACGGGGGCCGGTTCCTTCGACGGGTGCGGGTGCGGGTGCGGTGCTGGCGGTGCTGGCGGTGCTGGCGGTGCTGGCGGCGTCGCGCGGCTCACCGTCGCAACGCTCCGGGGGTCTCCGCGATGGCGAGGCGGTAGTGCCCGATCAGCCGGTCGCCGATCGACGCCCAGTCGCGCTCGGCCACGGCGGCGCGGCCCGCCCGGCCGAGTTCGGCCCGCAGGCCGGCGTCCCGGGCGAGCCGGTCGACGGCCGTACGGAACTCCTCGCCCGCGCCGGGTGGCACCAGGAAGCCGGTGCGCCCGGGGCGGACCAGGTCCAGCGGGCCGCCGGCCGCCGGGGCGACCACCGGCAGGCCGCTGGCCATCGCCTCCTGGACGGTCTGGCCGAAGGTCTCGTACGGTCCGGTGTGCGCGAAGACGTCGAACGAGGCGTACAGCCGGGCGAGTTCGTGCCCGGTGCGGCGGCCCAGGAACTCCGCGTCCGGCAGTGCGGCCTCCAGCGGGGCGCGGCACGGGCCGTCGCCGACCACCACCAGCCGGACGCCCGGCAGCCGGGAGGCCTGCACCAGCCGGTCGACCTGCTTCTCGGCCGCCAGCCGTCCGACGTAGCCGACCAGCACCTCGCCGCGCGGGGCGAGCCGACGGCGCAGCGCCTCGTCGCGGTGGCGCGGGTGGAAGCGCTCCCGGTCGACCCCGCGCGGCCACAGGTGGAGCCGGGGGACGCCGTGGGCGGCCAGCGCGTCCAGCGACGCCCGGGAGGGCGCCAGCGTCCGGGCGGCCGCGCCGTGGACGCGCCGCAGGATCCGCCAGGCCGTCCGGGCGCCGGCCTCGCCCGCGAACGGGAGGTAGGTCCGGGCGTAGGCCGCCATGTCCGTCTGGAACACGGCCACGGCCGGGACCGAGGCCCGCCGGGCCGCCGTGGCGCCGGCCGCCCCGAGGGCGAACGGCCCGGCCAGGTGGACGACCTGGGGGCGGTGCCGCTCGATCGCGGCCGCCAACTGCCCGCCGGGCAGGGCGATCCGCACCTCCGGGTAGCCGGGCAGCGGGACGGACGGGACCCGGAGCACCTGGTAGCCGTCCACCCGCTCGGGGCCGCGCCGGGTGCGGGTCGCCGGGGTGACCACCAGGACGCGGTGGCCGCGCGCGGTCAGGTGCTCGGCGGTCCGCAGCACGCTGTGGGCGACGCCGTTGAGCTGCGGGGGGAAGGACTCGGTGACGATCAGGACGCGCAGCGGGCCGCCGTCCGGCCCGGGGGTGGCGGCGGGGGCGAGCGGGGCGGCGGTCCCGGCGGGTGCAGCCGTCGCCGGCCCGGACAGGACGCGGCTCACCGGGCGGCCCCGCTCTCGACCCGGGCCGCACTGCTCTCGGCCCGGGGTCGCCCGTCCTCGGCCCGGGCCCCGGGTACGGCCGCGGTCGGGGGTGCGTCGACGCAGCGGCCCACCGCCCGGAGGTCCCGCAGGATCTCCCGGAACGAGTCGACCAGGCCGGCCTCGAGGTAGGGCAGGCCGACCTCCGCGCAGTAGGCGCGCACGATCCGCGAGGCCGGGCGCAGCGCCGGGACGGGCATGGCCGGGAAGAGGTGGTGCTCGATCTGGTAGCCGAGGCCGCCGAAGAGGAAGTGGGTGAACCGCCCGGCGCGCAGGTTGCGGGAGGGCAGCACCTGGCGCCGGAGGTAGTCCGCGGGCTGCTCGTCCGGTCCGGTCATCGGCATGCCCTTGTGGTTGGGCGCGAAGATGCAGCCCAGGTAGACGCCGAGCACGGCGCCGCACAGCACGGCGAAGGCGAGCGCCTGGAGCGGGGTGAGGACGGCCAGCAGCAGGCCCGCCGCGAGGGCGTAGTGCAGGGCGGCGAGGGTCCGTTCCAGCACCGGGTGGCGCAGTCGGCCCCGGGTCAGGGTCAGGGCGGTGGCGACGACCAGACCGAGGGCCTGGAGCGAGAGCAGCGGGAAGAACAGCTCCGCCTGGTACTTGGCGACCGTCCTCCGCAACCCCCTTGTACGGGAGGCCTGTTCGGCGGTGCGGACGAAGAGCATGGCATTGGCGGCCGGATCGCGCCCTTCGCGGTTGGGGTGGGCGTGGTGGCGGTTGTGGTCGCTGACCCACCAGCCGTAGCTCATCCCGACCACCAGGTTGCCGAGCAGGATGCCCGCGAGATCGGTGCTCCGGCGCCCGGAGAACACCGCGTGGTGCGCGACGTCGTGGCCGAGCAGTGCCAACTGGCCCAGGACGAGGGCGAGTACGGGCGCCAGAGCGAGCTGCCACCAGCTCGCGCCGACGGCGGCGAACCCGGCCAGCAGCAGGGCGAGGGCGGTCAGCAGGGCGGTGGCCCGGCAGCCGTAGTACAGCGGACGCTTGCGGAGCAGCCCGGCCTCGCCGACGCGTCGGCGCAGTTCGGCGAAGTCCCCGTGCCGGGTGGTTCCGGCGGTCGGGGTGTCCTGAAGGGTCATGCCACCATCCCGGTCTCGGGTCGCTCCGGCCGGTCGTGGCCGCAAAGCCACCCGTCCCGGGGCCACGTGCGGTGGCTCCGGGACGGGCGGCGGCCTCACCCTTCCGTACCCGACCGGCCGGTGTGCCCCGGCGGGCCCGTGTCGCGGTCGGAATGGGCTCGAACGGGCGGGTGGGCGGCGGGGGTTGTTCCGTCGGGCATCCGAAGGTCGAGCGTTCTTGCGAGGCTTCCGGCCGGTCCCCGGTGGGGTCCGGCCGGTGGTCCACCCGGGGACCACCCGACCTCGGGTCGGGCGCGGCCGGTCCGGTGCTCTAGCCTTTGGCCAATGACCGGGACGACCGATGTACACGCTGCCGACGTGCCCGATGTGCCAGACGTGCGCTATGTGCCCGATGTGCCCGGCGGGGTCTGGACCAGGCTGACCGCGGCCACCGACCTCGATCGGGAAGTGGCCCGATCCTGGCTCTCCGGGCTCGGTTTCAACCGCTCGGCGCCCGTCGACGTGCTCCTGAGCCTCCTGGATGCCGAAGAGGCCGGCTTCCTCTGGCGGGAGGACCTGCCGCCCGAGGTGATGGACGCCGCGGTCGTCCACGAAGCCAGGCGGGTGCGCGTCATCGCCGCGGAATCCGGTCACCTCTCCGCCGCACAGTGGGACCGGCTCGTCGCCGCCACGCCGAATGCGGGGCTGCGAGGGCTCTTCACGGAGCTCGCGGCCGACCACCTGGCCGCCCGGCGGCTCTCCCGTGGCGGCCGTGGCGTCGGCCGTGCGCCGCACCCCGGCGCCACGCCGCCCGGGACGCCGGAGGAGATCGCGGTGATGGCCGCTGACGTCCCCGACATCGATCCGGAGGGCCTGACGACGGCGCTCTGGTGGATCGGCGCCCTGTACGGGGACGCCGACGCCATGCGTCAGCTCGCGGCCTCGCCGAAACTGCTGGTCCGCCGCAGCGTCGCCAGAGCGCCGCGCCTGCCCGCGGACGTGGTGGCCGGGCTGGCCCGCGACCGGGACCGGGTCGTGCGGCTCTTCCTCGCCGAGTCGTGCGACGACGCTCCGCCGGAGCTGCTCCTGGACGTGGCCGCGTGGTGGGACGGGAGCCTGTCCTTCCCCGGCCGACCGCACAACCACCCCAACTTCCCCCGCGAGGGCCTGCTGCGCTTCGCGACGGACCCCAACCCGCGCCTGCGGGCCCTCGCCCTCGACGACCCGGCCTCGACCGGCGCCCTCGTCGAGCAGCTGAGCCGCGACCCCGATCCGCTCGTACGCGCGGCCGCCGGCCGGGACCGGCGCCTCTCGCCGGAATCGCTCCGAGGGCTCGTCACCGACCCGGACGGAGGCGTGCGCTGGCGGGCCCGGCTCAACCCCGCCCTGCCACCGGATCTGCTGGTGACGCTGCTGCTCGAAGCCGACAGCGCCGAGCACGCCGTCCGTAACCCCGCCATCCCCGTCCCCGTCCTGCGCCGGATGGCCGCGCTCGGCAGACTCCGGGCCGCGACCGGAACCTCCTGAGCACCGGACCTCCCGAGCACCGGACATCCTGAGCACCGGACCTCCCGAGCACCGGAGCATCTGAGCACCGGAGCACCTGAGCGCCGGCGGAGCCGGGGCCGACGCCGGTGAGGCCCCTGTGCACCAGGGGCCTCGGGCGGTCGGTCGGCGGATCAGCGGGCCGGCCGACCAGGAGGCCGGCCGATCAGCCGGCCTCCGGTCCGGTTGCTCAGTGGATCAGGTGGAGCGAGAACTGGTCGTCGGTGGGGACGGACGGGGTCTTGACGTGGGTCACGCCCGTTGCCGGGTCGTGGTACCAGCCGGAGGCGGCGGTGTCGAGGGCGGCGGCCGAGTGGAGTTCGGGCAGCCGCCCGCCCTGGGTGACGACCAGGCGCGGGGCGGACTGGCCGTGCACGGTGAAGCGGTACGAGCGGGCGTCCGGCTTGCCGGTGTAGCTGCCCTCGCTGGCCCCGACCTCGACGGTGGTGACCGGCCCATGGGCGTGCACCTCGACCTGCTGGGTGGCGGAGGACCCGGCGTTGTACTGGCGGGTGACGCCGTCGTCCTCGTACAGGGTGTACGAGGAGTCGCCCTGCGGGTAGAGGTCGTAGTCGAGTTCGCCGCGGTCGCGGTTCTGCCAGGACAGTGTGCCCTGCGGCCACATCGGGACGATGGCGCCGCCCTTGACGAACACCGGCAGGGTGTCCAGCGGGGCGGAGTAGTTGTCGATGGTGGTGGGGCCCTGGTAGGTGCGCCCGGTCCAGTAGTCGGTCCAGGTGCCCTCGGGCAGGTAGATGCCGTTGCGCACCGAGGTGTCGGAGTAGACCGGGGCGACCAGGAAGTCCGGCCCGGCGAGGAACTCGTACTTGGCGTTCGGGCCGAGCGCGGCCTGGTCGTGCGGGTACTCCAGGGCGAGCGGGCGGACGGCGCCGATGCCGGTGCGGGTGGCCTCGGCGGACAGGGTGTACATGTACGGCAGCAGGTGTTCCTTGAGCTGCAGGTACTTGCGGTTGATCGAGGTGTAGGGCTCGCCGTCCAGCCACGGCTGCTGGTCGCGCTGCTCCTTGCCGGTCATGTCCTTGGCCCAGCCGTCCATGGTCATGATGGTCGGCAGGAAGGCCTTCCACTGGAGGTCGCGGGTGTACATCTTGGGGTCGCGGCGGAAGATCGAGCCGACGTCCCCGGTGTCGTAGGCGATGCCGGACATGGTGGCGCCCGCGTAGGTGGGGATCTGCCAGCGGATGTAGTCCCAGGACAGGCTCTGGTCGCCGCTCCACAGTACGCCGCAGCGCTGGGCGCCGGCCCAGGAGACCGGCAGCCAGACGAAGCCGCGGGCGTCGCTGTTGTCCTCGATGCCGGCCTTGGCCTGGTCGCAGGCGTTCAGCGCGAAGTCGTAGCCGTTGCCGACCCAGGCGACGTCGAGCTTGCGCACCCGGACCCCGGCCTTGACCTCCTCGGCCTGGTTGGGCAGGCCGTTCTGGGTCCACAGGCCGAGCTGGGCGTGGTCCTTGCGCAGGCCCTCGCCGGTCTGCGGGAGGTTCTCGTAGCCGCAGCCGTAGCCGTCGTTGACCAGCATCCAGCCGAGCGGCATCTGGTTCTGCACGTAGCCGTCGGCGACCTTGAGGGCGTCGGTGGTGTGGCGCTCGCCGCGGTTGGCGTTGTGCAGGTAGCAGTCGGAGTCGCCGGGTTCCAGGCCGTAGACCGGCGGCATGAAGGGCTTGCCGACCAGCGAGGTGTACTGGCCGATGACGGACTTGACGTCACCGGTGAAGTAGTAGGCGTCCAGGCGCCGTTCCTGCTGCCCGGTGCGCACCGGCGAGCCGAAGTCGTAGATCCCGGGGGCGAAGGTGTTGCGGAAGACGCCGTAGCCGCCGCTGGAGACGTAGAACGGCTGGGAGTTGTTGTAGCCGCCCTCGTTCCAGTTGGTGCTGTTGGCGACGTGGACGGTCTGGTCGCGGTGCGAGAAGCTGCCGTTCTGCTCGCCGCCGCCGAAGAACTGCTCGTCGGCGCCGCGGGTCAGGCTCTGCCGCAGGCCGCTGGTGGACCAGCGCATCGGGGCGTTCTCCTGCCAGATCGCGGTGCGGTTGTCGGCCTGGTAGAGGCCGAACCGCAGCGGGTGCTTGTAGACCCGCAGCACGACGTGGCCGGAGCGGATGCCGTAGTAGTCGCCGGCGTCGAACGAGGAGGTGCGGGGCTGGAGTTCGGGCTGCTTGCGGATGATGGTGCTGCCCGCCGGGTCGGTGATGGTGCCGTCCGGCGCGGCGCGCAGCCGCAGTTGGTCGTCGGCGAGGAAGTCGACCTTGGCCTTGAGGGTGCCCGCGGCGATGTCGTAGCTGCCCTTGCCGCCGCTGAACGAGGTGAGGTCGCCGGCGTCGGCGGTCTGCGGCAGGTAGGCGCGGCCGGTGAAGGAGCCGCCGTGCACGTCGTACGGGACGACCAGGACGTGGTAGGTGCCGGAGGCCTTGGGGATCACCGTCGCCTCCGGGTCGGCGGTGCCCGCGCTCTCGGCGACCTCCTTGCCGTTGGCGTCGTAGATGTACAGGTCGAAGTCGTCGGTGGGGTTCTGCCACTGGACGGAGATCGGGACGCCGCCCTCGGGGTTGTCGTCCCAGTAGCCGGTCGGGACGTTCACCGTCAGGTCGAAGCGGGCGCAGACCGCGCCGTCCGGGTCCTGGGCGACGGCGGGGCAGGAGGTGGCGCCGCCGAGGGTGCCCTTGGCGTAGCTGGGGCTCTGCCAGGTGACGCTCTGGTGGTCGCCGTCCAGGACGGCGGCGGGCGGGCCGGCGGCGTGGGCCGGCACGACGGGGCCGGTGACGGCGGCGAGGCTGGTCAGGGCCGCCGCGAGGGCGGCCCGGCGGAGCTGGGGTCGGAGCAGGCGCACGGGGGTTCTCCTGTCGACTCGGGGCTCGGGGCTCGGGGCTCGGGGGACGGGGGCTCGGGGGACGGGGGTTCGATCCGGTTGTTCGGAGCGCTACTTGACGGATCCGGCGGTCAGGCCGGAGACCACGTGCCGCTCGATCAGCGCGAACAGCACCACCACCGGCACGATCGCGACGACCGAGCCGGCGAACAGGTAGTTCCACTGGACGGTGTAGTTGCCGATGAAGCTGTTGATCCCGACGGTCAGCGGCTGGCTGCCCGGATCGGTGGACAGCGTGAGGCCCATGACGAACTCGTTCCAGGCGGAGATGAAGGTGAAGATCACCGCCGTGACCACGCCCGGCAGGGCCAGCGGCAGCACCACCCGGCGCAGCGCCCCGATCCGGCCCAGCCCGTCGAGCATGGCGGCCTCCTCCAGCTCCACCGGGATCGAGGAGATGTACGCGGTGAGGATCCAGACCGCGAAGGCCAGGTTGAAGGCGGCGTTGCAGAGGATCAGCGTCCAGACCGAGTTGAGCATGGACAGCTGGTAGAACTCCCGGTAGAGGCCCACCAGCAGGGAGGTCGGCTGGAACATCTGGGTGACCAGCACCAGCAGCAGGAACAGCCGGCGGCCCCGGTAGCGCACCCGGGCGGTGTAGTAGGCGGCGGGCAGCGCGACCAGCAGGGCCAGCAGGGTGGAGCCGCCGGCCACCAGCAGGGTGACCCGCAGGTTGCCGCCGAGTGTCGACTCCTGCCACACGCCGACGAAGTTGGACCAGGCGAAGTGCCGTGGCAGGTACGTCGCGTCGCGCAGCTCGTCGGCCGGGCGCAGCGCGGTGACCACCATCTCCAGGTACGGGAACAGGAAGACCGCCGCCAGCAGCCAGGCCGTCCCCGCGAGAGCCAGGGTGCGCGGCCTCCAACGGTTCTGACGCGGCATCAGCTCTCCTCCTGGTTCCATCGGCTGACCTTGAGGAAGGCCAGCACCATCAGCACCACGAGGGCGAAGTTGACCACCGACATCGCCGCGGACTCCCCGATGTCGGTGGACTTCAACTGGTACATGAACACCGTGCTGGTGGCGGTGTCGCTGCTCGGGCCGCCCTGGGTCATGCCCCAGATCACCGGGAAGGAGTTGAAGACGTTGATCAGGTTGATCACCAGGCCGACCAGGAACGCCGGGCGCAGCAGCGGCAGGGTGATCCGCCGGTACGCCTGCCAGGACGAGGCGCCGTCCACCCGCGCCGCCTCGTACACCTCGCCGGGGACGGTCTGCAGGCCGGCCAGCAGGGTGTAGGTGGTGAACGGGAGGGACACGAACACCGCGACGAAGACCATCCAGGGCCAGGCCGTCGACGGGTCGCCCAGCCAGTCCCGCGGGCCGTCGACCAGTCCGAGGTCGGTCATGACGGTGTTCAGCACGCCCGCCGTCCGGTCCAGCATCCAGCGGAAGCCGATCGCGGTCATCAGCACGGACGCCGCCCACGGGGCGATCAGCGCCCAGCGGGCGTAGCGCCGGCCGGGGAAGCGCTGGTCGAACAGCTGGGCGAGGGCGAGCGACAGCAGCATGGTCAGGCCGACCACGGCGAGGGTCCAGGCGACCGTGGCCAGCAGGACGTGACCGAGGTCCGTCTCGCCGAACAGCTTGCGGTACTTGTCCAGTCCGGCCGAGCCGCGGACGAAGCCGCTGGTGCTGACCCGCAGGAACGAGGTGCGGACCATCTCGTACACCGGCCACAGCACCACGGCGAGGATCAGCAGCACGGCCGGGGCGATCCACGGCAGCGGGCCGAACCGACGGCCTCTGCGCACAGGGGGGTTGGGAGTCACGGGGGTGCCTTTCACGGCCGTCGACGGGTGCCGGCCGTCACTCGCTCGGTGCCGGCCGTCATGCGCTCGGGGTGGGCCGTCAACTGGTCGGGGTGGGCCGTCAACTGGTCGGGTTGGGCCGTCACTTGTTCGCGACCGCGTCCTGGGCCTTCTTCTGGAGGTCGCCGAGCACCTTGGCCGGGTCGCCCGCGACGGCGCTGCCGACCGACTTCTTGATCTCGGCCGAGACCGCGTCCCAGGTGGTGTCGCCGAGCGGGTAGAACACGGCGTGCGGCAGCAGCGCGAAGAACGGTGCGAGGTCCTGGTGCTTGCCCCCGGCGGTCAGCTCCTGCAGCGCGCTCCGGGTGACCGGCATCAGGTTGTACGTCTCGTCGAATGAGACCTGGTTGTCCTTGTCGTACGCGAAGTCGAGGAACTTCCGGATCTGGTCGCGGTGCCCGTTCTTCTTGAACGCCATCATCCAGTCCGCCACGCCGAGGGTGGAGGCCAGCGGGCCGTTCTTGCCGGGGATGGGCGCGACGCCGTAGTCGACCTTGCCGTCCTGCGCCATCTGGATCAGCGACGGGTGCCCGTTGAGCATGGCCGCCTTTCCGGCCGCGAAGTCCGCGAAAGCGGTCTTGCGGTCGGTGGTGGCCGGGTTGGCGTAGGTCAGGCCCGGGTCGACCAGGTTTGACCTGAGCCAGCGGAAGGTGTCGATGTTGGCCTGGCTGTTCAGGGTGTACGCGCCGTCCTTCCCGGTCGGCCCGCCGTCGTCGCCCAGTTCCCAGATCATGCTCTCGCCCTGGGCCTCCTCCGGCCCCAGCGGCAGCGCGTACGGCGTGACCCCGGGCACCTTGGCCTTCACCAGCTCGGCGTCCTTGCGCAACTCCTCCCAGCTGGTGGGCGGTTGGCCGATCCCGGCCTGCTGGAACAGCGCCTTGTTGTAGAACAGCGCCCGCGCCGAGGAGACGAACGGGATGCCGTACTGCACGCCCTTGACCTGCCCGGCCCGGGCGAAGCTGTCGATCAGATCGCCCCGGGTGTCCGGCGAGAGCACGTCCTCGGCCTTGTACAGCAGGTCGTCGGCGACCTTGTCGGCGTACCCGCCGGTCTGCAGCACGTCCGGGACGTTGCCGCTCTGGATCATCGTCTTGACCTGCTTGTCGATGTCGTTCCAGTTCACCACCTGGACGTCCACCTTGATGCTCGGGTTGGCCGCGGTGAACGCGGTGGCGACCCGGTTCCAGTAGTTCTTCGAGCTGTTGGACTCCTTGTCGCCGTAGTCGGCGGCCACCAGCTTGAGCGTCACCTTCCCGTCGGCGTCCGCCCCGCCACCGCCGCTCCCGCCGCCACTGCCGCAGGAGGTGAGGGCGAGCGCCCCCAGGGCACACGCCGAGACGAGGGCCAGCACACGTTTGTCCACCGCAGATACCGCCTTCGTGCGTGCTTGATCGGATGATCCAAGATGCTTGAAGAACACTGGTTTTGAGCAGTTTCGAAAGAGCAGCTTGCTGCTCCGGGCGGTTCATGTCAATCGTGACTGCAGTTTTGAGCAACCCGTCCCCTCGATCTCGTTCCACCGCGACCCGCTCTGCGCAGAAACGCTCAAACGGGCAAGGCCTCGTCCCGGAGCCAGGGGTGAGCACCCGTCACCCACGAGGAGAAGGAGGGCCCGGACGGGCGGAAGACGAGCGAGCGGGCCGCGTGCTCGCGGTATTGTGGCGCGCGCGGTCGGGGAGGCCGCAGGTGAGGACGGCGGTTCGGGCGTACGGCCCGGACGTTCGGGAGGGGAGTGGCGTGGCCGGGGACGTGACGGTGGAGACGATCGACCTGGGGGACGGCACCACGGTACGGGCCGAGGTGATCGGCGAGGTGGGCTTCGCCGCCGCCGGGGGCGAGGACGGGTTCGGCGACGTGGGGCTGCGGGACCGGGCCGCCCGGGTCGGGTCGGCGGTCGCGCTGTCCCTGGACCAGGTGCGCGGCACCGTGCAGGGCATCGGGCGCTGGGCCGCCGAGACGATCACCCAGGGCGGGGCCGGGGCCCCGGACTCCTTCGAGGTCGAGTTCGGCCTCAAACTGGCCGTGAAGTCCGGGCAGTTGCTCGGGATCATCGCGGAGGCCGGGAGCGAGGCCGGGCTGACCGTCAAGCTCTCCTGGGACCTCGCGGCGCGCCGGGAGCGGGCGGGCGCAGCGGTGAGCGCGGGAGACGGCGCCGAGGCCGCCACCCCCGCCGCCGCGGAGTGACCGGCCCGCACCTCGACCGCACCCGGGCCGAGGCGCTGCACCGCTGCGCCGTCCGGATCGAGGCCGCGGGCGCCTTCCTGGGCAGCGGCTTCCTGGTCGCCCCGGGCCTGGCGGTCACCTGCGCGCACGTGGTGCTGGACCGGCACGGCCCGGCCGAGGGACTGGTGGTGCGGCACGGCGCGAGCACTCACCCGGTGCCGCCCGGCGCCGTCCGGGCCGAACCCGCCGGCCTGGGCGCCGGCCCCTTCGAGGCGTTCCCCGACCTCGCGCTGCTCGACGTCCCGGCGGCCGCCCCCGGCCACCCGGTCGCCCCGCTGGCGGGCGCCGAGGCCGAGCCGGGGACGTGGCTGACCGCCCTCGGCCACTCCACGGCCACCCCGACTCCGGGGGTCAACGAGGACACGGTGGCCCTCCAAGTCGTCGGCCGGTCCGGTGAGTTCATCGCCGTCACCGGTTTCGTGCAGCCCGGCCTGAGCGGCAGCATGCTGGTCGGGCCGGACGGGCTGGTGCGCGGCGTGCTCAAGGGCAGCCGCTCGTACAAGCAGGACCTGGGAGGCTGGTACGTGCCGCTGGCGGCGCTGATCGCCTTCCTCGGCCCGGTGGTGCGCGCGGCCGCGCCCCCGCCACCTCCCACCGACGCCGACGTGGTGACGGCGCTGATGGCCGTCCCGTACACCGCGCGCGCCGACGGCCGGTTCGACCTGCTGGAGCGGATGGGCGAACACCTCGGCCTGCCGCACTCCTTCGAGGTCGAGGAACGCCCCGACCGCCGCGACCACCTGTTCCGCATCGTGCGCCGCTGCCGCCACCACCGCGACGCCCCGGCGGCGCTCCGCGCGCTGTACACGGCACTGGAGGAACTCGCCCCCCACGACGGCGCGTTGCCGCACCTGCGGGACGTGCTGGACCGGGCCGCCGAGGACCGCCCCGCGGACGGTCCGGGGAGCTGGTAGACCGATGCACACCGGCGCGTACGGCGGCCGGCCGCCGCAGGCCGCCGTCGGACAGGGCACCCACCTCGCCGCCCCGTTCGAGGAGGCCGAGGGCCTGCTGGCCGACATCCTGTTCGACTTCCAGGGCATCTCCCGGCGGGACTTCCGCCAGGGCGTGCTGGAGACGATGGGCCGCTCCCCGGCCTCCCGCCTCTTCCACCTGGACGTCAAGGAGGCCGACACCGCGCGCGAACACGTCCTGGAGATCCTGCGGAGCATCCGCTGCGCCCACGACCCCCGGGCCGTACTCGGCTCGCTCGGCGCGGCGCTCAGGGACCACGACCCGCACGGCGGCGCCCTGCCCTGGCTGGAGGTGACCGTGCTCGCGCTGACCGCCGAGACCGGACTGCCGGCCGGCGTCCTGCTGCGCGCCATCGCCCTGCTGCGCACCCTGAACCCGGCCCCCGGCCCGCACCGACTGCTGCTCCACGTGCCCCCGAACGCACCCGGCCGCCACCGCATCGACGAGCGGACCACCCTGCCAGAGGTCCTCACCCGGCTGCTGGACCACTTCGGCGGCCCCGACGCCGGCTACGCCCTGACCTTCCTGGACGGCCTGGCCCGGGACCGGGACCTGCTGCTCCAGCACCCCCGGCTCGCCGACCTGGGCGCCCTGCTGTGCAGCCTCCCCGTCGCCCGCCCCGCACCCCCGGAGAAGGCGGCCGCCCGCCTGATCGTGCAGATCCGGCTGGAACCCGAGACCCCGGAGCACATCGAGGCCGGCCGCTACCACCTCCGGGCGTCCTGCTACCGGCAGCCACTGGCCGGCGGCCCGATCGAGCGCCTCCACGACCTCGTCGCCACCGACTCGCTCGCCCTGGAGGACCTGGTCGCCGAGGGCAGCGCCCGGCTGGCCGGCTGGCAGACCCTCGTCTCCGAGCTCGGCCGGAACAGGCGCAGCCCCGTCCGGATCGAATTCCTGCTGCCCAGGGAACTGCTCGGCCACAGCGCCGAACTGTGGTCCCCGACCCTGGACGGACGCCGGATCGGACTGCTGCACCCGGTGGTGGTCCGCTACCTGGACCGCTACATCAACCCGTGGCTGCAGACCGAGGCCTGGTACGACCGGTGGGAGCACCTGTTCGCCGACACCCTCGACTGCGAGGCCGCCGACCGGATCGGCTGGCCGCCCCTGCACCCCGAACGGGTCGCCGACCTGCCCGGCTGGCTCGACGGCCGCCCCACCGTCGCCTGCCTCGGCCTCGACACCCCGTACGACGACCTCGACCCCCGGGTGCGCGCGGCCGTGCTCGACGCCGTGGAGATCGACGGCGTCCCGGCCATGCTGTGGCGCCGCGCCCCCGGGGCCCCGACCGACGTGGTCGACGCCCTGCGCCGCGACCGCCCGCGCTCACTCGCCCACCTGCCGGAAGCCGTCCACCGGCACCGCAAGGTGACCAGGGAGGCGCCCACCCAGGACGGTGTCACCCTCTTCTGGGACGACCCGAACTGCATGGACCCGGATCAGGACGCCGGGTTCCCGGGGATGGTGTGAGACGGATGGTGTGAGGCGGATGGTGTGAGCCGGACGGCGCGAGGCGGATGGTCGGCGGTGGAGCGGGAATCAACGGCACGGGATACGGCGGTGCGCAGGAGCACCGCGCGGGGAACGACCGCGCGCAGCACCGAGGAACGGGAAACGATGCGCAGGACCGAGGAGCGGCAAACGATGAGGACGAGGCGGTAACGATGCCCGAGAACTGGTGGATCTACCGGGGCACCGGCGTGCCCCACGGCGGCATCGCCGCGCTCCCGCCCGCCCCGGCCTGGCGCTCCTTCGGCGACTGGGTCGACGGCGACGAGGAACTCCCGCCGCCCCCGGCCGAGGCGGCCGCCGGCCTGACCGCCCGCCGGCTCGGCCGCGTCCAACAGGCCACCGCCTACCAGGCCGACGAGCGGGAGATCCACCTCGTCAACCTGGCCCTCCACCTGCGCCGCCCGCTGCTGATCACCGGCAAGCCCGGCGTCGGCAAGTCCACCCTGGCCTACGCCGTCGCCCACGAGCTGGGCCTCGGCCCGGTGCTGCGCTGGCCGATCAGCAGCCGCTCCACCCTGCGCGACGGCCTCTACACCTACGATGCCATCGGCCGGCTCCACGAGGCCGGCCTGCACGCGCCGCAGGACGGCACCGACCGCAGGCCGCCCGCCATCGGCCGGTTCCTGCGCCTCGGCCCGCTCGGCACCGCCCTGCTGCCCTGGCGCACCCCCCGCGTCGTCCTCATCGACGAGATCGACAAGAGCGACATCGACCTGCCCAACGACCTCCTCAACGTCTTCGAGGAGGGCGAGTTCGAGATCCCCGAACTCCAGCGCCTCGGCCCGGGCCCGCAGGAGGTCGCCGTCGCCGACCCCGGCCGGCGCGCCGTCGTCCGCGGCGGCCACGTGCGCTGCGCCCACTTCCCGCTGGTCGTCCTCACCAGCAACGGCGAGCGGGAGTTCCCCTCCGCCCTGCTGCGCCGCTGCGTCCGGCTGGAGATCCAACCGCCCACCGAGGAACGGCTGGCCGCCATGGTTGCCGCCCACCTCGGCACGGACGGCAGCCCGGACGGCGCCCAACGCGCCGCGCTGATCACCGAGTTCCTGCGCCGCCAGCGCGAGGACGGCGCCGACCTGGCCAACGACCAGCTGCTCAACGCCCTGCTGATGGCCGAGCGCGGCCTGTGGGGCAGCGCACCGGGGCGCGACGTCATCCAGGACGTCCTGCTGCGCCCGCTCAACGAGAGCTGAGGCGGCGGCCGGTGGACGGGTTCGGTTCGGGCGGGGTCGGTACGGACGGGCACGGCGCGGACGGGTCCGGCACGGACGGCGCGCACGGCACGGACGGAGCACACGGCACGGACGGCGCGCACGGCACGGACGGAGCGTCGGCGGCGCACGCCGCGCTGCGGCAGGCGCTGGCCGCCCTCGTCGCACCCGAGGACGGCGCGTCGCAACCCCAGGACGTGGCCGATGCGCTGTGGATCTCCCGGCTGGCCGGCCTCGGCCCGCTCCCCGCCACCACCACCGGCGCCGACACCGGTACCGGCACCGATGCCGACGCCGACCCGGAGTCACCGGGTGGCCACCCCGCGCCCCCGAGTTCCCCGCACCCGAACCCGCAGCAGCCGTCCGCCGACCCCCGCCACGGCCCCCGCCGCCCCGCCGACACCGGCCCCGACCGGCCCCGACCGCCCGCCCCCACCACCCCGCAGCCCGGCCCCAAGGTCGAACTCCACCCCCGCCACCCCCGCCACGCCCCCGCCGACCCCGACCACCCGGGCGGCCCCGCCCGCGGCGCCGAGGTCGTCCAGGTCACCCGGCCCCCCGCCCTGCCCGGCGCCCTCGCCATCGCCCGCGCCCTGCGGTCACTGCGCCGACCGCTCACCCAGCGCCCCGGCGGCCGCAGGCCGTCGCGCCTCGACGAGGAGGCGACGGCGGAGGCCACCGCCGAGACCGGGGTGCTGCTGCCGGTCTGGCAGCGGGCCCAGCCCCGCTACTCCGTCGACCTGCTGGTCGACACCGGCGCCACCATGGCCGTCTGGCACGACCTCGCCGGTGAACTCGCCACCCTGCTGGAACGCCACGGCGCCTTCGAGGAGGTGCGCACCTGGTCCCTCGACACCGACCGGCAGACCCCGCACCTCACCCCCTTCCGCCGCCGTCGCACCGCCGCCCCGCCACCCGCCACCCCCGACCGGAACTGGTCCCGCCCGCTCGCCGACCCGCACGGCCGCCGGATCCTGTTCGTCCTCACCGACGGCGTCGGACCGGCCTGGTACGGCGCCGAGTTGGTGCCCTTCCTGGCCCGCACCGCCGCCACCGGCCCGGCCGCCGCCCTCCAGGTGCTGCCCCGCCGGCTCTGGCACCGGACGGCCCTGCGCCCCGCCCCGGTCGAGGCCCGGGCCGCCACCCACGGACGGCCCGTCCCCGTCCTGCGCACCGAGAGCACCCTGCCCGGCATCCCGCGCGGCCGGGCCGGCGAATCGGCCCGGGCCTCGGTCGGCTGGCTGCCCGTGCTGGAGATCGACGCCGACTGGCTCGCCCCCTGGGCCGACCTCACCGCGGGCCGCACCACCGGCTGGACCCCGATGCTCGCCGCGCCGCTCAGCGGCATCCCGCGCCCGCCGCGCCCGCGCACCCGGGACACGGCCGCGCGCCCGCCCGCCGACCGGGTCGCCGCCTTCCGGGCCGGCAGCTCCCCGAACGCCTACCGGCTGGCCTGCCACCTGGCGGCGGCGCCGCTCAGCCTGCCGGTGATGCGGCTGGTCCAGCGGTCGACCGTGCCGGAGTCGGGTCAGCGGGAACTCGCCGAACTGTTCCTGTCCGGGCTGATCGAGGTGCGGGAGAAGGCCGCCGACCCGGACGAGGTGGTGTACGACTTCGTCGACGGCGTCCGGGAGGAACTGCTGGGGGAGCTGACCCGCACCGAGTCGGTCCGGGTGCTGGAGCACGTCCTCGCCAAGGTCTCCGGCCGGGTCGCCGCGACCTTCGGCGGCACCCTCGACTTCCGCGCCCTCGCCGCCGCGACGGAGGACTCACGGCACCGAATCCCGGCGCGCAGCCGCCCGTTCGCCGAGGTCGCGGCGCGGGTCCTGGCCGGGGCCGGCGGCCAACACGTCACGATCGCCCGCCACTTGAGCAGCGCCGTCGGCGGCCGGACACTCCGGCGCGACCTGCTGACCCCGCCCCCGCCGATCACCAGCCCACCCGACCCGCCCCGGATGATCGGACGGCAGGAGGAACTCGACCGGCTCGTTCAGGCCTGCGAACCAGGGGGCACCAGGACCCGGCTGATCGTGATCGAGGCGGCCCAGGGCATGGGGCGGCGCCGCCTCCTCCAGGAGTACGTCCGACTGCAGGGGCGGCAGCACCCCTTCATCCACTGGATCAACGGGCAGACCGCCGACACGATGGCCACCGGCTTCGAGCGATTGCGGGCCGCCCTGGACGCGGAGAGCGCCGACCGCCTCGGCGAGCGGCTCGAAGCCCACCCGAACTGGCTGGTCATCGTGGACGACCTGTGGTCGGACGCCTTGGACCCGCGCGCACTCGACCGGCTCCTCGACTCCGAGGGGGGCCGGGTGATCGTCACGGCCAACTCGCTCGAGGGAAAGCCCTTCCTCCGGTCCGGGACGACCGTCGTCCTCGCCTTCCTCACCGAGAACGACCTGCGCGAGGAGATCCGCCACCGCCTCGGCGACGCCTACCGGCGGATCGAGTACGCCCAGGAGTTCCAGCACCTGCTCGACCGGATGCCCCGCCGCCCGGACGAACTGGCGACCTGGCCCCTCGACGCCCAACTGGCCGCCCTGGTCGGGCCGGAGGGGGCGGGGGACTCCTACTCCAACGTCCGCAGCTTCCGCCTGCCCAGCCCGGCCCTGGCGATCGCCGCGGTGGGCCACCTCGACAGCGCCGTTCACGTGCACCTCGCCGTGTACGGCGTGGACGGCGTGATCCGCTACATCGACGTGTCGACAGGACAGGAGACGGGCCGCCGACTGACCCTGGCGGCAGCCGTCCCCTCGATCGTCGCGATGGCGCAGGTCAGTGAGAACCCGCCCCTTCTCTGCACGACGGACTCCGCCGGCGGACTCGCCTACTGGGACGGCTACGACGGAACGCTCGTCTCGACGCAAAGCGGCGTTCTCGTCTCGCCGGCGGCCATGGCGCCCTTCGGCGGCACCGACGGGGAGCAGCTCCTCTGGACGTCCGACACCGACGGGCGGATGCACGTCCGGAGCCCGCAGGACGGCGATGCGAGCCTGGAGCTGTGGGGCTTGCCCGGAGGCCATCGTTCCTGGGCCATGACCGTGCTGCCCCAACTGGACGGGCGGCAGCTCCTGGTCGGCGTCGACCCGACCGGACGCCTCCACCGCTGGCAGCCCGAGGACCCCACGACCGCCGAGTTCTTCGCCGCCGCCGTGGTCGACCCCGGCCGGGCGCGGACGATCGTCGGCATCACCGGTGACGAGACCCGCTGCGTGATCGCCTCGATCGGCGACCGGGACACCCATATCCACATCTGGGAGTTCGAGGGCCGCTGGCGCGGCGACCGTCGGCACGGGGAACGGAGGAGCGGGGACCGCGTGCGTGAGGCCGAACGGCCGCTCGTCGCGGAGCGGTTCCGCCTGGTCGAGCGGATCGCCCAGGGACGGCGGAGCGAGGTCTGGCGGGCCCGCGACGAGCGGGACGGCTCGACGGTCGCGGTGAAGACCTTCGCCCGGGAACACCTCTTCCCTGAGCTGGACCGGAGCCTGTTCCTGCAACAGGCCGGGATGCTCGCCGAGATCGCCGAGCTCGGCCATCCGGGCCTCGTCGCCTTCCGCGGCGCCGGCAGCGATGCCGAACGCCTCTACCTGGCCATGGAGTTCATCGACGGCCCGAACCTGAGGAGCCTGCTCGACACCGGCCCCGTGCCCCCGCACGAGGCAGCGGTGATCGCCCACGGCGTGGCCGGGGCGCTGGTCCACCTGCACGGCCAGGGGATCGCGCACGGCAGGATCGAGCCCGCCAACATCCTCATCCGCCCGGACGGCAGCCCGGCCCTCTGCGACCTCGGCATCGACCTCGACGGGAACGGCACGACGGACCGGAGCGTCGACCTCTTCGACCTCGGCACCGTCCTCCAGGAGACCGGGGTGCCCGAGGCCCTGCGCGGCCTCGTCCTCGACCTGGTGCACCCGGACCCGCGCCGCCGACCGTCCTCCGCCGCCGAGGTCCTCCAGCGGATCGCCGCCTCCGGAGCCCTGATCCGGCCCGACCGCACGACGGCGCCGCCCCTGAGGTTCACCCTGCTCGGAGAGGTCCGCGCCTGGCGCGGGGACGAAGCGGTGGAGCTCGGGTCGGGGGAACGGAAGGCGCTGCTCGCGGCCCTGTTGAAGTACCGCCGCCGCCCCGTCCGGGCCGAGGTGCTGATCGCGGAGGTACGGCACCAGCACACCTCGTCCACCCGTGACATCGAAGAAGTTCGTTCCCACATCACGGAGTTGGGGAGGGTCCTCAACTCGCCGTCGGACCCTCGCAGGGTGGTGGAGGAACTGGCGGATCACCACACCTGGGTCCTGAACGTCGTCTCCGAGCAGATCGACACCGTGCTCTTCGAGCAGGCCCTGGAACGCGCCGAGACGGCATGCGCGGACGCCGACCCGGCGGAGGCCCGGCGGTACGCCGAGAAGGCCCTCGCCCTCTGGCAGGGGCCGCCGCTGGCCGACGTGCCGGGGCCGCTCGCGGAGAGCGAGCGGATCAGGCTGACCGTACGCTACGAACGCGCGCAGGAGTTGCTGCGCGAAACGGCGCCGCCGCCCGGCCCGGGCGACGCCCGCCTCGGCTACCGGCTGCTCGGCCCGCTGCGTGTCCTGCGGGGCGGGGAGCCGCGACCCGTCGGCCCGCCGGAGCAGCAGGCCGTCCTGGCCGCCCTCCTGCTGCACGCCCCGGCGCCGGTGCCGACCGCGGGCCTGGTCGACGTGGTCCACGGTGACGACCCACCACCCCAGGCCGTCGCTGCCGTGCGCACCTACGTCTCCCGACTGCGCTCCGTCCTCGGGGACCCCGCCCGGCCGCGCGACGCGGCCGACATCCTCCAGACGGTCGGCGACGGCTACCGGCTGAACGTCGATCCGGAATCGGTGGACGTGGCCGTCTTCGAGCGGCGCCTGGCCGAGGCCCGACAGGCGCAGGAGGCCGGGGACGTGTCCGAGGCGCACACCCTGCTGCGGTCCGCGCTCGACCTCTGGGACGGCCCGGCGCTGGACGGCGTTCCCGGGCCGTACGCGTCCCGGGAGCGCACGCGGCTGACCGGGCTGATGAGGGCGGCGAGCGAGGAGATGTACGCCACCGGGCTGGCGCTCGGGCGGCATCGGGAGCTTGCGGGGGAGCTCGAACGGCTCTGCCACGAGAGCCCGCTGCGCGAGCGGCTGTGCGCGCTGCTGATGCTCGCCCACTACCGGTGTGGGCTCAAGACCGTGGCGCTGGTGGCCTACGGCCGGCTCCAGCGTGCGTTGCGGCAGGAGTTGGCCGTCGAGCCGAGCCCGGTGGTGACGCGGCTGTACGAGATGATCCGAACGGACGATCCCGAACTCCGCAGCCCCGGTGGGGTCGAGGCGCTCATCATGTCCCCCGGTTGGACGGATGCGTCCGCGTCCGTGGCCCCCGACCGGTTCTCGCACGGCGACGTCTCGCAGGGCTTGATGATCGGGCTCGATGACGTCCGAGGTGGTCCGGTGTCCGTCGACTTCGACGCCAGCCCGTTGTTCGCCGTCTTCGGCGACGCCGGGTCCGGGAAGACGGCGCTGCTGCGCCTGCTGGTCAAGCGGCTCACCGAGCGCTTCACCCCGGACGAAGTGGGCTTCCTGGTAGTGGACTTCGAGGCTTCGATGCGGGACGAGGTCCCACCGGAGTATCTCGTTCACTACGCCGGGGACATGTCGAGCCTGGCCACCCTGACCCGGATCCTGCGCATCGCGGTCACCAGCCGGACACCGGGGTCACGGGGGCACAAGGACATCTTCCTCGTCGTGGACGACCTGGACGTGGTCGCCGCGAACGAGGACAACCCGCTGCCCTCCCTGGTCGAATTCCTGCCCCAGGCAGGGGAACTCGGCCTGCGCGTGATCATCGCCGACCACTCCGTGGGCGCCGGCCGGGCCCGCACCGCCGACCCGTTCCTCAGGGCCGTGTGCGGCTCCGGGCAACAGGGCGTACTGCTGTCCGGCGACGGCCAGGAGGGCTGCCTGCTCGGCCACGTCACGCCCCGGCCCCTCCCGCCGGGCCGAGGGATTCTGGTGACGCCCGATCGCCCGTCCGGAACACTGTTCCAGGCCACCTGGGTGCCGGACGGAGGAGACGGATGACGACGGACGACGAGGGGGTGGTCCCGGTGCAGGGTTCGGCCCTCATGGAGTCCGACCTCATGGAGTCCGAGTACGGCGATCCCGCGCGGGTGGCCGGTGTTCGAAGCGGCTGAGGCGGACGCCGCCGACCCGGTGTACGTCGGGCGAGTGGCCGGGAGCGACCAGCGGTGCGAATGGACCGAGCGTGCGTCAGGGGTGTGTCAGCGGCCCGCCGGAGCGTGTCAGGGCCGCACGGCGAAGACCCAGCGGTTCGCCGCGAGGGTGTCGTCCGGTTCGGGGAGCGGGCCGCGGCCGTAGTGGCGGGTGAACTCGAAGGGGGTGTGGTCGGTGGTGGACCAGCCGCGCGCCCGGAGGTCGGTGGGGGTGTCGGGGCGGGGTTCGGCGTCGAAGAGGGCGAGCAGGTCGATGCCGGTCCGGTCGCGGGTGGCGGTGTAGACGGGGTTGTCGCGGACGGCCGCGGACTCGATGCCGAGCTTGGCCTCGTAGGCGAGGGTGGAGCCGGGGGCGCTGAGCCGGTCGACGGTGGCGAAGAGTTCGCGTTCGGCGGTGCCGGGCAGGTAGAGCAGCAGGCCTTCGGCGAGCCAGGCCGTGGGCCGGTCGGGGCGGAAGCCGGCGGCGGTGAGCGCCTCGGCCCAGTCGGTGCGCAGGTCGGCGCCGACGGTGACCCGGCGCGGGGTGGTCGGACGGGCTTCGACGGCGTCCAGCACGCCCTGTTTGAAGGCCAGCACCTCGGGCCGGTCGATCTCGTAGAGGGCGCAGTCGGACGGCCAGTCGAGCCGGTACGCCCGGGCGTCCAGCCCGGCGCCGAGCAGGACGACCTGCCGGGCACCGAGTTGGACGGCGCGCAGCAGCTGGTCGTCCAACGCCCGGGTGCGCAGGGCGAAGTAGCGGCCGAGCCGGCCCCACAGCGGGTCGGCCTCCCCGGCGGGGACGTCCCGGGGGTGGAGCGGCCAGTCGGCGGCGGCGGGGACGGCGCGGACGAAGTGCTCCGCGTACGGGTCGCGGGCGAGGGCGTCGGGGCGGTGGGTCTCGATCGCCCGGGCGGCGGCGACCAGCAGGGCGGTGAGGCCCACGCCTTCGGTGACGGCGTGCTCTCCGGTGACGGCGTGGCCTTCGGCAGCGGCGTGCTCTTCGACGACGGCGTGGTCGTCGGTGGCGGGGGTTCCGGTCGGGTCGAGGGTCTCGGTCGCGCCGACGCTCATGTGCGCTCCTGCGGTTGGGGGTCGGGGGTCTCGGGCGGGTTGGTCCAGACGTCGAGCCGGTCGCGGGTGGTGACCCGGGCGCCGTACACCCGGTGCATGAAGCCGAGGACGGCTTCGTCGGGCAGGTGCAGCGCGGCGGTGCAGTCGGCGAGGACGGTGATGTGGAAGCCCTTCTGGAAGGCGGTGCGCGCGGTGCTGTCGACGCACACGTCGGCGAACACGCCCGCCATGGTGAGGTGGTGGACGCCGCCGTCGACCAGGTGTCGCTCGAAGCCCGCGCTGAGGAAGGCGTCGAAGCAGGCGTGCTTGGTGAAGACGGCCTCGTCCGCCCTCGGCGTCACGGCGTGGAACTCGGCGCCCCAGCTGCCGTCGAGGCACTTGGGGCGTTTGCCGAGCGTGGCGTCCCGGTGGCGCCAGCTCGCGCCCTGGTGGGCGGGGTCGCCGAGGAAGCGGACGAAGACCACCTCGGTGCCGTGGGCCCGGGCCGCCTCGACGGCCCGGGCGGTGTTGGCGGCGACGGTGGCGAGCCGGGTCGGGTCGCCGGGGTAGCGGGCGGCGGCGACCGGTCCGGCGCAGAAGTCGTTCTGCAGGTCGACGACGACCAGGGCGGTCCGGCCGGGCGTCGGCGCCGCGTTCACGCGGCCGACCCGGGCCGGGCGCCGACGGCGGCGCGGCCGACGGCGGGGACGCCGCGCCGGGCCAGGTCGCGGCAGAACCGCTCGTAGTGGTCGGCGTCCTCCTCGGTGAGGCGGCGGATCCGTTCGGTGTCCGCCACCTCCTCGCGCAGCGAGACGTAGGAGTGGTACGTCCGGGGGGAGCGGGTGATCTCCACCGCGGTGTCGTGGAGTCGTGCGATCCGGTGCAGGGCCTGCTCGACGACGGTCGCGAGTTCCGCGCCCGTTCCCCGGCCGACGGCGAGTGCGACGACGGGTGTCACGGTGCCTCCGTAGGGGGTCAGGCGGCCGGGGTGCCGACCAGGTGGTCGCCCGGGATGCCGGCCTTGTCCGGGGCGTAGAAGTCGCGGATCCCGTCGGCCCAGGTGGCGACGGTGATCCGGTCGTCGGGGGTGGGGCCGAAGGCGTCGAACAGGGCGTCGGTGTTGGCGGATTCGAAGCCGATCGCGGTCATCAGCGCGACGAACAGCGGCCGTTGGACGAGTCCGTCGCCGTCCGGGTCGCCGAGCGCGGACAGCGCCTCGGCGAACTCGTCGGCGGTCGGGCCGAAGCGCTCGGGCGCCAGGACGAAGGCGCGGAACTCGTCGCGACCGACCACGCCGTCGCCGTCGGCGTCCAACTCGCGCTCCAGGGTGGCCCAGTAGCGTCGGAAGGCGGCGCGGATGGCCTGCTTCGCGGGCTCGTCGGAGTCGGCGGCGGCCTCGACCACGCGGGCCGACACCAGCTCGAAGTCCTCGGCCTCGATCACTCCGTTGCGGTTGGCGTCGAAGAGGGTGAAGACCAGTTCGACCCGCTGGGCGGCCTCGGTCGGCATGAACGGCTCCTGAGGGGTGGTGCGTCGGGGAACGGGACGCCTCGGCGCCCGGTGGTTCCCCCACTATCGACGACCGGGCCGGTGTGAGCGGGGGCATGATCGTCGTGTTCACCTGATGGGATGAAATCGTCCGAATGGCCCGGAGGTTGCCGGTGCCGCGCGCACCTGGGTGTGCGCTCCTCGGGCGCGCCCTCGGTGGGCGTGCGCGCTCGTGGGCGCGCGCTCGTGGTGCCGGTACGCTTGTGCGCCCCGCACGCGCGAGGTCCCGCCGTCGGCCCCGGTCGCGGGCGTCAGCGCGCCGTGGCGAGCTGCCAGTCGGCGGGCCCGGCCGGCGGCAGGTGGCCGGGCAGGCCGGGGGTCCAGCGCTTGGTGCCGTCCGGCAGGACGGCGAGCGCCTCCACTCCGGGCCGGCGGGCCGCCCAGGCGAGGGCCCGGTCCGGGCCCATCGCGAAGGCGGCGGTGGCCCAGGCGTCGGTGCGGGCGATGCCGGTGCCGGGGGCGCCCACCAGGGTGAGCGAGGCGAGGCCCTCCGCCGGTCGGCCGGTGTGCGGGTCGAGGATGTGGGCGCCGCGTTCGGCGGTGCCGGAGGTGGCGATCGCGAGGTCGCTGCCGCCCAGGACGGCGGCGAGCGCGCCCGGCCGCCCGGGGTGGGCGACGCCGATCCGCCAGGGCCCGCCGCAGGTCTGCACGTCACCGCCGCCGTTGACGCAGAACCGCCGGGCCCCGGCGGCGCGCAGCAGCCGGGCGGCCTCCTCGACGGCCCAGCCCTTGACCCAGCCGCTGGGGTCGAGCCGGCCGCCGGGGCACTCGGTGAAGTAGCCGTCGGTCTCGGCCGCGACCTCGCGGCAGGCGTCCAGCACCGTGCGGACCTCGGGATCGCAGTCCGCGAGGGCCAGTTCGCCCCGGTCGAGCCGGCTGATGTCGCTCTCCGGCCGGTACGGGGAGAACACCGCGTCGATCCGGTGCAGCCGGTCGGCGACCCGCCGCAGCGCCCCGGGGGTCCCGGGGCCGGGATCGCGGACGACGATCGAGAACACGGTGCCCATCACGGGCTCGGCGTGCCGCAGCACCGGGCGTCAGCCCTTCGCCCGGTCGAGGGCGCTCTGCAGCGAGCGGATGTAGCCGTCGCTGGTGTAGGTCGCGCCGCTGACGGCGTCGATCCCGGCGCTCTGCGCGGAGATCGCCTCCTGGTTGAGGGTGGGGAGGGCATCGGCGTTGATCTCGCGGTCCCGGCGGTCCTCGGTGGGGTACTTGACCACGTCGACGCCGGTGATCCGGCTCCCGGCGAGGGTGACCTGCACCTGGACCGGGCCGTACCGGGTGTTGACGGTGTCGCCGCTGACCTTCCGGGTGGCGCCGCCCGCCGCCGGTGCGGGCGCGGGCGAGGCGGCGCCGGAAGCGGCGCCGGCGGTCCCGCTGCCCGAGGACGAGCCGGACCCGGACCCGGATGCGGACCCGGACCCGGACCCCGACCCGGTCCCGGACGAGGTACCCGCCCCCGAGCTGATCACGGGCGCGTTCCCGGTCGCCTGGTGCGGTTTGAGGGAGAGCAGCAGCACCACCCCGGCGGCGGTGGCGGCACTGGTGACGACGGCTCGGCGCATGACCGGACGACTCCTCCGACGAGTGGACGATGAGTGGGCAGCGGTTGAACGGACAGCGGTTGAACGGACAGCGGTGGCATGGAGAGCGGTTGAACGGACAGCGGTCGAGCCGACGGCGGTGCGGGCTCAGAAGGTGAAGGACTCGTGGTGGATCCGCCCCGGCCGCACCCCGGCCGCCCGCAGCGCCCGTACGGCCTCCGCGGTGACGGTCTCGGGCCCGCACAGGTACACCTCGTGCTCCGCCAGCCCCGGCACCAGCCGGGCCAGCGCCGCCCCGAGGTCCCCGACCTGCTCGCGCGGGCCGAGCAGCTCGTGCACCACCGCGCCGCGCCGCCGGGCGACCTCCGCCAGCTCCGCCCGGAACAGCACGTCCTCGGCGCGCCGGGCCCGCTGCACCAGGGTGACCTCGCCCGGCAGGGTCTCGAACAGGGCCCGCAGCGGGGTGATCCCCACGCCGACCCCGAGCAGCAGCACCCGGCGTTGGCGCTGCTGCCGCCCGGTGAACGCCCCGTACGGCCCCTCGGCCCGGACCGGGGTGCCCGGGCGCAGCCGGGCGACGGCGGCGCTGTGGCCGCCGAGGTCCTTGACGGTGAACCGGAGGAAGTCCGGGCGGGCCGGCGCGGACAGCGAGTACGGGTTGGCGGCCCAGCGCAGTCCGGGGGCCTGGAACTGGAGGCGGAAGAACTGGCCGGGTTCGGCGCGGAGCTCGTCCAGCCGCCGGCCGGACAGGAACAGCGACACCACGCCCGGTCCCTCCGGCCGGATCTCGGCGACCCGCAGCGCGTGCCGCCGGTCGAGCAGCCAGGGCCGAAGCAGCCGGAACCAGCCGAGCAGCGCCGCCGTGCCGAAGTAGAGCGCGTACCAGGCGGCCTGGCCGGGCCCGCCACCGAGGTCGGCGCCGGTGGTCAGCTGGTGGGCGAAGGCCAGGGCCACCGCGAGGTAGGTGGCCAGGTGCAGGTAGTACCAGGTCTCGTAGGAGAGCCGGCGGCGGGCCGCCCGGGCGGAGACCGCGCCGGTGCCGAGCATCAGCAGGGTGGCGAAGGCGGCCTTGAGCATGTCGGGGTAGTGGAAGACGATCTCCACACCCTCGTCGAGCGGCCCGCGCCCGTCGGTGAGCGCGTAGCCCCAGACCACGGTCAGCAGGTGGACGGTGACCAGGCCGACCAGCCAGCGGCCGCCGTACGCGTGCCAGCGGGCCAGCCGGTCGGCGCCGACCCCGCGCTCCACCGCCGGCAGCCGGGCCATCAGCAGGAGCAGCACCGGCGCGGCGTACCCGGCGAGCAGCCCGGTGATCCGCCCGGCGCCGGTCAGCCAGCCCGCCGCGCCGGCCACCGAGGCGGTGTCCGCCCACCACAGCCCGAGCACGCCGAGCGCGCCGGCGGCGATCAGGCCGAGCGCGGCGCCCGGCGGCAGCGCGAGCGGCGGGCGCTCGGCCGCCCGGTGACGCGGGCCGGCCGGCGCCCGCCGGGACTTCGGTGCGGTGGCAGTGGCCATCGGGGAACCTCCTTGACTCCCGGCGGCGGTACGACCCCGCCGGGGCGGTCCACGATGGCACCGCAAGCTCTGAGTCGCCTCTGAGCGGGCCCGCAACGGCGCCCGCCATTACGGCCGTTTCCGCAGGTCAGAAGCCATATGAGGGCCACGAGCGGCCCCTGTTGATCTCACGGCTTTCTCATCGCGGCGCCCCGGAACGGTCGTACACCGTTACGGGCGAGAGCCTTCCGGCGGCCGGTGCCTCCCCCGGCCGGCCGGGGCGCGGCCCGGCCCTGTCCCGCAGGGCGGTGACGGCCGCCGGTGGCCTACCTGCTCCCGTCGTTCCGCGCCGACCGGCCGGTGGTGGACCGCTGCCCGCGCTGCCACCACCGGCCGCGCCGACCCTGCGCAACCCCCCGCTCGCGTCCGACGGTTCGCACCCCCTGCCCGTCCGCCCGCCCCGGCACATGACGTAACGTCAGAAGCTCACGCACAGGAGTGTGACGACTATGCGGAGAGGTACCGACATGCCCCGTCCAGCACACATCGCGATGGTGAACATCCCGGCGCACGGCCACGTCAACCCCAGCCTGGACGTGATCCGAGAGCTGGTCTCCCGCGGCCACCGCGTCAGTTACGTCAACGACCCGACGTTCGCCGAGCAGATCGGGACCACCGGCGCCCGGCTCGTGCCGTACGAGACCGGCCTGGAGATCCTCAAGGGCCGTGCGGTCGTGCCCGGGACCAATGTGCACGGCATGGTCTTCGGGGAGGCGCAGGCGATGCTGCCCCGGATGCGGGAGGCGTTCCACGACGACCGGCCGGACCTGGTGCTGTACGACTTCATGGCGTACGCGGGGCGGGTCCTGGCCGACGGCTGGGGCGTGCCGTCGATGCTGGTCTCGCCGTCCCGGGTCGCCCAGGCCGACCCCACGGTGGAGCCGTTCCGGACGGTGATGGCGGCCCTGGAGGCGGAGGGCGTTCCGGAGCGCTTCGCCAAGTGGCTGGCCGAGAACGGGGTGGCGCCCCGCGACATGTTCTCGTACATGCTGCGGCCCGACCGCGGGGTCGCGCTGATCCCCCGGGCCCTGCAGAGCGCGCTCGACGAGGTCGACCCCGAGGTCTTCTCCTTCGCCGGCCCCTGCCTGGACAACCGGGAGCACCAGGGTGGTTGGACCCGGCCGCAGGGAGCGCAGAAGGTCCTGCTGGTCTCGCTCGGCTCCGCCTTCACCCATCAGCCGGCCTTCTACCGGGCGTGCCTGGAGGCCTTCGGGGACCTTCCCGGCTGGCACGTCGTGCTCCAGGTCGGCAAGGCCACCGACCCGGCGGAGCTGGGGCCGATCCCGGCCAACGTCGAAGTGCACCCCTGGGTGCCGCAGTTCGCGGTGCTGCAGCAGGCCGACGCGTTCATCACCCACGCCGGGATGGGCGGGTGCAGCGAAGGCCTGTACTGCGGGCTGCCCATGGTGGCGGTGCCCCAGGCCGCCGACCAGTTCGAGAACGCGGACCGGCTGGTCGAACTCGGCGTCGCCCGGCGCCTGGACACCGAGCAGGCCACCGCCGAGGCGCTGCGCTCCGCCGTCCTGGAGCTCACCACGGACCCGGCGGTGGCGGCCCGGCTGGCCGAACTCAGCGCGGAGGTCCGCGCGGGCGGCGGCGCGTCGAGGGCCGCCGACCTGATCGAGGCCGCGCTGGTCTGACGCCGCCCAGGGCCCGACAGGCGTCCGTCATCGCCCCGGGTGGGACGCGGGTGGTGGCGGACGCCGTCGGCCCGGGGCCTCCTGCGGATCCTCGCCGCTCCGCGACCGCCCTACGCCGGGTCGGGGGGCGGGGTGGGGAGGTGGCCGGCGAGGAGGGCGCGGCCGAGGGGGGTGGGGCGGTGGGTGACGGTGCGGCCGTCGCGGTCCTTGGCGGTGAGGCCGGAGTCGGCGAGGACGGTGGCGTGTTCGCTGGCGGAGGCCGTGGAGATGTCCAGCAGCCCGGCCAGGTCCTTGGTGGAGCACGGGCCGTGGGCGGCGATGGCCTCCAGGGCGGCGGCGCGGGTCTGGCCGAGCAGGGCGGTGAGGTTGCGGCTCGGGGTGGGTTCGGGCTCGGGCTGCAAGGGGCCGCTGATCCTCGCCGGGTAGAGGAGGACGGGCTGCTGCCGGGGGTCCTCGAAGCGGGCGATGACGGGGCGGCGGGGGCCGAACACGCAGGGCTGGAGCAGGAGTCCGCGACCGTCCAGCCGGATGTCGTGCCGACAGGCCCCCACCAGCGGGAAGCTGAGCACCGGGCGGCGCCAGGAGACCGACGGGTGCAGCGAGGCGAGGACCCGGTCCGGTTCGCCGAGCCGGCGGCGCCGGCCGTGGTCGGTGGTGACGATGGTCTCGATCTGCCGCCGGTACGGGTCGATCGCGCGGGTCTGGTAGTCGGCGGTGACGTTGCCGAGCAGCCGCCGGGCCCGCCGGTCGCCCGCCGCCACGCCGCGCGCGAAGGCGCTCAGCTGGCGGGTCCCGCCGACCGATCGCAGGTGGTCGCGGAGCGGCTCCTCGGGCGCCTCGGCGGTGGCGTTCTCGGTGGCGCCGGGGTCGCGGCGCACGGTGAGGAACTCCGGGATGGCCGAGGGGGTGTAGAGGTCGAAGAGCAGCGCGGTCCGCGGGTTCCAGGACGCCCGCAGCCGGTTGCGCCAGACCTGGAAGCGTGGATCGCAGCGGCCGCTGACCAGGCCGTGGACGCTGAGGGACAGCTCCATCGACATGTCCGGACGCTCCGCCACCCGGACGCGGTCCAAGTCGTCCGTACCGAAGAAGATTCGCAGCACGGACAGGATCGTCACCCCGTGGGCGGCCGGTCCGCAAGACCGTTCGGCGAGGACCGAATCGATTGCCCCGCGGCCCTCGGGCCCGGCAGGCTCGGAGGGCCGGCGGGGCGGCGGTCGTCGCCTCGCCCGGGCGGGGTGCCCCGGGTGACGGACCGGGGCGCCCCGCCGGTGCGGGCGCCGGTGGACGGGAGCGGCGCGGCCGGCGGACGGGGCGGTGGACGGCCGGCGGGCGGGCGGCGGGCGCTCAGCCCAGCTCGGCCGCCGACTCGACGACCACGCCGTACAGGTCCCCGACGGTGGCGAGCGCGCCGCGGTGGACCTGGGCGGCGGTGAGCTCCTCGGCGCCGGAGTTCAGCGGGCGGGTCGCGCAGGCGTCGGCGACCACGGTGGGGCGGTTGCCGCGCAGGAAGGCGCCGGCGGTGGTGAAGGCGACGCACATGTGGGTCATGAACCCGGCGACCACGACCTCCTGGTGGCCGGCCGCGTCGACCAGTTCGCCCAGCTCGGTGCCGACGAAGGCGTCCGGGGCCTGCTTGACCACCACGCGCTCGCCCTCGGCCGGGGCCACCGCCGGGTGGATCTGCCCGATCTCCTCGCGGATGTCGTACGGGGTGCCGGCGCCGCCGTCGTTGACGACGTGGATGACGGTGGCGCCCTCGGCCCGGGCCCGGGCGAGCAGGCCGGCGGCAGCGTCGAGGGCCTCGCGCCAGCCGGTCAGCTCCATCACGCCGCGGGTGTAGGTGTTCTGGTAGTCGACCAGGACGAGGGTGCTCGCGCCGAGCCGGGCGGGCTTGTCGTCGAGGCCGGTGAGGGTGCGCAGGGTGGTGCTGGGCATGGCTGTTCCGCCTTCGGGGCTGGAGGGGATCGGGGCAGGTCACGCGGGGTGCGGCCTGCCCCAGGAACGCTACGGGCGGGCCCGGCACGGCGGCAATGCCGTCTAACATGCAGAATCCGACATCGGTGCCGGTGTCGGTGCCGGTGCCGGTGTCGGTGTTGGTGCCGGTGTCGGCGCATCCGCGTCGGCGGACAACGAGCGAGAGCGGGAGGGCCCGTGGAGAGCGCGCAGCGGCTGGTCGTCATCGTCCTGTTCGAGGGCGTCGACCTGCTGGACGTCACCGGACCGCCCGAGGTGTTCGCGCTGCTCCGGCGGGAGACCGGCGACGCGGTCGGCTACCGGGTGGTGCTGGCCGCCGCCACCGCCGAGCCGGTCACCACCGCCGCCGGGGTGCGGATCCTGCCCGACCTGACCTTCGACCGGGCCGCCGCCGAGGGCGGCATCGACACCCTGCTGGTGCCCGGGTCGGTGGAGGTCGACGGGGCCGGGCGGATCCGGGCGGTGGCCGACCCGGAGGTGGTCGGGCAGGTGCGCCGGCTGGCGGCCCGTTCGCGCCGGGTCGCCTCGGTGTGCGTCGGCGCGCACCTGCTGGCCGCTGCCGGACTGCTGGACGGCAAGCGGGCCACCACCCACTGGTCGACCGCCGGCCAACTCGCTGCCGAGTACCCGCAGATCGAGGTCGACGCCGACCCGATCTTCATCCGCGCGGGCGAGGTCTGGACGGGCGCGGGCATCAGCGCCTGCCTGGACCTCTCGCTCGCCCTGGTCGCCGAGGACTTCGGCGAGGAACTCGCCCTGCGGGTCGCCCGCCAGCTGGTGATGTACCTCAAACGCCCCAGCGGCCAGAGCCAGTTCAGCGTCCCGCTGGAGCCGGTCTCGACCACCCGGCGGATCGAGGAGTTGCGCCACCACATCCTGCGCAACCTGACCGGCCGGCTCACCGTGCCCGAGCTCGCGGCCCACGCGCACCTCAGCGAACGGCAGTTGGTCCGGATCTTCAAGACCGAACTGGGCACCACCCCGAGCGCCTACATCGAGTCGGCCCGGGTCGAACTCGCCCGCCACCGGCTGGAGTCGGGCGACGACACCCTCGAACGCATCGCCACCGCCTGCGGGTTCGGCACCACCGACACCCTGGTGCGGGCCTTCCGCCGCCGACTGGACACCACGCCGACCGACTACCGCCAGCGCTTCCGCACGGCCGTGCCGCCCGCGACGGACGTCACGCCCGCGACGGACCTCACGCCCGAGGCGGCCGTCCGGGCTGACGCAGCCGCACCGTGAAGGCGGTGCGGCCGGGCCGGCTGGCCGCCTCGACCGTGCCGCCGTGGGCCTGGACCACGGCGCGGACGATGGCCAGGCCCAGGCCGGTCGAGCCGGTGGTCCGGGAGCGGGCCCGGTCGCCCCGGACGAAGCGTTCGAAGACCCGCTCCAGCAGCTCCGCCGGGATCCCCGGGCCGTCGTCGGTGACGCTCAACTCGACGTGCTCCTCCCCGGGTTCGAGGCGCAGCTCCACCGCCGTACCGGCCGGGGTGTGGGTGCGGGCGTTGGCCAGCAGGTTGGCCACCACCTGGCTCAGCCGGTGCTCGTCCCCGCGCACCAGCACCGGCTCCTCGGGCAGCACCAGGCGCCAGCGGTGGTCGGGCCCGGCGGCCCGGGCGTCGGCCACGGCGTTCAGCGCGATCCGGGTGAGGTCCACCTCGTCCCCGGCCAGCGGGCGGCCGGCGTCCAGCCGGGCGAGCAGCAGCAGGTCCTCGACGATCGCGCCCATCCGCAGCGCCTCGGCGTCGATCCGCTCCAGCGAGTGCCGCACCTCGCCGGGCACCTGGCCCGGGTGGCGCAGCGCGAGTTCGGCGTGGCCGCGGACGGCGGCGACCGGGGTGCGCAGCTCGTGGCTGGCGTCGGCGGCGAAGCCGCGCAGCCGCTCCTCGACCGCGTGCCGGCGGGCCAGCGCATCGCCGACGTGGCCGAGCATCCGGTTGAGCGCGGCGCCGACCCGGCCGACCTCGGTGCGCGGGTCGTCGTCCGGGACCCGCTCGGCGAGCATCACCTCGCCGCTCGCGAGCGGCAGCGCGCTCACCCGCTCGGCCATGCCGACCACCCGGCGCAGCGGGCGCAGCGACCAGCCGACCCAGACCGCCCCGGCGGCACCGGCCGCGGCGACGGCGATCGCGAAGACGGTCAGTTCCAGGGTCTCCAGCCGCGTCACGGTGTCCTCGGCCGGGCGCATCGGCAGCCCGCTGACCAGCACGTCGCCGTCGTGCCCGGCCACCGCCCGGACCCGGTAGTGGCCCAGGGCGCCGCCGAGGTCCAGGGTGCGGGCGGGGCCGCCGGCCGGCAGGGCGGCCAGCCGGCGCTGTTCGTCGGGGGTGAAGGTGACCCGGTCGTCCGCGTCGTCCGGGTTGTCGGCGTCGTCGGCGTCCCCGTCGACCACCCCGGCGGCGGTGACCTTGCCGCCGAGCAGCCGGACGCCCAGGGTGCCGGGGGTCTGGGCCCGGGTGTCCGGGCCGGTGCCGGCGCCGGTGCCGGTGTGCTCCAGGCTGGCGGCGTAGCGGCCGCCGGCCTCGGCGAGCTGCTGGTCGAGCCGGTCGACCAGGAAGTGCCGCAGGGCGGCGGCGGTGGCGAAGCCGACGGCGGCGCAGGTGACCACCAGCAGCACCAGCAGCCCGGCGATCAGGCGGGCGCGCAGGGTGCGGGGCAGCAGCTTCCGCAGGGCCCCCATGACCCGCGCGGCGGCCCGCTTCACTGGGCTGCCTTGATCAGGTAGCCCGCGCCCCGGACGGTGTGGATCATCGGGCTGCGGCCCGCGTCCAGCTTCTTGCGCAGGTAGCTGATGTACAGCTCGACGATGTGCGCCTGCCCGCCGAAGTCGTACGACCAGACCGCGTCCAGGATCTGCGCCTTGCTGAGCACCTGTCGGGGGTGGCGCATCAGGTGGGCGAGCAGCGCGTACTCGGTCGGGCTGAGCTCGATGGTCTCGCCGTCCCTGGTCACCTCGCGGGCCCGGTCGTCCAGGACGAGGTCGCCGAGCACCAGGGCGTGCGCGGGCGGGCGGCGCGGCCCGTCCGTCGGTGCGGCCCGGCGCAACAGCCCGCGCAGCCGGACCACCACCTCGGCCAGGCTGAACGGCTTGGTGACGTAGTCGTCACCGCCGGCCGCGATCCCCGCGATCCGCTCCTCGACGGCGTCCCGGGCGGTGAGGAAGAGCACCCGCACCTCGGGCTGCTCGGCGTGGATCCGGCGCAGCACCTCCAGCCCGTCGAGGTCCGGCAGCATGACGTCGAGCACCACGGCGTGGGGCCGCCAGTGCGCCGCCTCCCGGACGGCCTCCAGGCCGGTGGTCGCGCCGCGGGCCTGCCAGCCCTCGTAGCGGACGGCGCCGCAGACCACCTCGACCAGGTCCGGTTCGTCGTCGACGACCAGGACGCGCCAGTCCGGGCGGTCGGCGGTGTCGTCCATGGTGCTCCCTCGGCTCGGCGGTGGACGGCGTCGATCCCGGCGGCGTCCATCCCGGCGGCGTCCGCTCCTGCGGCGCCCACTCCGCGGGGTTCATTCTGGTGGCGTCCACGCCGCGGCGTTCATTCCTGCGGCGTTCATTCTGGCCCGCCGCGATGAGAAACCCGTGAGATCACCGGAACCGGTTCGCCACCCCGAAGGCCACTGAGCTGGGCGAACACGGTGGGGAGTGAGTGCCGGCCAGCACCCCGTGACAGTGGCGAGGACTTCATCGACTGGGCGCGGAGCCCGCCCCGGAGCCCGCCTCGTCGCCCTGCGGGCGCGGCCCGGTGTAGGTGGCCCGGGCCCGCATCCGCAGGGGCTCCTCGCGGTACTCCTCCACCGCGTGGGCCAGCCAGCCGGGGGTGCGGGCCACGGCGAAGACCACCTCGCCGGCCTCCGCGGGCAGTCCGGCGGTGAGCGCCATGGCGGCCAGTGCCAGGTCGATGTTGGCCCGCTGAGCGGGCCGGCCGGCCGGGCCCGCGGCCGCCTCCACCGCGGCGACCGCCGCCACCACCTCCGCTCCGCCGTCGAGTCGGCGGACCGCGTCGAGCAGGGCGACCGCCCGGGGGTCGCCGTCCGGGTAGAGCCGGTGGCCGAGCCCCGGGATCGGTCGACCGGTGCGCAGGTAGTCGGAGACCACGGGCACCGCGCCGTCGGCCAGCACCTCGGCGAGCATCCGGTGCGCCAGCGGGCTGGCCGCGCCGTGCAACGGGCCGTCGGTGGCACCCAGCCCGGCGGAGACCACCGCGTACGGATGCGCCCGCGCCGAGGCGGCCACCCGCGCCGCCACGGTGGAGACCGCCAGTTCGTGGTCGATCAGCAGGACGAGGGCCCGGTCCAGGCAGGCCAGCTCCCCGGGCGTGGGGGCGGCGGTCGCCAGCCGGCTCCACAGCCGCGCGGCCAGCGAGGCGCCGGGCCCCGGGTCGGGCGCGGTGCGTGGCAGGGCCTCCACCATCCCGGCGATCAGAGCCGCCCCGGCCGCCCGGACGGTCTGTTCGCGCAGGTCGAAGCGGAGCGGGTCGAGCGCGGCGGCGACGGTGGCCGAGATCCGGAGCCGGTCGGGCAGCCGGATCCCGTCGGGCAGCGTGGAGGCGGCACGGGCCAGCGCCTCGGCGGTGGCCGGCGGCACCCGCAGCTCCACCGGGGTTTCGGTGTCCAGCCCCCAGAACCAGCCGATCACGGCCTCGAAGCCGTGCCCGGCGGCCAGGTCGACGGCGTCGCGGCCGCGGTAGTAGAGCCGGCCGTTCTCGATCAGGGTCAGCCCGGTCCGGACCCCGACCGGTTCGGTCGCCCACCCCGGTTCGGCGCCCGACGGCTCTCCCGCCGCCGGTCGCACCGGCGCGCGACGGCCGCGGGTGGCCAGCTCGGCGACCTCGCGGGCGTCGAAGGTGCTGCCCTTGCCCCCCGGGGCCCGCTCGCTGCTGAGCTGCCCGCGGCTGGCGTAGGCGTACACCGTCTCCACCTTCACGCCGAGCTGCTCGGCGACCTGCTGGGTGGTCAAGCGTTCGGCCATGGTCCGCCCTCGTCGTCCTGTGGCGCCTCCGCGCCTTGATGATCCACAGTATTACACATTGATTTCAATCAACATTGACAACATGGATCAATGATCGGAGAGTACAGAACGTCGCCGGAAGCACGCAGCCGGGAAGATCCACGAGAAGGGCCACTGCCATGCCGAGCACCACCGAGATCGAGGTCCCCCGCGGCCTCAAGGGCGTCGTGGTCACCGAGACCGAACTCGGCGACGTCCGCGGCCTGGAGGGCTTCTACCGCTACCGCCAGTACTCGGCGATCGACCTCGCCGAACAGCGCACCCTGGAGGACGTCTGGCACCTGATGCTCCTCGGCGAACTGCCGGACGCATCCGCCCGCGCCGCCTTCCTCGCCCGCACCACCCCACTGCGCCGCCTGCCGGACGCGCTGCGTCCGCTCCTGCCCGCGCTGGCGGCGAGCACCGCGCACGGCGGCCCGCTCGCCACCCTGGGCGCCGCGCTCTCCGTCGCCGCCGCCGACCGCGGCATCCGCCCCCTCTACGACACCGCGCCCGAGCAGCGGATCGAGGACGCGCTGTTCGCCACCGCGCTGGTTCCCACCGTCCTGACCGCGCTGCACCGACTCCAGCAGGGCCGGCAGCCGGTGGAACCGCGCGACGACCTCGGCTACGCGGCCAACTACCTCTACATGCTGACCGGCGAGGAGCCCGGGCCCGCCGAGGCCCGGGCGATCGAGCAGTACCTGATCTCCACGGTGGACCACGGCTTCAACGCCTCCACCTTCACCGCCCGGGTGATCGCCTCCACCGGGGCCGACCTCGTCGCCTGCCTGGTCGGCGGGCTCGGCGCGCTCTCCGGGCCGCTGCACGGCGGCGCGCCCAGCCGCGCCCTGGACACGCTGGACGCGATCGGCACCCCGGACCGGATCGACGGCTGGATCCGCGAGCACGTACTGGCCGGCGACCGGATCATGGGCTTCGGCCACGCCGTCTACCGCACCGAGGACCCGCGGTCCCGCATGCTGCGCGGCGTCGCCGAATCCTTCGGCGGTGAGCTCGTCGACCTCGCGGTCCAGGTGGAGGCCCGGGTCGAGGCGATCCTGGCCGAGCTCAAGCCGGGTCGCGAACTGCACACCAACGTCGAGTTCTACGCCGGCGTGGTGATGCACCTCTGCGGTCTGCCGAGGGAGATGTTCACCCCCACGTTCGCCGCGGCCCGGGCGATCGGCTGGAGTGCCAACATCCTGGAGCAGGCCGCCGACCCCAAGATCATCCGCCCGGCCGCCCGCTACACCGGCCCCGCGGCTCCGCAGCCCCTGCCGACGGCCTGACCGCCCGCCTGCCGCGGGCCATCGCACCCCACTCGCCTGAGCCCGCCCGCTGCGGAGCCGAGGGCATCGGTCCGCAGGGCCCTGCGGGTGCCTTCACCGGGTTGCCTCCGCCGGGGGTGCCTCCGTCCCGGGTGGCGACGTCAGGGGGTGACGGTCCGGGGCTGGCGGGGGAGCGGGAGGGTGAGGGCCTCCGGGGAGGTGGGCGGGAGGGCCAGGGCGGAGGCGGTCTCGGCCGGGAGGGCGTGGAGGCCGAGGAGGGCGGTGGTGAGGCGGGTGGTGGCGCGGTGCCAGTCGGGGATGCGCTGGAGCATGGCGTGGCCGCTGCCGGTGACGGTGTAGCCGCAGACGCGGGCGCCGGCCGCGCGGCTGCGGGCGGCGAAGGCGCGGGTGTCGGCGGGCAGGGTGACGGTGTCGCGGTCGCCGTGCAGCAGCAGGACGTCGCGGTCGGCGAGCTGCTCGCAGGGGTCGGAGGCCGGGCACCACGGGGCGAGGGCGACCAGGCCGGTGACGGACGGGTGGCCGCCGACCCGCAGCGCGGCGCGGCCGCCCATGGAGTGGCCGACCAGGACGGTGGGCACCGGGCCGAGCGCGGCCGTCAGTTCGTCGAGCGCGGTGGACGCGTCCCGGGCGGCGTCGGCGCGGGCACCGTTCCAGCCGCGGTGGCGGTAGCGGACGGTGGCGACGGCGACCTCCTGGC
Source organism: Kitasatospora sp. NPDC040550 (assembly GCF_055594965.1). Taxonomy (NCBI): domain Bacteria; kingdom Bacillati; phylum Actinomycetota; class Actinomycetes; order Kitasatosporales; family Streptomycetaceae; genus Kitasatospora; species Kitasatospora sp. NPDC040550. The sequence goes on along the minus strand of NZ_JBVIWC010000001.1, from coordinate 562,688 downwards.
CCGCGGTCTCCCGGGTCAGGGCGCGCAGGAAGCCGTGCATCCGCAGCAGCGGGAGGTTGAGCCGGCGGGGCCGGGCGAGGTTGTGCTCCTCACCGCCGTGCAGGACCAGGACGGCGGCCCTGGCCGCCGGGGGCCGCACCCGCCAGCGCAGCGCCCGGTGCGCGGCCGCACCGGAACCCGGCGCCGTACCCGCGTCCGCGCCCGTACCTTCGCCCGCGGTGGCATCCGGGCCCGCGCCGCCACCGCTCACCTTCGCACCGTCCAGCACAGTCCAGCTCCGTCCCGCCCCGTCACCGTCGATCCGCAGTCCGTGGCCCCCGCCCCCGTCGGCCCGGACCGCCACTGTACGCGTGCGGACGGCGGCAGCGTTCACCCGACGGAACCATCCCGGACATTCCGGCGCGCGCGGCCGGGCCGGGGTGCTGCTATCCACGAAGGGTGGGGGGTCGCCTGCGCCGCTCGTGGCGCCGTGTCATCGAGTGGAGGACTCCGTGGCTCAGCAGCTCGCACTCTCCGTCGACTTCGGGTCGGGTTTCACCCAGGCCTGGGGCAAGATCGCCAAGGTCGTCCCGCAGTTCATCGCCTTCCTGGTGATCCTCGCCATCGGCTGGTTCGTGGCCAAGGCGATCGCCCGGATCCTGGACCGCGTGCTGCGCCGCGTGGGTTCCGAGAAGGTCGCCGAGCGGGCCGGGATGGCCCGGTACCTGAGCGGCTCCAAGTACGACATGACCGGCATCATCTGCAAGATCGTCTACTACGCGGTCCTGCTGATGGCGCTCCAGCTGGCCTTCGGCGTCTTCGGGCCGAACCCGATCAGCGTGATGATCCACAGCATCGTCGCCTGGCTGCCCAGGGGCATCGTCGCGGTCGCGATCGTGGTGGTGGCGATGGCCATCGCCAACGGCGTGCGCGACATCGTCGGCAACGCGCTGTCCGGCGCCTCGTACGGGCGCACCGTCTCCACCGTGGCCTGGGCGTTCATCGTGGCGCTCGGGGTGATCGCGGCCCTCGGCCAGGCCGGGATCGCGACCGCGATCACCGGGCCGGTACTGATCGCGGCGCTGGCCACGGTCGCCGGGGTGCTGGTGGTCGGCGTGGGCGGCGGTCTGATCATGCCGATGCGGCAGCGCTGGGAGCGGTGGCTGGACAGTGCGGAGCAGGAGACCGCCCGGCTGCGCGGCACCGCCTACCAGGCCGGCCGCTCGGACGCGCTGGCCAACCAGCCGATCCGGCCGACCACCCAGACCGGCCCGGGCACCCCGCCGGCGCCGGGGATCGACCCGGGTGGGAATCGGTAGACCGGTCTACCGGGCGTACCTGGTCCACCAGGTACGCCCGGCCTGCCTGGCCTGCCTGGCCTGATGGGAGATCTCTGGACCGGTCTACCTATGAGCCTCGCTATCAGTGGACCGGTCTGCATATTTCCTCGGGGCGACCCACGACCCACGACCCGCGACCCACGACCCGCGACCCACGACCCGCGATTCCACGACCCGGGATCGGTCGACCGGGTCCACCGCTCCCGGCCCCGCCGCTCCTCGGCCCCGCCGCCCCCTCGGATCAGACCTCCAGCAGCCCCTGGTTGCGCACCAGCCAGCAGATCGCCGTCAGCCTGGTCACGGCGTAGTCGTAGCCGACCGGCTCCCGCCAGCCGATCTCGGTGAGCGCGTCCAGGAAACCGAGCGCGTAGTCCGACAGTTCCTCACGCTCCAGCGGCCGGGGCGCGAGCTCCGGTCCCTGCGCGTACAGCAGCTCGCGCAGCATCGCCGCGTGCTGGTCGACGGCCGCGACGAAACCGGGCTCGAAGGCGAACTCGGCCAGCCGGGGCGTGAAAGCGGCCACGATGCCGGGCAGCGGGCAGCCGGCCGGCTCGTCGGGGGAGCGCCGGAAGGACTCGTCGGGGGTCGCGAACATCCGTCCACGGTAGGCGAGCCGCTGTGGTGGCGAGCCGGGACGTGACGGTTCCGTGCTGAGACCTTGGCCACCTTCGGAACGTTCCGTGGCATGGCCGGTTCCCTGCGTTCCCGAACGGGTGGTCCGTACCAGAATGGCCCGCATGGACCTCCGCATCTTCACCGAGCCCCAGCAGGGCGCGAGCTACGACACCCTCCTCAAGGTCGCCCGCACCGCCGAGGAGCTCGGCGTGTTCAGCGCCTTCTTCCGTTCCGACCACTACCTCAAGATGGGCGACGTGGACGGCCTGCCCGGCCCCACCGACGCCTGGATCACGCTGGCCGGCCTGGCCCGTGACACCAGCACCATCCGGCTCGGCACCCTGATGACGGCCGCCACCTTCCGGCTGCCGGGCGTCACCGCGATCCAGGTCGCCCAGGTCGACGCGATGAGCGGCGGCCGGGTCGAGTTCGGTCTGGGCGCCGGCTGGTACGGGGCCGAGCACAGCGCGTACGGCATCCCGTTCCCGAAGGAGAAGTTCGGGCGGCTGGAGGAGCAGCTGGAGATCATCACCGGGCTGTGGCGGACCAAGCTCGGCGACACCTTCGACTTCGCGGGGGAGTACTACACCCTCACCGACTCGCCTGCGCTGCCCAAGCCCGTCCAGGAGCGCATTCCGGTGCTGGTCGGCGGTTCGGGCCCGAAGCGCACCCCGGCGCTGGCCGCCCGGTTCGCCGACGAGTTCAACCTGCCGTTCGCCTCGCTGGACGACACCGCGGCCCAGTTCGGCCGGGTCCGGGCCGCCGTCGAGCAGGCCGGGCGCTCGGCCGACGACCTGGTGTACTCCAACGCCCTGGTGCTCTGCGTCGGCCGGGACGACGCCGAGGTGGCCCGTCGGGCCGCCGTGATCGGCCGCGAGGTGGCCGAGCTCAAGGAGAACGGTCTGGCCGGCACCCCGGGCGAGGTGGTGGAGAAGCTCGGCCGGTACGCGGCGGTCGGCAGTGAGCGGGTCTACCTCCAGGTGCTCGACCTGAGCGACCTCGACCACCTGGAGCTGGTCGCCGCACAGGTGGCCCCGCAGCTGGGCTAGCCGCCCCCCGGCCTCCACCGAGCCTCCGCACCCGCTCTGACCACGGGTCTTTACTCGTTCTTGGTCATGCGCCATGCTCGTGGCAGGGAACGCGGGTGGAAGCGGCGGGCGGAGGGCCGGTGACGGGGACACGAATACCGCGGGCGGCGGTGCCACGGGTGCCGCCGCCCCGCGCTGCCGAGGATCGTGCTGCCGAGGACCACGTCGCCGAGGACCGCGCCGGCGGCGATCGGCCGGTCGTGGATCGGATCGTCCGCACCGGGGTGTACGAGCTGCGCGGCCCCGGCCCGGCCGCGCTGCGCTACCCCGTCGGTGACCTGCTGGTCGTCACCGGGCTGCCCGGCAGCGGCAAGAGCACCCTGATGCGCCGCAGCGTCCGCGCCCCGCTGGTCGACTCCCAGCTGGTCCGCGAGGAGTACGCGTCGCGGCTGCCCGGCCGCCTCCCGTACGCGCTGTACCGGCCGCTGGCCCGGCTCGCGCACTACCGCCGGCTGCGCCGGGCGGTGCTGGACGGCGGGCCGCTGGCCGTGCACGACTGCGGCACGCTGCCCTTCGTCCGGTCCTGGCTGGTCCGGGCCGCGGCCCGGCAGGGGCGCCGGGTGCACCTGCTGCTGCTCGACGTGGACCCGCAGGAGGCCCGGGCGGGTCAGCGGCGGCGCGGCCGGTGGGTCTCGCGCTACGCCTTCGCCCGGCACCGGGGTGCGGCCGCCCGGCTTCGCGGGCTGCTGCTCGGGGCGGGGCGGCCGCCGGTCGGCTGTGCGTCGGCCGTGGTACTCGACCGGGGTGCCGCGCGCGCCGTGCGGGAGATCGACTTCTCGGCGTCGTAGTCTCGGGCGGGTCCGCGCCGGGCGCCGGTCGCCGGTGGGCGGGCCCGAGGCGCGGTCGATGCCCGGTCACCTCCCCCCCGCCACCTCCCTGGTCACCTCCCCGTCAGGAGCGCTGATGCGCCGTACTGTCCGGGTGCGCTCGCGTGCCCCCCGCTTGTTCCCCTGCGCCGCCGCGCTGATCGCCGCGGCCGGTCTGAGCCAGTTCGCCGCCCCGGCCCCGCACCGGACGGTGGCGGCCGTCTGCGACGGCACCGCCGCCGAGACCGCCGCCAACGCCAACGCCGGTGCCGGTGCCGGTGCCGACGCCCGGAAGCCGGCGGGCAGTCAGGCGGGCCGGGACCCGAACGCCGTGAGCGCCGGTGAGGCCCGGGCGATGCAGGCGGACCTGGACCACCGGCTCACCGAGCTCGGCCCCGCCCACGTGCAGCTGGCCGCCGCCCCGACCACCGTCCCGGTGTACGTGCACGTGATCCACTCCGGGGACGCCGGCCGGCTGGACGGGAGCGTGGTGGCCGCCCAGATCGACCACCTCAACGCCACCTACGGCGGCCAGGGTGAGGGCAACACCCCCACCCGCTTCCACTTCGACCTGGCCGGCACCGACTGGACCGACAACGCCGGCTGGTACTCCGGCATGACCCCCGGCTCCGCCGCCGAACGGTCGATGAAGAGCACCCTGCGCAAGGGCGACCAGGGCACTCTCAACCTGTACACCGCCCACCTCGGCCAGTCCCTGCTCGGCTGGTCGACCTTCCCCAGCGCCTACCGCTCGGCCCCGACGGACGACGGCGTGGTGATCCTGGACGACTCGCTGCCCGGCGGCCCCGCCACCCACTACAACGAGGGCAACACCGCCACCCACGAGATCGGCCACTGGCTCGGCCTCTTCCACACCTTCCAGGGCGGCTGCCTGACCCCGGGCGACTACGTGGACGACACCCCGCCCGAGCGCAGCGCCGCCTACGGCTGTCCCGAGGGTCGGCACACCTGCCCGGCCGGCGGGCTCGACCCGATCCACAACTTCATGGACTACAGCTACGACACCTGCATGTCCCAGTTCACCCCGGGTCAGGTTCAGCGGATGTCCAACTCCTGGGACGCCTACCGCAGTTGACCGTAGGCCGGGCCGCCGCAGGCCGGGCCACCGCAGGCCGGGCCACCGCGAGGTCGGACCCCGCGAGGCCGGTCAGCAGGAGGCCGGTCAGCAGGAGACGTCGAGGTAGAGCAGCGTCCGGCCGTCGGCGGCGCGGAACTCGTACGCGCGGTGGTCCTCGGCCAGCGCCCTGAGCCAGGCCGCCGGACGCTCCTCGGGGGTCAGCAGGACCGGGACCAGCGCCTCCGGGAAGTCCTGGTGCCAGCCGTCCCAGTCGCCCAGCGTCATCTCGTCGGCGCCGGTCGCCAGCCGCTTGGCCAGCCGCCGGTCCAGCGGGCCGCGGGCCAGCCGCCAGTAGCAGCCGTGGGCGTCCTGGAAGCCGCCCGCCGCCACGGGGGTCAGGCGGTACGGGCCGGCGCCCCCGCCGTCAGCGGGCGGCAGAGCGGCGGCGACCTCGGCGACGACCTCGGCGAAGCCGCCGGCACGGCGGTGGCGCGGTGTGCTCGGCATGGGGGCATTCTCGCGGGCGGCGCCGTTCGGCGGCACCCGAATTGAATGCGGAACGCCGGGTGCGGCGTGGCAGCTGCCGGGCGTGTGCCCGATTTGATCTATGTTCGGACGATCGGTGCCGAGCAGGAGTGACCGAAGGAGCAACCGCATGAGTGCCAACACCCGGATCGTCGTCGGTGTCGACGGCTCGCCCGCCTCGGAGCAGGCGCTGCGCTGGGCGGTCGACTACGCCAAGGCCGTCGGCGGGACGGTCAACGCCGTCACCGCCTGGGAGTACCCCGCGTTCTACGGCTGGGGCGGCACGGCCGTCCCCACCGGGGAGTCCCTCAACCCCGAGGAGCTGGCCGGGACGACCCTGGCCGAGAGCGTCGCCAAGACCGTCGGCGCCGACCCGGGGGTGCCGATCAGCGAGAGCGTGATGCCCGGCAACGCGGCCGGCGTCCTGCTGCAGGCCGCCAAGGGCGCCGCGCTGCTGGTCGTCGGCAGCCGCGGTCTCGGCGGCTTCTCCGGCGTGCTACTCGGTTCGGTCAGCCGCCACGTCACCGAGCACGCGCCCTGCCCCGTGGTCGTGGTGCGGGAGGGCCAGGTCGAGGCCGGGTAGCGGCGAGGGGCCGGTGCCGCACCGGGCCGCCGCGCGGACCAGAATGGAGACATGCCAGAAGGTGACTCCATCTACCGCGTGGCGGTCCGGCTGCACGAGGCCCTCGCCGGTCAGCAGCTGACCAGCGCCGAGCTGCGGGTGCCCGCGCACGCCACCGCCGTGCTCGCCGGGCGCCGGGTGCTGGAGGTCCGCCCGCGCGGCAAGCACCTGCTGACCCGCCTCGAAGGCGGGCTCACCCTGCACACCCACCTGCGGATGGACGGCCGCTGGGAGGTCTACCGCCCCGGCGAGCGCTGGACCGGCGGCCCCGCCTTCCAGATCCGCGCCGTCCTCGGCACCGAGCACCTCACCGCCGTCGGCTACCGGCTGCCCGTCGTCGAACTGCTGCGCACCGGCGACGAAGGGCGGGCCGTCGGCCACCTCGGCCCCGACCTGCTCGGCCCCGACTGGGACCCGGTCGAAGCCGTCCGCCGACTCCTCGCCCGCCCCGCCCGGCCGCTCGTCGAGGCCCTGCTCGACCAGCGCAACCTGGCCGGGATCGGCAACGTCTACGCCAACGAACTGTGCTTCGTCGCCGGGGTCACCCCGTGGACCGAGGTCGGACGGGTGCCGCACCCCGACCGGCTGGTGGAGCGGGCCCGGCAGATGCTGGAGGCCAACAAGCTGCGCCCCGGCCACATCACCACCGGCGACACCCGGCCCGGCTACCGGCACTGGGTCTACGGCCGGGCGGGCCGCCCCTGCCCGCGCTGCGTCACGCCCGTGCTGACCGGGCGCCAGGGCGACGCCCCGCGGGACCGGGCGGTGTTCTGGTGCCCGTACTGCCAGCGCGGGCCGGCCCCGACCGCCCCGGCTGCCACGTCCGCCCCGGCTGCCGGAGCCACCGAGGCCGCAGCGTCCGCCACGTCCGCCACGTCCGCTAGATCCGCCAGGTCCGCTAGGTCCGCTCGACCAGGGCGGGGTGCCGCGGGTCGTCCACCCGTACGGTGAGGTCGGCGGCCTCGGCCGGCCCGGTCTCCGCCTCGTAGCGGGCGAAGGCGGGCAGCGTCCACTGCTGGTCCGCCGGAGTGCGGCGGGCCAGCGCGGCCGGGGTGAGCGCCAGGTGGACGCTCAGTTCGAACGGCAGCCAGCGGCCGAGCAGCAGCGCGCCGTCCAGCAACAGCACGCCGCCGGGCGGGAGTTGGACGTACGGGGCGCGGGTCGAGCGGTCGGTGGCCGGGTCGCGCAGCGAGGGCAGCACCCGGCCGGTGCCGCCCGGCTCCAGCGGGTCCAGCACCTCGCGCAGCAGGGCGCCGTCGTCCAGCCAGAGGTCGTGGAAGGCGTCCGTGTCCCGGTGGCCGTACTCCAGCCGGATCGAGGCCGGGCGCAGGAAGCCGGCCGCCGACACCCGCAGCGCCGGGCGGCCGCGCAGCCGCAGCGGCTCCACCAGGGCGTCGGCGAGCAGCTCGGGCCGGGCGGCCGCGGCGCCGTCCACGGCGACCCGCAGCCACCGCTCGCCGGCGCCGGGCAGTTCGGTGATCCGGTCGGCCAGCAGCTCGGCCAGCTTGTCGGGGGAGATCGGATGTGCCTGCACCAGGACATCCTGCCGCCCGGGGCGCTCCCGGCCCAGCGGTTTCAGCTCAGCGGTTTCAGCTCAGCGGTTTCAGGTCAGCGGTTTCAGGTCAGCGGTTTCAGCGTTTCAGGTCAGCGGCAGCGCATGCAGGACGTCGTCGTGGCCGGCGTAGAGCCGGGAGCCGTCGGCGGCGAGGTTCCAGACGTCCCGGCCCGGGCCGGAGTCGTGGAAGGTCCACCCCGGTGTGCCGGTCGCGGTGTGGATCGCCGCCACCCCGCCCGCCGCCGGACCGGGCACGTACAGCGTGCCGCCGACGACCAGCGGACGGCTGCGGTTGTCCAGCAGGAACGGCAGCTTGACGGACCAGAGCACCGCGCCGGTCCGTGTTTCCAGGCAGGTGACGACGCCGTCGTTGCGCAGGACGAAGACCCGGACGGTGTCCGGGACGGGCGGCAGGGCCCGCCAGGACTCCCCCCGGGCGGCGGTGTGGTTCCAGACCGGCTTGCCGTCGGGGCCCAGCAGGTACACCCCGCCGTTGCTGTCCGGGACGAGGAAGCTCGTCCCGGAGGCGACGCACCAGCCGAAGTCCTGGGTGACGGCGGCGGTCGAGAGCTCCTCGCCGGTGGTGGCGTCCCGGACCGCCAGCTCGATGCGTTCGCCGGTCGACCGGACGCAGGCCAGCAGGTTCTTGTCGTAGGGGGCGGTGGCGGCGGCGGGCCGTTCCTGGTGGTCGACCGCGACGGACCAGAGCAGGGAGCGCTGGTCCAGTCGCACGGCGAAGATCCGGCTGCTCGGCGCCGAGCTGTCCGAGCGCGGCCAGCTCAACAGGCAGCCGTAGAGGATGCCCGCGCTCAGGCAGGTGAGCTGGACCTCACCGTCCAGCTCCTCGGGCAGCGCCAGGCTCCAGTCGGCGGCCGGGTCGGTGAGGTGGTGGGCGTCCAGGTGGCCCCGGGAGGTGGCGGTGACCAGGTGGTCGCGCCAGACCGCGACCTTTCCGGCGGGCAGTTCCCGGTCGCTCGGCCAGTCCTTGGGCGCCGGCGGGTCGAACACCAGCAGCCGTCCGGGACGACCGGTGCCCGGGTCGAGGGCCTGCCACCCCGCCTTCGAGAGGAACGCCGGTCCCTGGGGCGCGGCGAGCAGCCGCTCCGGGGTCATCGCCTGCGGGCCCCGGTACGTCCACAGCGGCGTCGGCCCGGACAGCGCGGTCGGCTGCGGCCCGCTCGGCGACGGCGACGGCGCCGGCCCGTCGCCCTCCACCCGGCCCAGCGCCCACGCCGCCCCGCCGGCCGCCAGTACCCCGGCCCCGATCAGCAGCCCGCGCCGGCTCAGCCGGGGGCCGTCACCGTCCGGGCCCCCACCGCCGAGGACGTCCCCGGGCACCGCGTCCGCAGCGTCCGCCTCCCCGTCCCACTGCCAGGCGGCGTCCTGCACGGGCCCCTCGGGCGACTTCATCCGGTCCTCACTCCCACCCCGGCGGCCACCGTGCCACCACCCGCCGGGGAGGATATCGAACAGTCCCCGAACCATCCCAGGCGGCGACGGGAGGGGCACCAGGACGTGTCCGGCAATTCCCGCCGGGCGCGCGACGCTCCCCTGGCGGGTCGAGCAGGCGGCGGGCCGGGTGCCGGCCGTGCACACCTGTGTGCTGGACGAGGCGAGCCGGGTGTACCGGGCCGGTGAGGTGTTCACCGGACCGGTGAAGGCGGCGGTGCCGTACCCGGTGGAGGCCGACCTCACCGAGCTGCCGCGAGCCCGTCACCCGCCCGGCGGATAGTTCGCTCGGCCGGGTGAGGGCGTCCGCGCCGGTGCGGGTGGGGCCGGTGGGCCGCCCGGGGCGGGCGGGGCTCGCCTTGACACGGTTCCGGGCCGGACGTAGCAAGGGAGCATGCGCGATCCGCGGCCGACCGGCGGGGACGCCGAACCGGTCCGTGCGGCGGGCCCGGAGGCGGCGCACGCGCGGGACGCGCTGTTGGCGGAGGCCGTCCGGGAGGTGTTGGCGTCGACCGGGGCGTACGGGGCGATGGTGCACCTGCGCGCCCGGGACGGGCGGTCCCTGGTGCTGCGGACCCTCGCCGGGGTGCCGCTGTCGATCATGAGTCCGTTCCGCCGGATCGCGGCCGCCGGTCCGCTGCCGGTCGCGGTCTGCTTCCGGACGGGGCGGACCGTCACGCTGTCCGACTCCGAGGACACCGTGCGGCGCTTCCCGCAGCTGGCCGTCGGACTGCCGTACGACTTCGTCTCGGCCTGCGTGCCGGTGGGGCACGGCGGGGAGCGGTTCGGGGTGCTCAGCGTGCTGTGGCCGGCCTCGGACGACGGGGTGCCGGCCGGGGAGGGCGGGCGGCCGGAGGCGGTCGCCTCCCGGCTGGGCGCGGGGCTGGCCAAGGTGGCGGCGGCCGGGCAGCCGGTGGAGCCGGCCGGGGACGGTGCCGTGGTGGAGCTGTCGCCGCCGTCGGTGCCGACCACCCGGGTCGGGCTGTTCGACTGGGACGTGGCCAGTGGCGCGCTCGCGGCGGACGTGCGGTTCCGGGAGATCTTCGGCTTCGGGCCCGGCGAGTTCGACGGCACGGTGCGCTGCCTGACCGGCCGGATCGCCCCCGGCGACGTGCCCGAGTTCCGGGCCGCCGCCCGCACCGCCCTGGAGCACGGCGAGGTGCTGGCAGCCCGGGTGCGGGTGCTGGGACCGGCCGGCCGCCCGTACCCGGTGGAGCTGTGGGCCCGGGTGCCGGGGGCGATCACCGACGGCGGGACCCACCTGGTCGGCGCCGTCCTGGACGTCCGCACCCTGACCGCGGCCGCGGCCGCCGTCGAGCGGCTGCACGAGGGCCTGCTCTCGCTCGACCCGGACGGCCTGATCAGCTACGTCAACCGGGCCGCCGAGCCGCTGCTCGGGGCCGGCGCCGAGAAGCTGGTCGGCCACCACCCCTGGGAGGTGCTGCCCTGGCTCGCCGACCCCTTCTACGAGAACCGCTACCGCGCCGCCCTGCTCTCCCAGCAGCCCACCGCCTTCCTGGCCGCCCGGCCGCCGGACGGCTGGCTCGCCTTCTCGCTCTACCCCGACCCGCACGGCGTCACCGCCCGGGTGGTCGCCGCCGCGGCCCCGCCGGGCGCGGCCGAGCCGCCGACCGCCCTGCTGCCGCCCGCGGCCGGGGCGGGCCCGGGCGGCGTCGGCGGCACCCACCACCTGCTCCAGCTGGCCAGCGCGCTCACCGAGGCCGTCACCGTGCGGGACGTCTGCCGGGCGGTGGCCGAGGAGATCCTGCCGGCCTTCGGCGGCCAGGAGCTCGCCATCTACGGGGTGCGCGACCAGCGGCTGCACCTGGTCTCGCAGAGCGGCTACCCCGACGGCTTCCTGGACGGCTTCGAGGGCACCCCGCTGGACGCCCGGGTCCCCGGCGCGGAGGCGCTCAGCACCGGCACCCCGATCTTCTTCGAATCGGTGCGCGAGCTCGCCGCCGCCTATCCGGGCCTCGCCCTGGACGAGATGGGCGCCTGGGCCTTCCTGCCGCTGATCGCCTCCGGCCGCCCCGTCGGCAGCTGCATCCTCGGCTTCGACCGGGAGCACCCCTTCACCGTCGAGGAGCGCGGACTGCTCACCGGACTCGGCGGCTTCATCGCCCAGGCCCTGGAGCGGGCCCGGCTGTACGACGCCGAGTTCGTGCTGGCCCGCGGCCTGCAACAGGCCCTGCTGCCGCACCGGCTCCCGCAGGTGCCCGGCATCCGCACCGCCGCCCGCTACCTGCCCGGCACCCAGGGCATGGAGATCGGCGGCGACTGGTACGACGCGATCGTCACCGGCGACGACCTCACCCTGGTGATCGGCGACGTCGAGGGCCACAGCGTCGGGGCGGCCGCCGCGATGGGCCAACTGCGCAGCGCCGTACGGGCGTTCGCCAGCGGCGGCGAGCCGCCCGGCCAGGTGCTGGCCCGCACCAACCGGCTGCTGCTCGACCTCGACCCGGGGCTGCTCGCCAGCTGCTGCCTGGTCCGCCTCACCCCCGCCGACGGCACCGTGCGGATCGGCCGGGCCGGCCACCTGCCGCCGGTGCTGCGCCACCCGGACGGACGGGCCGAGGCGCTGTACGTGCCGGGCGGGCCGCTGCTGGGCGTCGACGACGGGGCGGCGTACCCGGTCAGCGAGCTGCGGCTGCGGCCCGGGTCGCTGCTCGTCCTCTACACCGACGGGCTGGTGGAGGACCCGGCGCTGGCGATCGACCAGGGGGTGGACCGGCTGCGGGCGGCGCTGGCGCACGGGCGGGCGGGGGAGGAGCTGGAAGAGCTGGCCGAGCGGCTGCTGCGCGAGGTCGGCTCGACCGGGCGGGTGGACGACGTGGCACTGCTGCTCACGGCCTTCGGGACGGACGAAGGGGCGGGCGGCGGTGTGGACGCCGGGGTGGGCGGCCGTATGGACGCCGGGCTGGGCGGCGGCGTCGACGACGGCGGAACGGCGACTTTCGTCGGCCCCGGCGGCGACGAAGGGTGACCGCGGCCGGGGCGGCCACCCGGTTAGCCTCGACGGGTGGAAGCAATCGCACGGGCCTGGTCGCAAGCGGTACGGACGGCGCTCCCGGGGCCCTGGCGCCCCCGGCGGGTGGTCGGCGAGGCCGTGGCGGCCCTGCTGATGGGCGTGCTGGCGGCCCTGCTGGAGGTCGTCGCCGCCAGCGACCTGGCGGTGCCCTTCGGGCTGGCCGTCGCCGCGCTGTGGCTGCTGCGGCGCGGGTTCCCGGCGACCGTGCTGGTGCTGACCGGGACGCTGGCGGGCTGGTCGCTCGGGCCGTTCCCGCTGCTGGTGTGCGCGGGCTGGGTGGCCGGGGCGCGGATCGGCCGGGTGTGGCGGCTGGTCGGCGCCTTCGTGCTGAGTTACCTGATGTTCTCCATGTTCGGGATGCTCAAGGACGGCGCCTCGTACTCGCCCAAGCTGATCATCGGGTTGTCGCTCGGAGTCTTCCTGGTCTTCGCCGCGCTGCCCGCCCTCTACAGCCGCTACCGGGCGCAGCGCCGCGCCCTGCTGGACGCGCTGCGCGAGCGCAACGACCAGCTGGTGCGCGAGCGGGCGATGGTGGTGCACCAGGCCCGGCTGCGGGAGCGGCACCGGATCGCCCAGGACATGCACGACAGCCTGGGCCACCAGCTGGCGCTGATCTCCGTGCACTCGGGCGCGCTGGAGGTGGACCGCACCCTCAGCGACCGGCAGCGGGAGGCGGTCGGGGTGCTGCGGCAGGCGGCCGTCGCGGCCATGCGCGAGCTGCGCGAGGTGGTCGGGGTGCTGCACGACGAGTCGACGGCGCTGCCGCCCGCGGTCGTCGGCGCCCCGGGGCCGGCGGCCGCGCGCGGCGGGGTCGACGGGATCGAGGGCCTGGTGGAGTCCTCCCGGGCGCCCGGGACGGTGGTGGAGCTCTGCGTCGAGGGCGAGCGGCGGCCGCTCGCGGCGGCGGTCGACCACGCGGCGTACCGGATCGTGCAGGAGGCGCTCACCAACGCGCACAAGCACGCCCCCGGCGCGCCGATCGCGGTCGCGCTCCGGTACGAGCCGGACGCCCTGGTCGTGGAGGTCACCAACCCCCGCGCGCCGGAGCTGGTGGGCGCGCGCGCCGGCGCGGGGCCGGTGGTGAGCGGCGGGCAGGGGCTGACCGGCCTGCGGGAGCGCGCCCGGTTGGTCGGCGGCATGGTGCACGCCGGTCCGACGCCGGAGCAGGGTTTCCGGCTGGCCGCCGTCCTCCCGTACGCGGGGGCGGAGGCCGAGGGTGCCGCCGCCCTGGCGGCCGAGGAGGACTGGGCGGTCGGCGGGCTGCCGCCGGTGGACGGTGCGGAGGGCGGCCGGCGCCGCCCGGCGCTCGGCTGCGCGGCCGGGGTGGGGGCGGTGACGCTGATCGTGGCGGGCCTGGTGGCCTGGGGAGTGGTGGCCTTCGTCCGGGGCGCCAGCGACTCGACGGTGCGGCAGTCGGTCTACGACCAGATCCGGGTGGGTGACTCGCGGGGCGAGGTGCTGCGGCAGCTCCCGCCCGGCAACGACTTCTTCACCTCCGACTTCCAGTCCGCCGGGCCGCCCCGGCCGGAGGACTCGCACTGCCGCTGGTACTCGCTGGCGAAGGACGGCCAGGGCGACTCCTGGTCGGACAACCACGTGGCGCGGTTCTGCTTCAAGGGCGGGGTGCTGGTGGAGAAGGTGGAGTACGTGACCGGCTGACGCCGCCGTGCCGTCCGGGCGTCGGGGCCGCGCCGCTCCGTCCGGGCGTCCGGGTGTCCGGGCCCGCGCCGTTCCGCCGGGCCCCGGGCGGGAGGCCGGCGCGGCCGGGATGTGAGGATGGAGTTCCAGCCGCACCACCGTTCGAGGGGAATGACCAGCGTGATCCGAGTCCTCGTCGCCGACGACGAGCCGCTCATCCGGGCCGGGATCAGGATGATCCTGGGGTCGGCCGAGGACATCGAGGTGGTCGCGGAGGCCGCCGACGGCCGGCAGGCGCTGGAGCTGGCCCGGGCGCACCGGGTGGACGTCGTCCTGCTGGACATCCAGATGCCGGTGATGGACGGACTGACGGCGCTCGGGGAGCTCGGCAGGGTCGCGCCCGGCGCACGGGCGATCATCCTCACCACCTTCGGGGAGCGCGAGAACGTCCTGCGCGCCGTGACCGAGGGCGGCGCCGGGTTCCTGCTCAAGGACACCGCGCCGAACGAGCTGATCCAGGCCGTCCGGGCCGCGGCCGGCGGGAACGCCTTCCTCTCCCCGGCCGCCACCCGGCACATCGTGGACTCGCTGGCCGCCGGGCGCAGCGGCTCGGTGGCCGCCCGCAGCGCGCAGGCGCGGCGCCGGCTGGAGGTGCTCACCGGGCGTGAGCTGGAGGTGCTGGCGCTGCTCGGGGAGGGTCTGTCGAACGCGGACGCGGGGGCCCGGATCCACATGAGCGAGGCGACGGTGAAGACCTACGTCAGCCGGATCCTGGCCAAGTTGGGCTGTGAGAACCGGGTCCAGGCGGCGCTGCTGGCGCGGGACGCGGAGCTCGACGGCCGTAGCTGAGCGGGTTCGCGCGGTCGCGGAGGGTGTCGGCGGTGATGGATGCCACTCATCCGGTGGTCCGAACCGGGAACTCCGGATGTCCTGGTGACGGTCCGTCACGTCCTGATTGCGGACGGTCGATGGTGTGCGGGAGTCCACGAACGGACAGATGTGAGCACGGGCACGGAAACTGATCGTTCGTTCTCTGAAATGCGGTCAAACCCGGTCGAATCGGGCGCCGTTTCTTGATCGATACCGCCGGTAACAGTCAACTGACCTGCGAGAACCAAGAATTGCTTGCTGAGCCCCGGATGTGCCCCTAGCTTTCTTGGCGGCGCAAGGAGCGCCACCCGGGTTCACCCCGACGCACGGCCCGCCGACTGACCCCCGGCGCGAGGGCGGTGCCCGCCGACGAGACCGGCTCGACCAGGCCGTCGGCGAGTGGAGGTGGCCGGGGCGGCACGGCACGTCCGACACGTGGCCGGCCGCCCGACGAGTGAGGTGAGCGCAACCGACCGGCCCGTGTCCCGGGCCTGGTTCCGCCTGCCCGCCCGGGGCTTGCCGAGAGGACATTCATGACTTCCCGTCACGAGACCGCCGCTGCCACCGAGACCACCACCAGCAAGCGCAACCGCCTGCGGATGGCGGTCGTCGCGGGCGCCGCCGTCGCGGCCCTGCCGGTGGCCGGCCTCGTCACGGCCACCTCGGCCTCCGCCGCACCCTCCTCCACCTGGGACGCCGTCGCCCAGTGCGAGAGCGGCGGGAACTGGAGCATCAGCACCGGCAACGGCTTCAACGGCGGACTGCAGTTCACCCCCTCCACCTGGGCCGCGTACGGCGGAACCGCGTACGCGCCCCAGGCCAACCAGGCGACCAGGGCGCAGCAGATCGCCGTCGCCGAGAAGGTGCTCGCCTCGCAGGGGCCGGGCGCCTGGCCCGTGTGCTCCCAGAAGGCGGGCCTGAGCAGGGGCGGCGCGCCGGCCGCCGTCGACACCTCGGCGGGCTCGGGTGCCGCGGACCGGCCCGCGGCACCCGCCAAGCCGGCCAAGCCGGCCAAGCGGTCCGCGAAGGCGGCCCCCAAGGCCGCCCAGCAGGCGGCTCCGAAGGCGGCCGCTCCGAAGGCGGAGCCGCACGCCGCGCAGGCCCCGCAGGGCCGTCCGTCGGCCAAGCCGGTGCAGTCCGCTCCGGCGGCGGCGAAGAACACCGCCGGTGGCGAGTACACCGTCCGCAGCGGTGACACGCTCAGCGACATCGCCGCCAAGTTCGGCGTCGACACCGACGGCCTGTACGGCAGGAACGCCCGCACCATCGGCGCCGACCCGGACCTGATCTTCCCGGGGCAGACGCTGACCGTCTGACGCTCCACCGCCCTTCGGTGAGATCCGGCGCGCTCCGGCGGCCACCCCTGCGCGGGGTGGCCGCTCGGCGCGTTCGGCGGCTCCACGCGTCGGCGCTTCGGCGTAGCGGGTTTCCGCGTCGGTAGGGTCGTCTGATGGTGCGACTGATCGATGACAGTGAGCTCACCGCCTCCTCCGTGGTGGCGAACAGCACGATGAACCGCGGGCGCGGGCTCCGCGGCGTCAACAGCTACACCCGCGAGCTGGGCTTCGACCCCGCCGCCTGGCTCCGGGAGCACGGCGGCGCCGCGCCCGGCTGGCTGGACCTGTGCAGCGGGGAGGGCCGGGCGCTGGCCGAGGCGGCCGGGGCGCTGCCCGTCGGCGCCGAGCTGACCGGGGTGGACCTGGTCGGACCGCTGGTCCCGCCGCCCGTCGTGACGACCGGGGCACGGCTGCGCCTGGTGACGGCGGCGCTCGCCGACTGGGCGCCCGAGCGGTCGTACCAGCTGATCACCTGTGTGCACGGTCTGCACTACCTCGGCGATCAGCTCGGCGCGATCGCCCGGGCCTCCTCCTGGCTGGCCCCGGACGGCCGCTTCGCCGCCCACTTCGACCCGGAGTCGGTACGCCGCCCCGACGGCTCCGGTGCGGGCCGGGCGGTGCTGGCCGCGCTGCGGGCGGCCGGGTTCGAGTACCGCTCGCGCCGTCACCTGCTGCTCCTGGACGGCGGACGGCCGGTCGCGCTGCCGTTCGCGTACGCGGGTGCCGACCCGTCGGCGGGGCCGAACTGGACCGGGCAGCCGGCGGTCGGGTCGTACTACCACCGGGCGGTCGTGCCCCCGGGGCGCGCGGAGTCATAGTTGAACGTTGAACGCAACGTCCGAATACCGCCGGAGACGTCAAGGGATCCGGAACAGGATCGACTCACACACCGAGCGCGGAACGCCGGCCGGCACACGGCCGGGACGCGATCGGAACACGGTGCACAAGGAGATCCGAGGACATGACGATGAACGGTGCGGCGGCGCTCGACGGCAAGGTGGCCCTGGTGACCGGCGGCAGCCGGGGGATCGGGGCCGCGGTCGCGCTGCGGCTGGCCGAGGACGGCGCCCACGTGGCGCTGACCTACCAGGGCTCGGCCGAGCGGGCCGAGGAGGTGGTCGCCAAGATCACCGCGATGGGGCGGACGGGCTGGGCCGTGCGCGCCGACAGCTCCGACCCGGCCGCGGTGGAGGCGGCCGTGGCGGCGGTCGTCGAGCGGTTCGGGCGGCTGGACGTACTGGTCAACAACGCGGGCGTCGGGGCCGGCGGGCCGATCGAGGCGAGCACGGTCGAGGAGGTCGACCGGGTGCTGGCGGTGAACGTCCGAGCGCCGTACCTGTACGCCCGGGCGGCCGTCCCGCACCTGACCGAGGGCGGGCGGATCGTCGGCATCGGCAGTTGCATCGCCCAGCGCGTGGCCTTCCCCGGCGCCGCGCTCTACGCGACCAGCAAGACCGCGCTGATCGGCCTGACCAAGGCGCTGGCCAGGGAGCTCGGCCCGCGCGGGATCACCGTCAACCTGGTCCACCCGGGCCCGATCGACACCGACATGAACCCGGCCGACGGCGAGTCCGCCGACTTCCAGCGCGGCTTCGTCGCCTTCGGCCGCTACGGCACGGTGGCGGAGGTCGCGGGCGCCGTCTCCTACCTGGCGGGCGAGGACGGCCGCTACGTCACCGGCGCGGAACTGTCGGTGGACGGTGGTTTCGCCGCCTGACCTCCCGTTCGGTGCCGCCTGACCTCCCGTTCGGCGGGGGTGGCGGTGTCGTGCCGGGCGGTCGTCGGCGACCGCGCTTACGATCGCCCGGCACGACCCGTGCGCCCCCGACCGAGAGGTGAGCCATGACCGCGGCGGACGACCCGGCCGACCCGGTGGACCCGATCGAGCTGCTCGCCCGGGCCCTCGCCCAGACCGCCGGGCTGATCGACGGCACCGGCGTCGAACTGGCCGGCCACCCGACCCCCTGCCGCTCCTGGGACGTCGGCGACCTGATCAGCCACCTCCTGCACGACCTGCGGCAGTTCACCCTCCGGGCCGAAGGCGGGCAGCCGGACTGGAGCCGTCCCTTCGACCGGGTCGAGGAGGACTGGCTGCACGCCTTCGAGGCCGGGGCCGAGCGGCTGGTCGAGGCCTGGCGCGCCGCCGGGAACCTCACCGGCACGGTCGAGCTCCCCGGCGGCGCCACCCTCCCGGCCCGCTTCCCGGTCGACCAGCAGACCACCGAACTCGCTGTCCACGCCTGGGACCTGGCCCGCGCCACCGGCCAGTCCACCGAGGGCCTGGACCACGAGGTCGCACAGGCGGCACTCGACTGGGCGCACGGTGCGCTCAAACCCGAGTACCGCGGCGACGAGGCGGACCACCACGCCTTCGCCCCCGAAGTCCCCTCCCCACCGGACGCCCCGGCGTACGACCGGCTCGCCGCCTTCTTCGGCCGCGACCCCGCGGCGGGCACCGGCGCCTAGGGTCCACCGCGGCGGCCTGCCGGCAGTGGGTCAGGGGGTCAGTGGGCCTGGCCGGTGGTGGCGGCGCGTTTGATGGCCTCGCGGATGCGGGGGTAGCTGCCGCAGCGGCAGATGTTCTGGATCTGGTCGATGTCGGCGTCCGTCGGGTTGGGGGTGCGGCGCAGCAGGGCGACGGCGGTCATGATCTGGCCGGGCTGGCAGAAGCCGCACTGGGCGACGTCGCAGTCGATCCACGCCTCCTGGACGGGGTGGAGGGTGTCGCCGTCGGCCAGGCCCTCGATGGTGGTGACGGTGCGGCCCTCGCAGTCCTTGACCGAGCGGGTGCAGGGCTGGAACTCCTGGCCGTCCAGGTGGCTGGTGCAGGCGCGGCAGACGCCCACGCCGCAGCCGTACTTGGGGCCGGTGACGCCGAGCTTGTCGCGCAGGACCCAGAGCAGCGGCATGTCGTCTGGGGCGTCGACGCTGACGGGCTGCCCGTTGAGGACGAAGGTGTGGGTGGGCATGGGGAGTCGAGGTCCTCAGAAGTTGATCGGGAATGAGCGGGGGCTGGTGCCGGTGGCGCGGGCGTAGGCGTTGGCGACGGCGGCGGAGGCGGCGGGGACGCCCAACTCGCCCGCCCCGCCCGGGGATCCGCTGGGCGGCATCAGGTGGATCTCGACCGTCGGCGGGGCGTTGCGCTGCCGGGCGTAGTGGAAGTCGGCGTAACTGCCTTCCCGGAAGGCGCCGTTGTCGAGGTGGTTGCCGGCCTGGAGGATGACCGAGATGCCGTCCATCAGTGCGCCGGTCAACTGGGCTTCCAGGCCGCGGGGGTTGATGACCTGGCCGACGTCGGCGGCGATGACGGCCTTGGTGACCCGGGGGTTGGCGCGGTCGGTGGCGTCGAGTTCGACCAGGTAGGCGGCCCGGCCGCCGTTCTCGTCGTGGTAGCCGACGCCCTGGGCCTGGCCGTCGGGCATCGGGCGGCCCCAGGAGCCGGCCTTGGCGACGGTGTCCAGCAGGGCCCGGCCGGCGGCGTCGCGCACCCGGGCACGGCGGAAGGCGACCTCGTCCTGGCCCATCCGGCGGGCGAGTTCGTCCATCATGATCTCGTCGGCGACCCGGACCATGCCGGAGTAGACGGAGCGCCAGCTGCCGGTGTGCAGCGGCAGCGGGAGTTCGGCCAGCAGCTGGGTGGGGATGCCGACGTTGTACGGGTTCTTCTCGGTGAGCAGGAAGAAGGCCTGGGCGAGGCTGATCCCGGCGACGGAGAGGTTGAACCCGGCGCCGGTGAGGGCCTCGCCGAGGCCGTGTGAGAGGTCGGTGCGCACGGTGGCGGCGCGGTGTTCCCAGGTGAGCACCTGGCCGAGGCCGTAGGTGGCGCGGATGCGGTGGTGGCTGGCGGGGCGCATCCGGCCGTGCCGCATGTCGTCGTTGCGGGTCCACATCAGTTTGACCGGGCGGCCGGCGGCCTTGGAGATCTGGGCGGCCTCCAGGGCGGCGTCGAAGAACAGCCGGCGGCCGAAGGAGCCGCCGCCGCGGACGACGTGGACGGTGACGGCGCTCTGCGGCAGGCCGAGTTCGGCGGCGATGGTCTGCTGGGCGATGATCGGGCTCTGGGCGGCGAACCAGAGTTCGGCGCGGCCGGGCCGGACGTCGGCGACGGCGGTGAGCACCTCCATCGGGGCGTGGTTGACGAAGGCGAAGTCGAACTCGCCGTCCAGGTACGGGGTGAGCAGCGGCGGCAGCAGGAACGGCGCGTGCGCGGCGCGCAGCCGGGCCCGGACGTCGTCGGTGGAGAGGTCGGCGGCCGGGCCGGGGTTCCAGGTGGTGCGCAGCGCGTCGCGGGCCTTGAGGGCCTGGTCGAAGGTCTCGGCGAGGACGGCGACGCCGGTGGGGATCTGCACCACGGCGAGGACCCCGGGCATGGCGCGGGCGACCGAGGCGTCGAGGGACTTGAGGGTGCCGTTGACGGTGGTCGGGCGGGCGACCACGGTGGGCGCGGCGCCCGGGATCTGGAGGTCCCCGGCGTACTGGGCGCGGCCGGTGACGATGTCGCGGGCGTCGATGCGGCCGGTGGGCCGGCCGACCAGGCGGCGCTGGTCGGCCGGCTTGGGGGTGGCGGGGACGGCGGGTACGGCCACGGTGGCGGCGTCGGCGGCGAGTTCGGCGAAGCGCAGGCGCCGGCCGTCGGGGGCGAGGACCGCGGAGCCGGCGGTGCGCAGGGTGGTCGCGGGAACGTTCCAGCGGTTCGCGGCGGCGGTGACCAGCCGGGCGCGGGCGGCGGCGGCCGCGGCGCGCACCGGGTCGTACAGCGAGCGCACCGAGTTGGAGCCGCCGGTGAGCTGGTTGAAGAGCAGTTCGGGGCGGCCGTCGGAGAGCGGCACGTCCACGTCGGTGAGGTCGGCGTCGAGTTCCTCGGCGACCAGCATGGCGATCGCGGTGGTGAGGCCCTGGCCGACCTCCAGTCGGGGCAGGTACAGCGCGGCACGCCCGGCGGGGGTGATTTCGAGCACCAGCAGGTGGGAGGTCGGCAGGCCGGCGAGGATCATCGCGTCGCCGAGGTCGAGGACGTCGGGGATGCCGGGCAGGCCGAGCAGTTGCGGGGGCGCGGAGGCGTCGCGGGTGGCCGCGGCGGTGCGTTCGGCGGCCCGGGCGGCGGCGGGCGCGGCGGCGTCGAGGCCGAGCCGGGCGGCGACGGTGAGGGTGGGGGCGGCCAGCAGGTAGGTGAGGAAGCGGCGGCGGCCGGTGGGCCCACCGGGCTCGGCGTGGTCCCCGGGCTCGGCGTGGTCCCCGGGCTCGGCGGGCTCGACGGGCCGTACGGGGTCCGCGGGGCCGGTGGGGTCCTCGCGGTCGGCGACGCCCGAGGGGGCGATGGAGGTACTGATGGGAGGGGCCCTTCGAGCCGGAGACGGCGCCGGATCGGGCGGGCACGGACGGCCCCGGCCCCGGTGCCGGATCGCGGACGCCGTTGAGCATAGGAGGGCGTTACTGACGGGTCAACACGGTCAATCTTGGCCCTCCGGCCGGGTGGTGGAGGTGTCCGGTCCGCTTCGGCCGGGGGAGTCGGAGCGGGTACGGAGGGGGCTTCGGCCGGGCGGGCCGGGCGCCGGCGGGCCGCACGAGGTGCTGCCGGACGATCAACGGGGCGCTGTCGTACGGGAGTTCACGGCTCGTCCGACGGTGCGGCGGGGCCCCGGAAGTGGACCGGGAAAATTCAAGATCAATGGACCTGTCGGCCGGTCCACTTCTTCCCTAGGCTGGACCCCGTCCCACCGCGGAGCGTCCCGGGCGGTAGCGAACGTCCGGCCCGCGCGCCGCCCGTCCGCCGGGTCGACCGCCTGCGCGGTCGCCCGACCGGCCAACCGACCGGCCGCCCGATCGGCCGCCCGATCGACCGCCCGCCTGGATCCGACAGGAGAGAAGTGCCGAACCAGAGCGCCGCCCGGCTCGCCCTGCTGCCCCCCGCCGGCCCCCAACGCACGCTCGCCGCAGCCCAGTTGGCGAGCGCGGTGGGCGACGGCGCCTACTACACCTGCTCCGCGCTCTACTTCACCCGGGTCATCGGGATGTCGCCGACCGCCCTCGGCTTCGGCCTCGCCGTCGCCTGGGCGCTCGGCTCGCTGGCGGGCGTACCGCTCGGCGCCCTCGCCGACCGCCGCGGCCCGCGCCGCACCGCCGTGGCCCTCGCACTCGCCACGGCCGGTGCGGTCGCCGTCCTCCTGGTGGTCCGCTCCTACCCGCTGTTCCTGCTCGCCGTCTGCCTCTACGCCACCGCGCAGTCCGGCCTCACCGCCGCCCGGCAGGCCCTGGTCGCGGGCCTGGTGCCGACCGCCGAACGCACCGGACTGCTCGCCCACCTCCAGTCAACCCTCAACGGGGGACTGGCCGTTGGCGCCGCCATCGGCGGCATCGCGCTCACCGTCGGCACCCGCGGGGCCTACTTCGGCGCCTTCACCGTCACCGCCCTCGGCTTCCTGGCCGGTGCGCTGGTGCTGCGCCGGCTGCCCGAGGCCCCGCCCGCACCGGCCGACCCGGCCGCCGGACCACGACTGGCCGTACTGCGGGACCGCCGCTACGCCGCCGTCACCCTGGTCAACACCGTGCTGCTGCTGCGGATGCCGATGCTCAGCCTGATCCTGCCGCTGTGGATCGCCCAGCGCGCCCCCGGCCTCGGCTGGCTCGGCTCGGCGCTGTTCGTGCTCAACACCCTGGCCGTGCTGGCCTTCCAGGTCCGGGCGGCCCGCGACGTCAGCGGACTGGACTCGGCCGTCCGGGCCGTGCGCTCCTCCGGGGTGCTGCTGCTCGCCTCCTGCGCGGTCTGCGGACTGTCCGTGCTGTCCGTGCCGGTGTGGGCGTTCGCCGCCCTGCTGGTGGTCGCGGCCGTGCTGCAGGTGGTGGGCGAGATGCGGCAGTCGGCCGGCTCCTGGCAGCTCGGCTTCGACCTCGCACCGCCGGAGCGGATCGGCCAGTACCAGGGCTTCTTCGGCACCGGCGTCGCCGTCGCCCGCACCCTGGGGCCGCTGCTGCTCACCGCGCTGCTGCTGGACGGCGGGCTCGCGGGCTGGCTGGTGCTGGGCGGGGTGTTCCTCGCCGCCGGGTACGCGATGGGCCCGGTGGCCCGCTGGGCGGCGCGCGACCGCGCCTACCTGCCCCCGGCCCCCGCGCCGTCCTCCTCGGCCGTCGGGGCCACCGCCGCCGAGGCGCCGTAGAGATCGTCGTCGCCGCCGTACGGCGCCGCGGGCCCCGCCCCGGGGGCCCGTCGCTCGGAGCGGTCGGCGAACAGGTCGTCCGACGCGTCCTCCAGCAGTCCGTCCGGCGCTTCCTCCACCAGGCCGTCCGACCGGACCGGCCGGCCGTCCCGCCGCTCGTTCCCGGCCATCGCACGCTCCAACCGCCGCTGCCGCTGTTCCGGATACGGCCGAGCCTACTCCGCGGGCCCGCCGCGCAGCGCCCCGCGCGGGGCCCCGGAAACCGCTGGCCCCCGCCCGCCGACCGCTGGCATGCTGGCCGCGTGGACAGACCCCAGATCTGGCTCGACTTCGCCCCCGAGCTGCACCTCTTCGTCTCCGCCCCCCGGCGGGCCGGCCGCACCGCGCTGCGCACCGACGGCACCTCCAGCCTCGGCCACCTGGTCGAGTCCCTGGGCGTGCCGCTCACCGAGGTCGGCGCCCTGCTGGTGGACGGCCGCCCGGTGCCCGGCTCGTACGTCCCGGCCGACGCCGAGCAGGTCAGCATCGCCGCCGTCGCCCGGCCGCAGCCCTCGCCCGCCCCGCCGCGCTTCCTGCTGGACGTCCACCTCGGGACCCTCACCCGCCGGCTGCGCCTGCTCGGCATCGACGCCGCGTACGAGAACCCCGACATCGGCGATGCCGCGCTGGCCGCCCGCTCCGCCGCCGAACAGCGCGTCATGCTCTCGCGCGACCGAGGCCTGCTGCGCCGCCGCGAACTGTGGGCCGGCGCGTACGTCTACAGCCACCGCCCCGCCGAGCAACTGCGCGACGTGCTCTCCCGCTTCGCTCCGCCGCTCGCTCCCTGGAGCCGGTGCACCACCTGCAACGGCACGCTGCGCACGGTGAGCAAGACCACGGTGCGCGAACAGCTGCACGACGGCACCGAGCGTTCGTACGACGCCTTCGCCCAGTGCGCGGACTGCGGCCAGGCCTATTGGCGCGGCGCCCACCACGCCCGGCTGGAGGCCATCGTCGCCGACGCGGTGCGCGAGTTCGGGGAAGTCCCGGGGTAGCGGAGCCCGGTTCCCCCGGGGTTCTCCCGGGGTCGGACACGGACCGCTGCGAATGGTGGCCCGTCCGGCGGGCATGGTCTGGTCGGCGGCGGGGGACGAGCCCGGGAACTCCTTCTCACGCGAGAGGCCGGGTCGTCGGATGACCGATCAGCCAGTGCACCACCCCGCACCGCACCACTGCTCCTCACCTGAGCACCACCCCTTCGAGAGCGCCGACCCCGGCACCGCCCCGGTGGTGATCGCGCCCGACGGCGCCGTGGTCCGCCCGCTGCTGGTCCTGGACGGGCTCGGCAGCCTCGCGGTCTTCGAACTCGCCCCGGGGCAGGTTACCCACGCCGTCTCGCACGCCACCGTGCAGGAGCTGTGGCAGGTCACCGCCGGCCGCGGCGAGCTGTGGCGGCGCCAGGACGGCCGGGAGGAGGTCCACCGGCTCGCCCCGGGGAAGGCCGTCTCGATCCCGCTGGGCACCGCCTTCCAGTTCCGGGCCGATCAGGACGCCGACGGGCCGCTGCGCATCACCGCCGTCACCATGCCGCCCTGGCCGGACACGGACACCGAGGCGCGCCCCGAGGAAGGCCCCTGGAAGGCGACCGCCCGATGAGCCGGGGGAGGACGGCCGCACCGTGGCTGCCGCCGGCCCCGACTTCTCAACTCCCTTTCGTGCGAAGGAAGTTGCTCTGATCAGCCAGTCCGCAGGGGTCGGCCGGTTCGCAGGGATCAGCCGGTCCGCAGGCCGAGGGTCCAGATGTGCGAGCTGTAGCTGCCCATCCGGGTCGGGTGGCGCTCGACCAGGGTCGCGGTCAGGCCCTCGGGGCTGCGGTTCAGCGAACCGGTGAAGCGGTGCCGGTCGACGGGGTCGAGCGGGAGCAGTTCGGCCAGCACCGCGTCGTCCAGCTCCCGCCCGACGGCGCGCAGCACTCCCGCGTCCAGCACCAGCAGGGTGCCGTCGGGCAGCACCAGCGGCTCGGGGGCCAGTGCGTCGCCCAGCAGGGGGCCGGGCTCGACCACCCCGCCGGGCAGCAGTCGCACCACCCGGCTGCCGGTGGGGTGGCGGCGGTCGGTCTCCACCACCCGCAGGCCGGTGCCGGCTGTGCCGACCACGTAGTGGCCGTAGCTGCGCCAGGAGTCGACCACGGCGCCGTCCCGGTCGTGGGCCCTGGTGTCGAAGGTGCCGTAGCCCTCCAGGCCCAGGACGAAGCGCCCGTCGCCGAGCGCCGCACCGCGCTCCCCGCGCAGCTCGGCGACCAGCGTGCCGTCGGCGAGGTCCAGCAGCAGGGCCGGGCCGAGGTGGCCCCAGGCGGTGTAGTCGAAGGAGTCGGTGGTGACCAGCACCCGGTCGGCGGAGAGGTGCGCCGCGTTCGGCCGGCCCGGGCAGGGGCGGCGCCAGCGGACCTCGCCGGTGGGGTCGACCCAGCTGAGCTCGCCGTCCCCGCCGTGCACCGCCCAGCCGTCGCGCCGCGCCAGCGGCCCCGCCGGGCGCCCCTGCGGACGACCGCCGGGCTCGCGACGGTGGTTCATGACCGTGACCTGCCAGCTCCCCATGGTGCGGATGCTATCGGCTGGGCCCGAACGACGGGTGTCGTTTCGGTAGCTGCTCACGGCGTCCTGACAGCGGACAATCTCCCCAGGACCAGTGGAGGAGGCGAGAGTGGAACCCGTGGAGCAGGCGGAGTTCGAGGTGATGGTCGAGATCCCGCAGGGGTCGCGCAACAAGTACGTGATGGACTTCGACGCGGGCCGGATCCGGCTGGACCGCACCCTCTTCACCGCCACCCGCTACCCCGCCGACTACGGATACGTCGAACGCACCCTCGGCGGCGACGGGGAACCGCTGGACGCGCTCGTCCTCGGCGGCGAACCCCTCGTCCCCGGCTGTGTGCTCACCTGCCGGGCGGTCGGGATGTGGGTGATGCGCGACGAGCGCGGCCCCGACCAGAAGGTCCTCTGCGTCCCGGCCCGCGACCCCCGGTACGCCGACCTGCGGGACATCGGCGACCTGCGCGAGTTCGACCTGCTGGAGATCACCCACTTCTTCCAGGTCTACAAGGACCTGGAGCGCGGCAAGTCGGTCGAGGGCTCGCACTGGGCGGGCCGGGACGCCGCCTACGCCGAGATCGCCGACTCGCGCGCCCGGGCGGCCGGCACCCGCTTCGCCCGCCCGGCCTGAGCCCGGGCGAACGAAGCGGGCCCGGGCGTACCGGCCCGGGCGGGCGCAGCGGGCCCGGGCCCAGCGGTGCATCGACTCAGAGCCGCGCGCTGCTCAGGATCGCGCGCACCTGGGCGGCGATGGCGGCCTCGTTCCGTTCGAACTCCGGTGAGGTGACGCGGTCCTGCCGGTCCGGCAGGCCGGTGAGGACCGGGGTGTGGAGGTGGCCGCCGGGCAGCCCGGGGTCGAGGTCGAGGCGCAGGCGGTTGGAGCGGTAGGCGACCTCGTTGGAGAGGTAGCCCCCGCCGCCCCCGGCGACGGCGCGGGAGCCCGGGGTCGGGCCGTCGGGGCGGTCGACCGGGTCGGTGGCGCCCGCGGGGATCTCGGTGACGGGGGTGTTGAGCAGCACGGGGTAGGGCTGCTGGACGGCCGTCATGGCGTCGGTGGGCAGGGTGGCGCGGATGAACTGCGGGCCGTCGCCGAGGCCCGGGGCGTCCACCGGGCGCCGGCGGGTGCCGCCGGAGAGTGCGGCGACGTTGTCGGTGGCCGGGTCGGCGGAGCGGGCGCGGCCGGCCCAGGCCTCCAGGGTGAACGTGCCCGGGTAGCCCTGGCTGATGCTGGTGATCAGGTCGGCGGACTGCGGGCCGCCGGGCTCCAGGTGGGGGCCGAAGGCGCGTTCCACGATGCCCTGGTCGAAGTCGCGGTAGCGCACCGGCAGGACGACGGCCCGCACCTCGGCGGTGCTGCCGTCGGCGAGGGTGATCCGCTGCCCGTCCAGTTGCAGGACGGCCGCGCCGGAGGGGTTGGCGCGGCGTGTTTCGGTGTCCAGGCCGTACGGGTCGAAGCCGCTGAGGAAGATCCGTCGGAGGCCGGGGTCGGGTTCGTCGGCGAACCCGTCGTCGAGGCCGCGCGAGGCGTCCTCGAAGCGGGCCCGCAGCTCGGCCTGGTCGACCTCGAACCGGGGCCGCCACTGAGCGAGTTGGACGGTCATGGCGAGTCGCGCCCAGTACAGCGGGCGGTCGTCGAGGGCGGGCAGTTCGCCGCCGGGGCGGCGGCCCTGGGCGCGGTCGAGGCCGGCCTGCCAGAGCTTGCGGCCCCAGGTGTCCACGACCCGCTGGGCGTGGTGGGCGGTGCGGGCGGAGCAGAGGGCGGCGGGGAAGTCGTGGAGCAGGTCGGCGAGGCCGGAGCGTTCGGTGAAGGCGGTGGTCCGGGCGTCCTGCAGTCGGGCCTGTTCGGCGTCCGGCGGGGCGGTGGTGACGGTCCGGCAGCCGGCCGGTGCGGCCTGGGCCCCGGCGGCGGGGGCGAGCAGCGCGGCGAGGGTGCCGGCGAGCGCGGCCATCACGGCGGCGGTGCGGCGGGCGGCGCGGCCGGTGGTGGCGCGGGTGGCGGAGCCGGCGGCGCGGCGGATACTTGTCATGGCCACTGACACTAGGTGGCGGGCTGACACCCCGCCAGGGTGCCTGCGCCGTACCCGTAGGCTGAGCGGGTGACACCCCTCGATCCGACCGTGAAGTCCCTGATCAGCGACCCCTACGGCGCCTACGCCGCGCTGCGCGGCGAGGCGCCCGTGCACCGGGTCACCGGCCCGGACGGGCTGCCCGTCTGGCTGGTCACCCGCTACCCGGACGTCCGCCGGGCGCTGGCCGACCCGCGCCTGGCCCTCGACCGGTCGCACGCCGCCCCCGGCAACTACCGGGGCTTCGCGCTGCCGCCCGCGCTGGACGCGAACCTGCTCAACATGGACCCGCCGGACCACACCCGGATCCGCCGCCTGGTCGGGCAGGCCTTCACCCCGCGCCGGATCGCCGCCCTGCACGCCCCGGTCGAGCGCGTCGCCGAGCAGCTCCTCGACGCCGTCGAGGCGGCCGCTGGGCCGTCCGGCCGGTTCGACCTGCTCGCGGCCTACGCCGCCCCGCTGCCGATCACCGTCATCTGCGACCTGCTCGGTGTCCCCGAGGACGACCGGCAGGACTTCCGCGCCTGGACCGACACCCTGATCACCCCGGACCCGGACCACCCCGAGCAGGCCCGCGCCGCCGTCAAGGCGATGCTCGGCTTCTTCACCGGCCTGATCGAGCGCAAGCGCACCGCCCCGGCCGACGACCTGCTCTCCGACCTGATCGCCGTCCGCGACGAGGACGCGCAGGGTGGACCGGGTGCGGACGCCCCGGGTGCGGACGCCCATGGCGCGGACGGTCAGGGCGCGGACGGTCAGGACCGCCTGAGCGAGGACGAACTGACCTCGCTGGCCTTCCTGATCCTCTTCGCCGGCTACGAGAACACCGTCCACCTGATCGCCAACGCCGTCCTCGCCCTGCTCACCCACCCCGAGCAGTTCGCCGCCCTGCGCGCCGAGCCGGAGCTGATCGCGGGCGCCGTCGAGGAGTTCGCCCGCTTCGACGGCCCGACCCCGCTGGCCATCCGCCGCTTCCCGCGCGAGGACGTCACCATCGGCGGGGTCACGATCCCCGCCGGGGAGACGGTGCTGCTCGCGCTGGCCTCCGCCAACCGCGATCCCGAGCAGTTCGCCGACCCCGACCGGCTCGACCTGCGCCGCCGCGAGAACGGCCACCTCGCGCTCGGCCACGGCATCCACTACTGCCTGGGCGCCCCGCTGGCCCGGCTGGAGACGGCGCTCGCGATCACCGCCCTGCTGCGCCGCTTCCCCGATCTCGCCCTGGACGCCCCGGCCGAGGAGCTGCGCCACCGTCCCGCGCTGCGGGCCCGCGGCCTGCTGGAACTCCCCGTCCGCATCCGGCCGGAGGGGCGGGAACCGGCGTGAGCTCTACAGCGTTGTCGTGGTCGAACAGCGTGATTCGGACGGTGGTGGAGGAAACCCCATGAGTGTGGCCCTGACGAAGGGTGGCAACGTCTCCCTGAACCGGCAGGCGCCCGGCGTGCGGTCCGTCCGGGTGTGCCTCGGGTGGACGGTTGGAGCCGGGTACGACCTGGACGCCAGCGCGCTGCTGTGCGGCCCGTCCGGGAAGGTCCTCACGGACCAGCACTTCGTCTTCTTCAACAACCTGCAGAGCCCGGACGGCGCCGTTCGCCACCTGGGCCCGGGCGGGGGCGGCGAGGACGCGGAGCGGATCGAGGTCCGGCTCGGGGACGTCTCGGCGGAGGTCGAGAAGGTCGTCTTCGCGGTGGCGATCTACGACGCGGCGCAGCGGCGGCAGAGCTTCGGTCAGGTCCGTCGTGCGTACGTGCGGGTGGTCGACGCGGACGGCGGCACCGAGGTGGCCCGGTACGACGTGACGCCCGAGACGGGCAGCGAGACGGCCATGGTGTTCGGCGAGCTCTACCGCAACGGCGCGGACTGGAAGTTCCGCGCGGTCGGGCAGGGCTACGCCTCGGGGCTCGCGGGCATCGCGACCGACTTCGGGGTGGACGTCCTCCAGCCCGCGCCGGCGGCCCCGGCCCCGGCCCCGGCCCCGGCCCCCGTTCCCGCGCCCGTGCCGGCCGCGCCCGTGGCACCGCCGGTCGTCCCCGCCGTTCCGAAGACCCAGCCAGCTACAGGGAGTTCACCCGTGACGTGTTTCTTCGACCCCACCCACGGCGCCGGTTCGGCCGTGGTGCTGTGGCAGCCGCAGTGGGGTGTGCCGCGCCAGGTCGAGACCTGCGCGGCCTGCGCCCAGCGGGTGCAGACCACCGTCCCGCCGTTCTACACCCCGCCGCTGGCCGGCTACCCGCAGGCCGGGTACCCGCAGCAGGCGCAGCCGCAGGTGCCCGCCCAGCAGCAGGAGCAGGGCGGCCGCCGCTTCGGCACCGGCGCGATGATCGGCGCGGGTGCGGCCGGCCTGGTCGGCGGCATGCTGCTGAACGAGGCACTGAGCGACGACGAGCCGCAGGTGGTCGTCAACAACTACTACGAGGACGACGACTCCTTCTTCTAAGCCGTTTCCCTCCGAGCCGTTTCCCTCCGAGCCGTCTCCCGCTCGACCGTCAGCGGCGACGCCCCCTCGCTCAGCCGGTGCGGTGCAGGTCGCACTGCTGCTGGATGGCCGAGGGGGCGTCGCTGCTGACGATGGCGACCTTCGGCACCGGTCCGGTGGTGGGGGCGTCCTCGGTGGTGCAGACGAGCTGCTGGATGGCGGGGGCGGACAGCGAGGCGGCGGGCCAGGAGAGCCGCAGGGTGACCACGCCCGGGGTGGCGGTGGCCTGGACCCGGCCGTCCTTGGGGAGACCGCTGTACAGCCCGGTGCGCTGTTCCGTCCGGTCCGGACCGGCCAGCAGGGTGTCCAGGGTCTGCTGGAGGTCCTCGCGCTGGGTGGCCGGGCGGATGGCGGGCCGGATGCCGTGCTGGTCGAGGAAGTACAGCCGGGTGCCGGGCTGGATGCCGGTGGCCGGCTGGCCGCTGCGGACCGAGCCGGTGGTGGAGATCGAGCAGCCGCCGGTCAGCAGCAGGACGGCGGCCAGCGGGACGAGTCGGCGGACGGTCACCACTGCTCCTCCCCGTCCAGCCCGCGGGGCAGGACGAGGGTGAACACCGCTCCGCCGTCCGGCACGTTGGCGGCCTCGATCAGGCCGCCGTGCAGCCGGGCGTTCTCCTGGGCGATGGCCAGGCCCAGGCCGCTGCCCTCGGACCGGGCCCGGGACTTGTCGGCCTTGTAGAACCGGTCGAACAGGTGCGGGAGTTCGGCGGGCGGGATGCCCGGACCGTGGTCGGTGACGGTGAGCACCAGTTCCTCCTCGTTGCCCCGCAGGGCGAGCCGCACCGGCGGGCGGCCGTGTCGCAGGGCGTTGCCGACCAGGTTGGCGACGACGACGTCGAAGCGGCGCGGGTCGAGTCGGACGGGCAGGGCGGCGGGCAGGTCGAGGTCGACCAGTTCGCCCCAGCCGCGCAGGTCGAGGGTCTCGCGCACGGCGACGGCGGCGTCGACGGTCTCGGTGCGCAGCGGGGCGGCCCCGGCGTCCAGCCGGGAGATCTCGATCAGGTCGTTGACCAGTCTGGTCAGCCGTACGGTCTCGTTGCTGATCATGCGCAGCGCGGTGGCGGTGTCGGCGGGGAGCTGTTCGGCGTCCTCGTCGAGGATGTCGGTGACGGCGAGCATCGCGGCCAGCGGGGTGCGCAGTTCGTGCGAGACGTCGGCGGCGAAGCGTCGGCCCTGGGACTCGACGGCGCGCAGTTCCTCGATGGTGCCCTGGAGGGTGCGGGCGGTGTGGTTGAAGGTCTTCGAGAGCTGGGCGAGTTCGTCGTGCCCGGTGACGGTCAGCCGGGTGTCCAGCCTGCCCTGGGCGAGGGCCCGGGCGGCGTCGCCGAGCGCCCGGACCGGCCGCAGCACCTGGCGGGCGGCCAGCAGGGCGAGTCCGGCGGCCAGCACGGCGGCGAACGCCCCGGCCCCGGCGGCGCCGGCGAGCAGAGCGGAGGCGGCGCTCTGCTCGCGGTCGAGGGGGAGCAGGGCGTAGACGGTGAGCCCGGACGCCCCGGCGGGCCCGCCCTTCGCGTAGCTGACGGGGACGCCGACGGCGAGCCAGGGGTGGCCGTCGGCGGCGAAGCGCTGGAACGCGGCGTGGCCGGTGTCGACGGTGTGCTGGAGGGCCGACGGGACGGCCACGGGCTGGGTCCACTCCGAGTGCTCGGTGCCGTAGGAGGCCAGCACCCGCCAGTCGCGGAAGCCGCCGGTGCCCGACAACTGGACGGCCAGGCGGTCGAGTTCGCCCTGGGTGGGCGGGAAGGGCAGGGCCGGGGCGAGCACGTCGACGCGGCGGCGCAGCTCGTCCAGGGCGGTGTCCTTGGTCAGGTCGAGGGTGGAGGTGGTGGCGGCCCGGTAGGTGAGGGTGGCGGTGGCCAGCGCGCTCAGGGCGGCGACGGCGACGAAGGCGACCAGCAGGCGCGGCCGCAGCCCGGCGACGGCGCGGCGCAGCCGGACCAGCCGCGGCGGGTGCGGGCCCGGGCGCGGGGGCGGGTCGTCGGACGGTCGGGGAGCGGGGGCCGGTGCGGGGTCCGGGGTGGCGGCGGCGGTCACTGCGGCCCGGAGCGGTGGCCGCCGCCGAGGCCGCGGCGCGGGCCGGGGCGCGGGCCGAGCGCCGGGGCCTCGGGTGCGGAGTCGTCGTGCTCGATCAGGGGTAGCCGTGCCATGGGAGTCAGTATCGGGGGTTGACCTGGGGGAATGCGCCACCGGGGTGGTTCGGGGGCGGGTTCTTGCCAAAAACTCATACATCGCTCACAGGCTGCGCGGGCGCCGGTCAGTCGATGACCACCGCCATCTGCCCGTAGGTGGCGTAGCCGTTGGCGAAGTCGTCCTCGGAGACGGTCGTCCGGCCCCGGGCGGGGTCGTTGAGCGACACCGTGCCGCCGCTGAACCCGGTGACCACGACGGTGTGTTCGGCGGGCCCCGCGTACAGGACGTTCCGTCCGTCGTAGGCCGTGTAGGTGGTGCTCCGGAGGTGCCGCCAGAGGTAGTCCACCCAGACGATCGCCGGGTGGCCGGCGGCCAGCTGGTCCTTGAGCTGCTG
Source organism: Kitasatospora sp. NPDC040550 (assembly GCF_055594965.1). Lineage (NCBI taxonomy): Bacteria > Bacillati > Actinomycetota > Actinomycetes > Kitasatosporales > Streptomycetaceae > Kitasatospora > Kitasatospora sp. NPDC040550. The sequence goes on along the minus strand of NZ_JBVIWC010000001.1, from coordinate 529,962 downwards.
AACGGAGACGCCCGAGCCGTCCTGGCGCACGGTGAGCCCGTACGAGCGGGCGGCCTCGGCGACGGGCGGGGAGTAGACGCCGAAGCCGGTGCCGCCCGTCTCGGAGCCGTCCGGGTCGCCGACGAAGGCCACGTAGGGGTCGCCGGACAGCGGGCCGGAGTGGCCGAACTCGGGGTGGTCCCGGTCGACGCCGACCCTGTCGAGGATCTGCTGGTCGTCGGACCGCACGCCCCGCGCGGCCAGGACCATGCGCAGTGCGGCCGCCTCGCAGTCGTTGCCGAGCTGCTGGTCGTAGTAGGGGACGGACACCCCCACGGGGGCGGCCGACGCGGGGCCGGCGCCCGCCGCCAGGGTTGCGGTGGTCAGGACGGCGAGGCAGGCGGCCCGTGCGCGTGAGGTGATCGTCATGGCCATGACGCTACGAAGGGTGGTCGCGCTCCGCAGCCGGTGGGCGGCGATCAGGTGACGGACCGTAGGCGTCGGGGCTCCCGGCGGCGCGCCTCAGTCGGCGGCCCGCCGGTACGCCCCCGCCCGGGCGGCGGCCTCGGCGGCTGCCGCGGCGCGGTCGGCGGCGGCCTCGTCCAGCGGCTCGGCGGTGGTGAGCATCCGGTAGTAGAGCGGCGCCGAGACGGCCCGGATCACCTCGAACGGGTCGGTGTCGGGCGGGAGTTCGCCGCGCTCGACGGCCTCGGTGACGCACGGCGCCCACTCCTCGACCCGGCGCCGGTAGAAGTGCCGCAGTGCCTCCGCCGTGCCCGGGTCGCCGTTGGCGGCGACCAGGACGGCGCGGAACAGCGCGCCCTGTCGGGGGTCGGCCAGGGTGCGCCGGACCAGCCGGGCGTTGGCCCGCAGGTCCTCGGTGAGCGAGCCGCTGCGGGTGCGCGGCAGGGACTGCTCGGCCATGTCGGCGAGCAGGTCGGCGACCAGGGCGGTGGTGCTGCCCCAGCGCCGGTAGACGGTGGTGCGGCCGACCTCGGCGCGCTGGGCGAGGTCGCCGAGGTCGAGGCCGGCGAAGCCGTGCTCGACCAGGGCGTCCTTGGCGGCCCGCAGGACGGCGGTGCGGACCCGGGCGGTGCGGCCGCCGGGGCGGACGGTGCCGGGGGTGGCGGGATCGGCGGGCTCGTCGACCATTAACGGGATTCCTGTTCCATTAGCTGGGTGGAGTCTGCTAGCTTCGAGACATCCTAACGGAACGGGAGTCCCATTAGTGGCTCCGAGGGGAGAACCGTCATGACAACCACCACGACCCCCACCGGCATGGAGTACCGCCGTCTCGGCGCCTCCGGCCTCAAGGTCCCCGCCCTCAGCCTCGGCACCGGCACCTTCGGCGGCCGCGGCCCGCTGTTCGGCGCCTGGGGCAGCACCGACGTCCAGCAGGCCCGCCGCCTGCTCGACATCGCCGTCGACGCCGGGGTCACCCTCTTCGACACCGCCGACGTCTACTCCGACGGCGCCGCCGAGGAGGTGCTCGGCCAGGCCCTGCGCGGCCGCCGCGACCGGGTGCTGATCTCCACCAAGGCCGGGCTGCCGCTCGGCGACGGCCCCCAGGACGCCGGCACCTCCCGGGCCCGGCTGGTCCGCTCCGTCGAGGCCGCGCTGCGCCGCCTCGACACCGACCACCTCGACCTCTTCCACCTGCACGCCTACGACGCCGCCACCCCGATCGAGGAGGTGCTGGCCACCCTGGAGGACCTGGTCCGCGCGGGCAAGATCCGCTACACCGGCGTCTCCAACTTCTCCGGCTGGCAGCTGATGAAGTCCCTCGACCTGGCCGAGCGCCACGGCCGCCCCCGCTACGCCGCCCACCAGGTCTACTACTCCCTGGTCGGCCGCGACTACGAGTGGGAGCTGATGCCGCTCGCCGAACAGGAGGGCGTCGGCGCCCTGGTCTGGAGCCCGCTCGGCTGGGGCCGCCTCACCGGCCGGATCCGCCGCGGCGAGCCGCTCCCGGCCGGGAGCCGGCTGCACGACACCGCCGACTACGGCCCGCCGGTCGAGGAGGAGCTGCTGTTCCGGGTGGTCGACGCCCTGGACGAGGTCGCCGCCGAGACCGGTCGCAGCGTCCCCCAGGTGGCGATCAACTGGCTGCTGCGCCGCCCGACCGTCTCCTCCGTCATCATCGGCGCCCGCAACGAGGAGCAGCTGCGGCAGAACCTCGGCGCCGTGGGCTGGTCGCTGACCCCGGAGCAGGTCGCCCGCCTGGACGCCGCCAGCGCCCGCACCGCGCCCTACCCGTACTTCCCGTACCGCCGGCAGGAGGCCTTCGCCCGCCTCAACCCGCCGCTCGCGGGCTGACCCCGGTGGGGGCGTCCGTCGGCGCCGCGCCGCGTTCGGCCCCGCGGCGCGGCGCGGCGGTCAGCCCAGCCGGTCGGCGGCTTCGAGGCAGGCCGCGATCGTCGGCTGGTGGGCCGTGCCCTGGCGGACCGCGGTCTCGATCGTGCGGGCGAGCGTGGCGTCCGACACCGGCCGTACGGTCAGGGTCGGCGGCAGGCGGTCGGTGGCGAGCCGGGGGATGAGCACGGTGTGGCCGCCGCCGGCGGCGAGGGCGGTCATGGCGGCGAAGTCGGTGCAGGTGTGCCGCACCCGCGGGGTGAAGCCGGCCGAGCGGCAGGCCTGGAGGACGGCGTCCCCGCAGGGGGTCTGCGGCGGGGCGGTGATCCACGAGGTGTCCGCGAGCTCCCGCAGGTCGACCGGTGCCCCCGCGCCGCCCGTGGTCGTCGCCGGGGCGGCGGCCGGGTGGTCGGCCCGCAGCACCGCGACCAGCGGATCGGTCCGCAGGGTGCGGGTCTCGATGCCGGGCAGCGGCGGCATGGCGAGGTTGGTGTAGCGGTAGACGAGCGCGACGTCGGCCCGGCGCTGGAGCAACAGCCGTACGGCGGCCTCGGGTTCGGCCTCGGTGATGTGCACCTCCAGGCCGCGGTGGGTGCGCTCCAGGGCCTCGCCGAGCGGCGCCGCGACCGGGACGAGGGCGCTCGGGAAGCAGGCGAGCCGCAGCGGACCGGTCGGCTCCCCGGCGCCGGTGCGCAGCCGCTCCCGGGCCTCCTCGAGCGCCGCGAGCACCGCCCCGGTGTCCGAGGCCAGCCGGTGCCCGGCCGCGGTGAGGCGGACGGAGCGTCCGGTGCGCTCCAGCAGCGCGGTGCCGGCCTCCTCCTCCAGCAGCCGCAGCTGCTGGGAGACGGCGGAGGGCGTGACGCGGTGGAGTTCGGCCACGGCGGTCACCGTGCCGTGCACCTCCAGGTCGCGCAGGAGGACGAGCCGTCGGACATCGAGCATCAGTCCAGCTTAAAGGCCTGCTGTAGGAGATGTAGCTGGACGCGGGGGCGTGCGGACGGCGAACCTGACTGCCCCGACCCCAGTCCCCGAGCAGTACGGGAGTGTCTTCGTGCGTGCCACCGTGATCCACGGCCCCAACGACATCCGGATCGAGGAGGTGCCCGACCCGGTGGTCAGGCGGCCCACCGACGCGGTGGTGCGGGTGGTCAACGCCTGCATCTGCGGCAGCGACCTGTGGGCGTACCGGGGCGTCGCCGCCCGGGTCCCCGGGCAGCGGATCGGCCACGAGTTCCTCGGCGTCGTCGAGGCGGTCGGCGCCGAGGTGACCGGCTTCACGCCGGGCGACTTCGTGCTCGCCCCGTTCGTCTGGTCGGACGGCACCTGCGAGTTCTGCCGCGAGGGCCTGCACACCTCCTGCCCCGAGGGCGGCTTCTGGGGCCAGGTCGGCTCCGACGGCGGCCAGGGCGAGGCCGTCCGGGTGCCGTTCGCCGACGGCACCCTGGTCCGGCTGCCCCGGGAGGCCGCCGGTGAGGAGAAGCTGCTGCCGGGCCTGCTCGCCCTCTCCGACGTGATGAGCACCGGCCACCACGCCGCGGTCTCCGCCCGGGTCCGCCCCGGCGCCACCGTGGCCGTGGTCGGCGACGGCGCGGTCGGACTGTGCGGCGTGCTCGCCGCCCACCGGCTGGGCGCCGGGCGGATCATCGCGCTCGGCCGGCACGAGCGGCGCACCGCGATCGCCCGCGACTTCGGCGCCACCGACGTCGTCGCCGAGCGCGGGGAGGCCGCGGTCGAGGCGGTCCGGGAACTGACGAGTGGCCTCGGTGCGCACGCCGTGCTGGAGGCCGTCGGCACCGAGGAATCGATGCGGACCGCCCTCTCCATCACCCGCGACGGCGGCACGGTCGGCTACGTCGGCGTGCCGCACGGCGGCTCCGCCGGTGTGGACATCTCGCAGATGTTCGACCGGAACGTCGCGCTGGCCGGCGGCGTCGCCCCGGCCCGCGCCTACATCCCCGAACTGCTGCCCGACGTGCTCTCCGGCGCCATCGACCCCGGCGCGGTCTTCGACCGCACCGTGGACCTCGACGGCGTCCCCGACGGCTACCGCGCGATGGACGACCGTACGGCGCTCAAGGTCCGCATCGCCTTCTGACTGTGGTCGTCCCGGACGGCGCGGTCGGCTGTCACCGGGGGTGTGGCCGCCGCCCCTCTTGTTCAAAGTTGATTGACTGTCCTATCTTTTGCTCAGCTTCAATCAACTCATTGCAGATTCGAGCAGGGGGATCGATGGCCCACGTCGCCGCCGAGAACGTCGTCGCCCTGGACATCGGCGGCACCGAGATCAAGGGCGCCGTGGTGGCGGAGGACGGAACGGTCCTGCGCAGGGAACGCTGGCCCACCCGGCCCGCCCGTGGCGGCGGCGCCGTCGTCGACACCGTGCTCGGCTGCGCCGCCGAACTCGCCGAGCTCGCCCGGCGGGCCGGAGCCCCGGCCAGGGCCGCCGGCGTCGTCGCGCCCGGCCTGGTCGACGAGACCGCGGGCACCGTGGTCAAGGCCGTCAACCTCGACTGGCACGACATCCCGATCCGCCACCGGCTGGCCGAACACCTCGGCCTCCCGGTCGCGTTCGGCCACGACGTCCGGGCCGGCGGCCTCGCCGAGGCGCGCCTCGGGGCCGGGCGCGGCAGCGAGTCCTTCGTCTTCGTCCCCGTCGGCACGGGCATCGCCGCCGCCGTGGTGACCGGCGGCCGGACGCAGAGCGGCGCGCGCGGGATCGCCGGCGAACTCGGCCATCTGCTGGTACGGCCCGGCGGCGAGCGCTGTGCCTGCGGCGGCCGGGGCTGCCTGGAGACGATCGCCTCCGCCTCCGCGATCGCCCGCCGCCACGCCCGGCTCACCGGCACCCCGGACCTCGGCGCCGAGGACGTGCACCGGCGGGCGACCGCCGGCGAGCCCGTCGCCGCCCAGGTCTGGGCCGAGGCGGTGGCGGCCCTCGCCGACGGCCTGGCCGCCACCGTCGCCCTGCTCGACCCGGAGCGGATCGTGATCGGCGGCGGCCTCGCCCGGGCCGGGGCGGACCTCCTCGCCCCGCTGCGCGTGGCACTCGCCGAGCGGTTGGCCTTCCGCCCCCCGCCCCGGCTGGTCGCCGCCGAACACGGTCGCGGCGCGGGGTGTCTCGGTGCGGCGCTGCTGGCCCGGGACCTGCTGGTCGGGGACCTGCCGGTCGGGGACCTGCCGGTCGGGGACCTGTCGGGCCGGGACTCATCCCACCGAGCCCCGTCGCCGGGAGGCGCGTCGTGATCCTCACCGTCACCCTCAACACCGCCGTGGACGTCACCTACCGTCTCGACCGGGTGGCCCGGCACGGCAGCAACCGGGTCGGGACCGTCACCGAACGGGCCGGCGGCAAGGGCGTCAACGTCGCCCGGGTGCTCGCCGCGCTCGGTCACGACACCGTGGTCACCGGCCTGGTCGGCGGCGCCACCGGGCAGGCCCTGCGGGCCGACCTCGCGGCCGCCGCGCTGCGCGACGAACTCCTCCCGATCGCTGGCGCCACCCGGCGCACCGTCGCCGTGGTCGAGGACGCCACCGGCGACGCGACCGTCTACCTGGAACCCGGACCCGCCGTCACCGCCGAGGAGTGGTCCGACTTCACCGTCCGCTACCGCCGGCTGCTGCGCACCGCCCGGGCCGTCGTGCTGTCCGGCTCGCTGCCCGTCGGCGTGCCGCCGGACGCCTACGGGCAGCTGGTCGCCCTCGCCGCCGAGGCGCGGGTGCCCGCCGTCCTCGACGCCGAGGGGCCCGCCCTGCTCGCCGGACTGGCCGCCGGCCCCGCCCTGGTCAAGCCCAACGCGGCCGAACTCGCCGCGACGGCGGGCCCGGTGGACCCGCTCACCGGAGCCCGGCTGCTGCGCGCCGCCGGTGCCCGCGCCGTGGTGGTGTCCCTCGGCCCCGACGGGCTGCTCGCCGGCACACCGGAGGGCGACTGGCGCGCCCGCCCGCCCGAGGAGGCGCGCGGCAACCCGACCGGCGCCGGCGACTCGGCGGTGGCCGCGCTCACCGCGGGCCTGGTCGCCGGCACCCCGTGGCCGGAGCGGCTGGCCGAGGCCGTCGCCCTGTCCGCCGCCACCGTGCTCGCGCCACTCGCCGGGAGCTTCGACCCGGCCGACCGGAGGCGGCTGCTGCCGCTCGTCCGGGTCGAACCCATCGGGTCCACCTCCGCCCGACCCCCGTCCCCCGGTTCGCACGGAGGACCGCACCCCTCGTAGCCACCGTCCCGCCCGCCGGGCCTGCCGTCCGGCACCGGTGCTGTCCGTGCCCTCCAGCCGGACCACGCCGGGCCACCGCAATCGCAGACGAGTGTCGGTCGGCAGCCCGACGACCCGAGTGTCAACGACTCGCAGCCGTTCACCGTCGAGGGCACCGCCTGACGTTCCGCCGGGGTCTCGTGCCAGCGGTACCAAAGTGGTGGCTGAGGCGTGAATGACTGCAGCATCTTCCGTTCACCCGGCCCGGCTGCCAGCATCGGCGCACCGCCACCGCCACCGCCACCGCCCGCGAGACCCGAGGGAGTCGCCGATGCACCGCCGTGCCCCGTTCGGCCGGATCGACCTGCTGCTGCACGGCGGCACCCTGGTGGACGGCACCGGGGCCGCCGCCCGGCCGGCGGACGTGGCGGTCGTCGGCGACCGGGTCGCGGTCCTGGCGCCGGGGGCCGGAGTGACGGACGCGGCCGAGGTGGTGGACGTCACCGGGCGGGTGGTCACCCCCGGCTTCATCGACGTCCACACCCACTCCGACGCCCTCACCGCCACCTTCGACGGCGCGGACCACGGCACCGAGGAGCTACGGCTGGCCCCGCTGGTCCAGGGCGTCACCACCGAGATCGCCGGGAACTGCGGCAGCAGCCTGTTCCCCGCGCTGCCGGGGCGGCTGCCCGCCCTCGCCGAGCACCTGCGGGTCACCTTCGGCCTCGGGCCGGTGCGCCCGGCCCGGGACTTCGCCGGCTTCGCCGCCGGGCAGCGGCCCGCCCTGCGGCGCAACCACCTGGCCTCGCTGGTCGGCCACGGCACCCTGCGGGCCGGGGTGATGGGCTTCGCGGACCGCCCGCCGACCCCCGGGGAACTGGCCGCGATGTGCGAACTGCTCGACCGCTCGCTCGGCCAGGGCGCCGCCGGGTTCTCCACCGGCCTGATCTACCCGCCCGGCGGCTACGCCGGCACCGAGGAGATCGTCGCCCTGGCGTCGGTCGCCGCGCGCCACGGCAAGCCGTACGTGACCCACCTGCGGGACGAGATGTCCCAGGTCGAGAAGGCACTGGAGGAGGCCCTGGAGATCGCCGTGCGCTCCGGCGCCGCGCTGCAGGTCTCCCACCACAAGACCGCCGGCCGGCACGCCTGGGGCGCCACCGCCCGCACCCTGGCCCGGCTGGCCCAGGCCCGCGCCGAGGGCGTGGACGTGTACTGCGACGTCTACCCGTACACCGCGGGCAGCACCGTGCTGCACGCGATGCTGCCACCGTGGGCGAGTGAGGGCGGGCCCGCCGCCCTGCTGGCCCGGCTGGGCAGCCCCGAGGTGCGGGAGCGGATCCGGGTGGACCTCGCGCACGGGGTGGACGGCTGGGAGAACACCGTCGGCAACGGCGGCTGGGACCTGATCTCGGTCGCCGCCGCCCCGGCCCGTCGCGCCGTCGAGGGCCGGCGGATCGCCGAACTGGCGGCCGAGTGCGGCGCGGACCCGGTGGACTACGTCTGCGAGCTGCTGCTGGAGGGGCGGGGCGAGGTGACCATCATCAGCCACTCGATGCGCGAGGACGACGTCCGCCGGGTGCTGGCCAGCCCGCTGTCGATGATCGGCTCGGACGGGGTGCCCAAACCCGGTCGCCCGCACCCGCGTTGGGCGGGCAGCTTCGCCCGGGTGCTCGGCCACTACGGGCGGGGCCAGGGGCTGCTGCCGCTGGAGCTCGCGGTGCACAAGATGACCGGACTGCCCGCCGCGCGCTTCCGGCTGGACGGGCGCGGGGTGCTGCGGGACGGCGCGGTGGCGGACCTGGTGGTGCTGGACCCGGCGGCCGTACTGGACCGGGCGACCTTCGAACGGCCGCTGCTGCCGCCGGAGGGCGTGGAGACGGTGGTGGTGGCCGGACGGGTGGCGGTGCGCGGGGGCCGGCCGACCGGGGCCCGGGCGGGGGAGGTGCTCCGGGTCCGGTGAGCCGTAGTGGTCCGACGAGGCGCGGCGGCACGGTGAGGCGCGGCGGCACGGTGAGGCGCGGCGGCTCGGTGAGGTGGGGTGGCACGGTGAGGTGGGGTGGTGGGGCCCGGTGAGCCCCGCCCCGGGGCCCTGCCGTCGGTCAGTGGTGCTCGGAGCGCTCGGCGGTGTGGCCGCCGGCGGTGCTGGCGGGGGCCTCGGCGACGGTGGCGGTGCGCGGCGCGGCGGGCCGGCCGTAGGCGGCCCCGAGGGACAGCAGGGCGGCGGCGGCGATCAGGAGGGCGGATATCCGGCGGGTCATCGGAGTCCAATCAGCTGATATGGATGCTGGCGGCAGAAGCATGACACACCGGCAGCCCACGGCACAGGGAACGGGAGGCGCTCAGCCTGCCCAGCGCCGCTCCAGCAGCGAGCCGATCTCCGTTGCGGCGGTGCCGAGTTCGGCGAGGAAGGCATGCAGCGCCGGATTGCGGTCGGTGGCCCGGGTGGCCACCCCGATCCGGCGGTGCAACCGGGGGTGGTCCAGCCGGCAGACGTGCACCCCGGCGTCGTCGGCCAGGCCGAGCGCGGGGATCAGCGCCACACCCATCCCGGCCCGGGCGAGGTTGACGGTGACCTGGTAGTGGTCGCTGCGGCAGCGCACCCGGGGGCGGAACCCCTCGGCCGCGCAGGCGCGTTCGAGCACCGGCTCACCCGTGCCACCGCCGTGGGTGCCGATCCAGCTCTCGTCCGCCAGCTCCGCCAGCCGCACCACCGGGCGCCGCCCCAGCCGGTGCCGGGGCGGCAGCACGACCAGCTGCGGCTCGGTGAAGTACATGTGCACCTGTACCGTCGCCTCCCGGCACCACGGGTCCAGCGGGTGCTCGAAGACCATGGCCGCGTCCAGCCGGCCCGCCTCCAGATCGGGCACCAGCTCGTGCGGCTGGCCCGTCACCAACTCCAGCTCCACCCGCGGGTGCCGGGCCGCGAAGCCGGCCAGGGCCCTGGGCAGTAGGTCCAGCCCGGCCGAGACGAAGAAGCCGATCCGCAGCACCCCGGCCGCCGCCTCCGCGTGCGCCCGCAGGTCGTCCCGGGCGACGGCCATCAGGTCGGCGATCGCTTGGGCGTGCTCGGCCAGCCGTGCCCCCGCCGCCGTCAGGCGCAGCGACTGCGGTGCCCGCTCCACCAGCGCGACCCCCAGCTCCTTTTCCAGGCGCGCGAGTTGGTGCGAGACGGCGGACGGGCTGAGGTGCAGCGCCTGCGCCGCGGCCACGATGGTGCCGCGGCGGGCGATCTCCAGCAGGACGAGCAGGCGGGCGCTGTTCAGCACCAGCCCAGACTAGGGCCCCTCCTCGGGGCCCTCCTCGGAGCCCCGGGGACTCAGGCGCCCCGCTGGGCGTTCGCCAGCTCCGGGGCCGGTCGCGCCGTGCCGCCGTCGCCCGCGACGTCGAGTCGCAGCAGGTCGTACTCGGTCTCCCGGCGCACCACCAGCCGGGCCCGGCCGTCGCGGACGAAGACCACGGCGGGCCGGGGCAGCTTGTTGTAGTTGGAGGCCATCGCGTAGCCGTAGGCGCCGGTGACCGGGGTGGCGAGCAGGTCGCCGACCCGCAGGTCGGCCGGGAGGGCCGCGTCGTCGATGATCACGTCGCCGCTCTCGCAGTGCTTGCCGACCAGCCGGGCCCGGTACGGGCGGTGCGCCTCGGGGCAGCGCGGCAGGAAGGCCTCGTAGCGGGCGCCGTACAGTGCGGGGCGCAGGTTGTCGCTCATGCCGCCGTCCACGCTGACGTACGTCCGCACGTCCGGGATCCGCTTGACGGTGCCGACCCGGTACAGGGTCAGTCCGGCCCGGGCGGCTATCGAGCGGCCCGGCTCCACGCCGACCTCGCCCGTCCAGCCCGCGCCGCGCACCGCCGCGCGCACCCGCTCCGCCCAGACGGCGAAGGACGGGGCGCTCTGCCCGCCCACGTAGGCCACGCCCAGTCCGCCGCCCACGGTCAGTCCGGCGACCGCGCTGTCCACCGCGAACCGGGCCACCGCGGCGGCCCCGTCGGCCAGTTCGGCCGGGTCGAGGACCTGGGAGCCGACGTGGGCGTGCACGCCCTCCAGCCGGACGGCCGAGGAGGCCGCGGCCCGGCGCACGGCGGCCGCGGCGGCGCCGTCGGCCAGGCCGAAGCCGAACTTGGAGTCGTGGCCGCCGGTGCGGATCGCCTCGTGGGCGCCGGCCGCGACGCCGGGCGCCACCCGCAGCCGGATCCGGGCCGGCGGCAGGCCCTCCACGTGGTGCAGCCGCTCGATCCGCTCCAGCTCGTCGAAGCTGTCCACCACGATGTGGTGCAGTCCGGCGGTCATCGCGGTGCGCAGTTCGCCGTCGTCCTTGTTGTTGCCGTGCAGCACGATGCGGTCCGGCTCCACCCCGGCGTACAGGGCGGTGCGCAGTTCGCCGCCGGAGGCGACGTCCAGCAGCAGGCCCTCGTCGGCGACCAGTCGGGCCATGGCCGTGCAGAGGAAGGCCTTGGAGGCGTAGGCCACGTTGCCCGGGCCGAAGGCGGCCACCGCCTCCCGGCAGCGGCTGCGCAGGTGCTCCTCGTCGTAGACGAAGAGCGGGGTGCCGTGCTGGCGGGCGATCTGCTCCAGCAGGACGCCCCCGACGGCCAGGCCCTCGGGCCGGACCTCGGCGGTGAGCGGCAGCAGGCCCGGCTCGACGGGGGAGTCGGCGGACGGCGGGGTGGGCGACGCAGCGGACACGGTTCTTCCTCCCGGCAGGCTGATTCGCTGCTCATCCTCGGCCCTGGGGGAGGCCCCGAGAAAGCGCATTCTTCGCACCCTGAGCCGTACCTTCCTCGATGCTCCCGAGCGCCCCGTCGGGGCGGGCCGGTCAGGCGAGGGCCGGTCGGCGGCGCTCGACGAGGTCGAGGTCGCCCGTGAGCAGGTCCCGGTGGCTGATCGTGAAGTCCCCGTTGGGCAGGGTGTCCCCGTCGCCGTAGTACTGGCCCACGACGGTGGTGGGGAGGAAGGAGCGCAGGCCGTGGCGGATGCCCTCGGGGTGGTCGACGGCCGCTCCCCAGTCGGAGGGGGCCTCGTCGGTGGAGAAGAGGACCCAGTGGTCCACCGGCACGAGGGCGTCGAGATCCGGCGCCGCTCCGGTGTGGCTGTCCAGCGCCGGCACGGTCAACCGGTCGGGGTCGAGGGGCGGGTACCAGAGCAGGAGGGGCTTGGCCCGCTGGGCGTCCGCGTTGTCGAAGCAGCAGACGGCGACGGTGTGGTCGGGGAAGTGGTCGGCGTAGAAGCGGAGGAGGTCCGGGTCGAGGGACGGGCGCCGGTGCGACGGCACCCGCTGGAGGGCGGCCGGGACGGCGGTGGGGTCGTCGGCCAGGAGCACCGTGTAGACGTCGTGCTCGAAGACCTGGACGGCGGCCGGCTCCGCGCCCATCCAGTCGATCCCGTCGATGCCGACGGAGACGGGGCGAACGGCGTCGACCATGCGCTCCAGGACGTCGGTGCCGCGTCCGACGGAGAGGAACTGCCCCCGGGTGAGCTGCTCGGTGGGCAGGTGCAGCAGCAGCGCGTTCGGACCGCTCGCGAGGTTGACGACGGTGTTCTGGTAGCCCAGGACGTGGATGAGGCCGTGCTCGGGGTGGTGCTGCCGACCGCAGTACACGGTCGTGCCGGAGAAGGCGGCCTCACTCGTCGAGATGCACATGGCGGCACGATAGCGTCCGGGGGCGGGCGGCCCTCATCCGACCTTGGCGTTGTGCTTGGGGCGGGCGGTGGCCGGGAGGCCGTTGGCGAGGTCCTCGGTGAGGAGGCGCCAGGCGATGGCGTCGGCGGCGGTGCGGAGTTGGGGGCTGCGGGGGCGGCCGGCGTCGGCGTCGAGGCGGGCGTTGAGCCAGCCGGACCAGGCGCGGGCGAGGGCGCGGACCTCCTGGGTGCCGGCCTCGGTGTGGGTGAGCCGGTCGCCGTCGCGGGTGAGGTAGCCCTCGGTGGCCATCCGGTCGAAGACCGGTTCGAGGACCTCGGGCGGCAGCTTCTTGCGGGTGGCGATGAGGTCGAGGGAGGCGTGGCCGAGGGCCTTGGTGTGGCCGGCCACCTCCATCAGGGCCCAGGCGCCGGCGAGGTCGACGCGGGTGTCGGCGTCGCCGACGATGGTCCGTACGGTGTCCAGGTCGATGTCGCGCACGATCTTGCAGACGGAGTACTCCAGGTGCGGGTCCGAGTCGCTGGTGGTGGGTTGGGCGAAGCCCTCGCCCATGTCGGTGGAGCCGGCCCGGGTGGTGTCGCGCAGCTGTACCTGCTTGAGGAACAGCGCGACCACGAAGCCGACCACGGCCACCGGGATGGTCCACAGGTACACGGTGTGCAGGGCGTCCGAGTACGACTGGATGATCGGCGCGGCCTGTTCGGCGGGCAGCTTGTGCAGGCCCTGCGGGCTCTCCGCCGCGTGCACCAGGACGGCCGGGTCGGCGCCGGTGAGCCGGGCGGAGGCGGCGACGCCCTTGGCCAGTTCGGTCTTGAGGCCGTTGGCGTAGATGGTGCCGAACACGGCGGTGCCGAAGGAGCTGCCGATGGTGCGGAAGAAGGTCACCCCGGAGGTGGCGGTGCCGAGGTCGGCGTAGTCGACGGTGTTCTGCACGGCGATGGTCAGTACCTGCATGCTCAGCCCGATGCCGACGCCGAGCACGAACATGTAGAGCGAGGCGAGGGCGGTGCCGGTGCCGGGTTCGAGCCGGGACAGCAGGTAGAGGCCGACGGCCATCACCAGGGTGCCGGCGATCGGGAACAGGCGGTACTGGCCGGTCTTGCTGACCACGTTGCCGCTGGCGATCGAGGCGATCAGCAGGCCGATCACCATCGGCAGCATCCGCACGCCGGAGACGGTCGCCGAGTCGCCGTCCACGTACTGGAGGAAGGTCGGCAGGAAGGTCAGCGCGCCGAGCATCGCGAAGCCGACGATGAAGCTGAGCACCGAGCAGACCGCGAACACCGGGTTGCGGAACAGCCGCATCGGCAGCATCGGTTCGGCGGCCCGGGTCTCCGCCCAGCAGAACAGCCCGAGCGCGACCGCGCCGCCGACGAACAGGGCGATGATCACCCCGGAGCCCCAGGCGTACTGGTTGCCGCCCCAACTGGTCGCCAGGATCAGGGCGCTGGCGCCGACCGAGACCAGGGCGATGCCCAGGTAGTCGATCACCGGCCGCACCGCCGAGCGCACCGAGGGGATGGTCCGGGCGGCCGCGATCACCACGACGACGGCGATCGGCACGTTCACGTAGAACGCCCAGCGCCAGGACAGGTGGTCGGTGAACAGCCCGCCCAGCAGCGGCCCGATGACGGTGGCCAGGCCGAACACCGCGCCGATCGCGCCCTGGTACTTGCCGCGTTCGCGCAGCGGGATGACGTCCGCGATCAGCGCCATGGCGGTGACCATCAGCCCGCCCGCGCCGATGCCCTGCACGGCCCGCCAGGCGATCAGCAGGGTCATGTTGGTGGACAGGCCGCACAGGAACGAGCCGCCGACGAAGACGATCGCCGAGACCTGGAAGATCAGCTTGCGCCCGTACAGGTCGCCGAACTTGCCCGCCAGTACGGTGGCCACCGTCTCGGCCAGCAGGTAGGAGGTCACCACCCAGGACATGTGGGCGGCGCCGCCGAGGTCGGAGACGATGGTGGGCAGCGCGGTGCCGACGATGGTCTGGTCGAGGGCGGCCAGCAGCATGCCGAGCACGATGGTGGCGAAGACGACGTTCCGCTGCCGTACGTCGAGCACCGGCGGGGCGGAGGGCTGGGTCTCGGTGGCGACAGTCATGCCGCCAGCCTCGGGCGGGTCGTGGCCGGTCGCGATCCGGTTCGTCCGTTCGGGTGAGCACCCCTCGTGCCGGGGCCGGACGGGGCTCGGGTGGCGGCGGGGTTCGGCGCAGGTGAGGATGGGCCGGAGCAGGGCCGGGACCAGCCCCCGGGCGCCGGGAGGAGGCTCCCCATGACCGCCCCACCCTCCCGCGACGCGGAGCCCCCGCGACCCGGGCCGCCCGGCGCCTCCGCCGTCGGCGGGCGGGCCGCGGCGCGGCGCTGGCAGGCGCTGACGGTCTGCCTGGTCGCCGGGTTCATGACCCTGCTGGACGTCAGCATCGTGAACGTCGCCCTGCCCACCGTCCGGGCCGGGCTGCACATGTCCGACAGCGGCCTGCAGTGGGTGCTCAGCGGCTACGCGCTGGCCTTCGGCCTGGTGCTCGTCCCCGCCGGGCGGCTCGGCGATGCCCGCAGCCGGCGGGCCGTCTTCCTGACCGGGCTCGCCCTGTTCACCGCGGCCAGCGCGCTGGCCGGGGCGGCCCAGAGTCAGGAGTGGCTGGTGCTGGCCCGGCTGTTCCAGGGCGCGGCCGGCGGGGTGCTGGTGCCGCAGGTGTCCGGCTTCATCCAGACCCTGTTCCAGGGCCCCGAACGCGGCCGGGCCTTCGGCGCGCTGGGCGCGACCATCGGGCTGTCCACCGCCGTCGGGCCGCTGCTGGGCGGGCTGTTGATCCACCTGTTCGGCCCGCAGGACGGCTGGCGCTGGGTGTTCCTGGTGAACCTGCCGATCGGCCTGGCCGCCCTGCCGGTCGCCTACCGGTTGCTGCCGCCGCCCCGCCCGGCCGCCGAGCGGGCCGGGCAGCGGGACTTCGACCCGGTCGGGGTGCTGCTGCTGGGCGCGGGGACGGTCGCCCTGCTGCTGCCCTTCGTCCAGGAGCAGCAGTGGCACAGCCCGGCCCGCTGGCTGCTGCTGCCGCTGGCGGCGGTGCTGCTGACGGCCTTCGTCGGCTGGGAGCGCCACTACGCACGGGAGCGGCAGGACGCGCGGCGGCGTGAACCGCTGGTCAACATGGCCCTGTTCGCGGTGCGGCCGTACGCGGCGGGGGTGCTGCTGTCGCTGGTGTACTTCGCCGGGTTCACCGCGATCTTCTTCATCTTCACGCTCTACCTCCAGGCCGGGCACCACTACTCGGCGCTGACGGCCGGTCTGGCGATCACCCCCTTCGCGGTCGGTTCGGGCGTGGCGGCCGCGGTGGGCGGGCGGCTGGTGAGCCGGTACGGGCGCCGGCTGGTGGTGGTGGGGCTGCTGCTGGTGCTGGCCGGCCTGCTGGCCTCGGCGTTGGCGGTGCAGCTCTGGGACGGGCCGCGGGTGGGCTGGACGACGCTCGGCCCGCTGCTGGTGGCCGGTGCGGGGAGCGGCCTGGTGATCGCCCCGAACCAGACCCTCACCCTCCAGCACGTCCCGCTGACCCGCGCGGGCAGCGCCGGCGGCGTGCTGCAGACCGCCCAGCGGGTCGGCTCGGCGGTCGGCATCGCGGTCGTCGGCTCGGTCTTCTTCGCCCACGCCGGTGGGCGCCGTCCGGACTGGGCGCTGGCCTTCCAACTGGGCGTCACGGTCGCGGCCGGGCTGGTCCTGGCGGCCCTGCTGGTCGCCCTCGCCGACGAGTGGGCGGGCCGCCGGGAGGCGGGCGGTCGGGGCCGGGCCCCAGCGGGCGGCCGGGAGTCCGCGGGACCCGTCAGTGGTCGCGGCGCCGGATCACCGCCACCGCGATGAGCACCGAGGCCAGTGCCCACACCGCGTAGCTGGTCCAGGATCCGGCCACGGTGGCCGGGTACTCGCTCGGCCGCATCCCGGCCAGGGTGGTGCGGGCCAGGCGCAGCCAGGCCGGGAAGGGCAGGGCGTGCAGGAGGTCGGCGCTCCACCGGTAGCGCTCGGTGACGACGGAGGGCAGGAAGAACAGCACCACGATGGTGCCCACCGCCGCGCCCGCGCTGTGCCGGATCAGGGTGCCGAGGCAGAGCCCGACCAGTCCGCAGACCGGGGCGAACAGCGCGGCCGCCGCCACGTGCCGGAAGGCGGTCGGGTCGGTGATCGACTGCCCGATGCCGAGGCCGGCCAGCATCGCCTGGGTGAGGGCGAAGGACAGGCCCGCGGTGAGCGAGCCGAAGCCGAGCAGGACGGCCGTCAGCACGCCCGCCTTGGCGAGCAGGACGGCCCGGCGGTCGGGGACGGCGGCCAGCGTGGTGCGGATCAGACCGGTCGCGTACTCGCCCGCGATGACGATCGCGCCGAGGCCGCCCGCGAGCAGCATCACGATGTCGGCGGAGCCGGTGATGAAGGAGACGTTCAGGGCCTCCTGCTTCATCACCGCCGGGTCGCCGTCGCCGGGTGTGTAGTGGTCGTGGGTGTACTGGGCGGACTTGAGGTTGGCGGCGAGGATGAGCAGCCCGCCGAGGGCGAGCACCCAGGGGATCGAGCGCAGTGACCAGAACTTGAGCCACTCGGCGGCGAGCAGGTCGCCGAAGCGGGCGCGGCGTACGGGGGTCGAGGTGCGCATGGGGGTGTTCAACGGGGCTCTCCGGCGAGGTATTCGACGCTGTCGGCGGTCAGTTCCATGAAGGCCTCCTCCAGGGAGGCGCCGCGTTCGGTCAGGCCGTGCAGCAACAGGCGCTGCTCCAAAGCGAGTTCGCCGATCCGGCCGGCGTCGAGGCCGGTCACGTCGAGGCTGCCGTCCGGACCGGGGCGGACGGTCGCGCCGGCGGCCCGCAGCACGGTGGTCAGCCGCTCGGGTTCGGCGGCGCGGACGGCCACGGCGGAGCGGCCGGCCCGGGCGGCGAACTCGCCGAGGCTCTCGTCGGCGATCAGCCGGCCGCGCCCGATCACCACGAGCCGGTCGGCGGTGTGCTCCATCTCGGCCATCATGTGGCTGGAGACGAAGACGGTGCGGCCCTCGTCGGCGAGGCGGCGGAACAGTCCGCGCACCCAGAGCACGCCCTCGGGGTCGAGGCCGTTGAGGGGTTCGTCGAAGAGCAGCACGGGCGGGTCGCCGAGCAGGGCCCCGGCGATGCCCAGGCGCTGCTTCATGCCCAGCGAGTAGCCGCCGATCCGGCGCCCGGCGGCGTCGGCGAGGCCGACCTCGGTGAGCACCTCGTCCACCCGGCGCCGGGGGATGGCGTTGCTGCGGGCCAGGGCCCGCAGGTGGGCGCCGCCGGTGCGGCCGCCGTGCACGTCCCCGGCGTCCAGCAGGGCGCCGACCTCGCGCAGGCCGCGCGGCAGGCCGCGGAAGTCCCGGCCGCCGACGGTGGCGGTGCCGGAGGTGGGGGCGTGCAGGCCCAGCACCATCCGCAGGGTGGTGGACTTGCCGGCGCCGTTGGGGCCGAGGAAGCCGGTGACGTGCCCGGGGCGGACGGTGAAGGTCAGCCGGTCGACGGCGGTGCGGCGGCCGTAGCGCTTGGTCAGTTCGATGACTTCGATCATGGGCACCACGGTGCCGGGGAAGCCCCGGGCCCCGCATCGGACCGGTGTCGACACCACTGGTCGGCCCCGGTCGTACAACCAGGGTTGGATGACGGCCCCCGACCCCGTCGTTACGATCTTGATCCATGCCCGTGACACCGACGCCCCCGCTGCTGCGGCGTGTTCCGCCCGAGGCCTGGGTCGCCCTCGCCTGGTGCGTGGCCGCCGCCTACCCCGCCGTGCTGCTCGGCGGCGCCGCCCGGCTGCACCGCGGCGCCGCCCTGCACGGCGGTCTGGCCTTCACCCTGGGCGACACCGCGATCGCCCTCGTCGGCGCGGCGCTGGTGCGCCGGCTGCCGGTGCTCTCGGTCGTCGTGCTGCTGATCGCCACCTGGACGGAGACCGACGGCTGGGCCGGCCACACCCAGGTGTCCCCGGCCGCGCTGCTGGCGGTGTACGTCGCGCTGTTCCTGATCACCGCCCATGCCCCGCGCCGCAGTTCGCGCGCCGCCTTCGCCGTGGCGGCGGTCTTCCTGGTGCTGCACATGGGCCTGGTCCACGGCAACACCGTCGGCATCTTCACCGGCACCCACATCGGCTCGGCCGACGGCGCCGCGCTGCTCGCCCTGGTCGCCTGGCTGGCCGGGCGCTCGGTGCGGCAGAACCGGGAGCACGCCGAGACCTTGAGCAGCCGGGTGGCCGCCGAGGCGGTGACCGCCGAACGGCTGCGGATCGCCCGGGAGATGCACGACACCGTCGCGCACAGCATCGGCATCGTCGCCCTCCAGGCCGGCGCGGCCCGCCGGGTGATCGACCGCCGGCCGGAGCGGGCCAAGCAGGCACTGGGCGAGATCGAGGCGGCCGGCCGGGAGACCCTGGCCGCGCTGCGCCGGATGCTGGTCGCGCTGCGCCAGGCCGACGGCGAGGTGTCCGACACCGTCCCGGCCGGCCTGGCCGACCTCGACCGGCTGGCCGCGACCACCACCGCGGCCGGGGTGCGGGTCGAGGTGCGGCGCACGGGCGAACCGGGGCCGCTGCCACCGGAGATCGACCTCTCGGCGTTCCGGATCGTCCAGGAGTCGGTGACCAACGTGGTGCGGCACGCGCGGGCCGCCGAGTGCCTGGTGACCGTCGACCGCAGCCGGGCGGAGGAGCTCCGGGTGGAGGTCACCGACCGGGGCCGGGGCCACGGTGACGCGCCCGGCAGCGGCTTCGGCCTGGCCGGGCTGCGCGAGCGGGTCGCCCTGCTGCACGGCGAGTTCGAGGCCGGGCCGCGCCCGGACGGCGGCTTCCGGGTCGCCGCCCGGCTGCCCGTTCCCGCGGGGGTCGGCGGATGATCCGGGTGGTGCTGGCCGACGACCAGCCGCTGGTGCGGGCCGCGTTGGAGATGGTGATCACCGAGACGACCGACGTCGAGGTGGTCGGCGAGGCGGGCGACGGCGCCGAGGCCGTCCGGCTGGCCGCCGAACTGCGGCCGGACGTCGTGGTGATGGACATCCGGATGCCCGGCACCGACGGCATCGAGGCCACCCGGCAGGTGACCGCCGCCGCCGGGCCGACGAAGGTGGTGGTGCTCACCACCTTCGACGAGGACGAGCACGTGTACGCGGCGCTGCGCGCCGGGGCCTCCGGCTTCCTGGTCAAGGACATGGCGCTGGACGACATCCTCGCCGCGGTGCGGGTGGTCGCCGCGGGGGAGGCGCTGATCGCCCCGAGCGTCACCCGGCGGCTGATCGGGGCGTTCGCGGCCCAGCGGCCGAAGCCCGCACCGGCCGCCGCCGCGCGGCGGCTGGAGGTGATCACCGAGCGGGAGCGGGAGATCCTCACCCTGGTCGGCCGGGGCCTGTCCAACACCGAGATCGCCGCCGAACTGGTGCTCAGCATCGCCACCGTGAAGACCTACATGACCCGGCTGCTCGCCAAGCTGGACGCCCGCGACCGGGTCCAGCTGGTCATCCTGGCCTACGAGGCGGGCCTGGTCGCCGTTCCCGGCTGACCCGGCCCCGCCCCGGCCGATCGGGCCCCGCCCCGTCGGTGCGGGTCAGTCCTTGACGGCCACGCCCGCGTACATCGCGATGTCCCGGTCGCGGACCGCCGGGGCGTCCGGGTCCGGCCGCCAGTGGTGGACCAGGGCGACGCCCGGGTCGAGCAGCCGGTAGCCGTCGAAGAAGGCCTCGGTCTCGGCCCGGTCGCGGATCTGCAGCGGGATGCCGCGGGCGTTGTACTCCCGGCCGACGCCGCCCACCCCGACCGGGTCGGTGTCGCCGGTGAACACGGTGAGGGCGAGGAAGCTGCCGGGCGCCAGCGCGTCCATGAACCGGCGGACGATGCCCTGCGGATCGTCCTCGTCCAGCACGAAGTGCACGATGGCGATCAGCGAGAGCGCCACCGGCTGCGAGAGGTCGAGCACCTCGCGCAGCCGGGGGTCCTCGATGATCGACTCCGGGTTCCGGAAGTCGGCGTCCACGTAACAGGTGCGCCCCTGGGGCGTGCTGTCCATCAGGGCGCGCGCGTGGGTCAGCACGATCGGGTCGTTGTCGACGTAGCCGACCCGGGCCTCGGGGGCGATCGCCTGGGCGATCTCGTGCACGTTGGGCGAGGTGGGGATGCCGGTGCCGATGTCCAGGAACTGCCGCACCCCGTACTGCTCGGTGAGGTGGCGCACCGAGCGCTGCATGAAGTCGCGGGTGGTCCGCATGGACGTCGGCAGCGCCGGCCAGGCCTGGACGGAGGCGTGCGCGGCGGCCCGGTCCGCCTCGAAGTTGGTCTTCCCGCCGATGAGGTAGTCGTAGACCCGGGCGGAGTGGGGCACGTCCATCCGCAGGTCGATCGAGGGGTAGTGCTCGTCCGTCACGCTCTCGCTCCCCGTTGCTTCGGGCATCCGTCACCGGGCGCCAGGGCGGCCGGTCTTGGTGCGCATGGTAACGGTTCGCCGGTGTGACGGTATGACGAAGGTTCAGGTGAGTGGCGCTTCCGGACCCCGCACCTCCAGCCCCACCGCCTGTCGGGGCAGCGCGCCGGCCCGGCCGCCGCGCCCGGCCGCCAGCTCCACCGCCGCACCGATCCAGGCCGCACCGAACGCCCAGGTCGCCACCCACTCGCACAGGTACACCGGCCGCACCGTCCAGTCGGCCCCGAACCCCGACAGCCCGGTCACCGCCGCCGCCAGCAGCGCGACCGGGATCAGCACCCCCGCGGCCAGGTACGCCGTCGCCACCCGGGCCGGCTGCGCCGAGCGCGGATCGCGGAAGGAGTACAGGCAGAACAGCGCCAGCATCACGAACAGCAGCCCGGCGAACACCAGATGGAACACCCCGACGGTGCGCTGCAGGCCGGTCGGGTCCGACGGTGCCGTCGGGCACAGCGCGACCCCGAGCGCGAACACCCCGGCCGCCGTGCTCCACCGGTCGTCCCGCCGGTCCAGCCGGTAGCAGATCAGGAACACCCCGAGCGCGCACAGGGCGCCCACGAAGACGTTCCGGGTGCCGCCGTAGTACGCGGCACTCATCGACGCGGGCCAGAAGCCGTCCGTGGCCCGCCCGGTGACCTCGTCCGCCAGCCAGTCGCCCAGCGGCAGGGCCGGTGGCAGCAGCATGCCGATCGCCCCGACGCCGAAGCGCAGGAACGTCACCGTCCGTTCGTCCTGGACGGTCTGTCGTTGTTCGGGCCCGGGGGATTCAACGGTGTTTCCGGCACTCCGGTCGTCGGTCACGGATGCCTCCTCGCTGGTGAGCGCGATGGTTGGCCGTCAACTGGTGTACCCGCAAGCGGAGATCGACCCACCACCGAATCGGGTGGTTTCGCGGGCCTCCACCCCCGGCCCCGGCCTGCCGCGCGGCCCCCGCCTACAACGCGGCCTCGGCGCCGGGTTCGAGCCGGAACTCGGCGTCGTCCGCGTCGTAGTCGTAGAGCTCGCCGTAGCGGCCCCAGTCGATGGCGGTCTCCAACTGGCGCCGGGCATCCACGGTGTCGTAGCCGGAGCGCAGCAGGTCGAGGAAGAGGTCCTCGCGGAGCTTGTGGTCCCTGGTGGCGGCCAGCGACTGGACGACGGCGCGCACCAGCGGCGCCCGCCGGGCGGCCTGGCGGGCGAACAGCTGCTTCCTGGTGAGGATGTCGGCGGCGGCGAACTCGCGGCCGGCGGCCGTGATGGCGAAGCGGCCGTCGGCGGTGCGGGCGAGGTCGAGCAGGACGGCGGCGTCGACCAGCGGGAGCAGGTCGTCGACCTCGAAGTTGAGCTCGTCGGCGATCTCGGCCAGCCCCTCCTCGCCGCCCGTGGCCAGCAGGATCTCCAGCAGACCGGCCAGCCCGCCGACGGTGGCCGGCGGCAGCGGGGTGGTGATCGGGGTGACGGCCTGCGGGGCGGCCGGTTCGGTGGCGGGCTGCTCCTCGCGGCCGGTCAGGATGCCGTAGACGGTGTCGACCAGGGCCTCGAACTGGGGGGTGCGGCGGTCGCGCGGGCGGGGCAGGTCGACGGTCAGTTCGGAGCGGATCCGGCCGGGGTTGGAGGACAGCACGAGGATCCGGTCGGCCAGCAGCACCGCCTCCTCGATGTTGTGGGTGACGATCAGGATCGACTTGACCGGGGCCCCGCGGCCCTCCCACAGGCCGACCAGTTCGTTGCGCAGGTTCTCGGCGGTCAGCACGTCCAGGGCGGAGAACGGCTCGTCCATGAACAGCGCGTCCGGTTCGACCACCAGCGCCCGGGCGAAGCCGACCCGCTGGCGCATCCCGCCGGACAGCTCCTTGGGGTAGGCGCCCTCGAAGCCGTCCAGGCCGATCAGGTCGATCGCCCGCAGCGCCCGCTCGCGTCGCTCCTCCTCGCCCACCCCGCGTGCCTGGAGGCTGAGTTCGACGTTCTGCTGGACGGTCAGCCAGGGCAGCAGGGCGAAGGACTGGAACACCATCGCCACCCCCGGGCTGGCGGCCCGCAGCGGGGTGCCCCGGTAGCTGACCGTCCCGGAGGAGGGCGGGATCAGCCCGGCCAGGCAGCGCAGCAGGGTGGACTTGCCGGAGCCGGACTTGCCGAGCAGGGCGACGATCTCGCCCTCGGCCAGGTGCAGGCTGATGTCGTCCAGCACCGGCAGGGCCCGTCCGTCCGGGGTGGTGAAGGTCTTGGTGACGGCGGAGGCCTCGACGATCGTGGTGCGGGCGGGGGCGGCGGTCATCGCGTGGGCCTCCTCAGAGGGCGTAGCGGGTCTCGGAGAGCCGGTAGAGCCGGCGCCACAGCAGCCGGTTGAGCGCGACCACGTAGCAGCTCATCACGCTCACCCCGACCAGGATCCTGGGGAAGTCGCCGGTGCCGGTGGCGTCGGCGATGTACGAGCCGAGCCCGGTGGCGGTCAGGTGGTGCGCGCCGTAGTCGACCACCTCGGCGACGATCGAGGCGTTCCAGGCGCCGCCGGCCGCGGTGATGCCGCCGGTGACGTAGTACGGGAAGACCGCCGGCAGGACGAAGGCCCGCCAGCGCAGCCCGCCCCGGACCTGGAAGCCGGTCATCGCCTCGCGCAGGTCGCTGGGGATCGCGGAGGCCCCGGCGATCACGTTGAACAGGATGTACCACTGGGCGCCGAGCGCCATCAGCAGCACCGAGCCGAGGTTCAGCGAGATGCCGAGGGCGACGAACGCGGCGGTGGCGAAGGGGAACAGGAAGTTCGCCGGGAAGCTGGCCAGCACCTGCACCACCGGCTGGGCGTAGCGGGTGACCTTCGGGTCCATGCCGATCCACACCCCGACCGGCACCCACACGGCGGTGGCCACCACGAGCAGCACCAGGACCCGCCCGAAGGTGGCCGCGCCGAGCGCGAAGGCGTGGCCGAACTCGCCCAGGCCGACGCTGGTGTGGACGTAGTCGAAGGCCTTCCAGGCGCCGAGGACGACCACGGCGGTCACCGCCCCGGCGAAGAACACGTCCCCGGTGCGCTCCCGGGGGGCGGGCCGGGCGAGCGGGTGCTCGGCGAGGCCGAACACCCGGGTGGCCCGGTCCAGCGCGACCCCGACCGGCCGCAGCGGGCGGGCGGCCAGCTCCGGCAGGCTGGAGCGGCGCAGCAGGTCCAGGACGATGCTGCGCGGCCGGTCGGCGGCCTCCGACTCCTCCACCCGGAAGCGTTCGGACCAGGCCGTCATCGGCCGCCAGAACAGCACGTTGACGCCGATCACCATGACGACCATCACGCCGATCGCGATGCCGACCTGGCCCAGGTCGCCGTCGCCGATGGCGGTGGCCGCGTAGGAGCCGATGCCGGGCAGCGCGTAGCGGTGGTCGAGCACGCTGATCGACTCGGAGGCGGCCAGGAAGAACCAGGCCCCGCCGAAGCTCATCATCCCGTTCCAGACCAGCGGGATCATGCCGCTGGGCACGTCCAGGCGCCAGAACCGCTGCCACTTGGTCAGCCGCATCACTCGGGCCGCCTCGTCCAGTTCGCGCGGCTGGCTGACCAGCGAGTAGTGGAACGCGAAGGTCATGTTCCAGGCCATCGAGGTGAAGATGGCGAAGACCGACGCGCATTCGAGGCCGAGCGTGGAGCCGGGGAAGAGGTTGATGAAGGCGGTGACGGTGATCGACAGGAAGCCGAGGACCGGCACCGACTGGAGGATGTCGAGGACTGGCAGCAGCACCTTCTCGGCCCGCCGCATCCGGGCCGCGGCGGTCGCGTAGACGAAGGTGAACAGCACCGAGGCGATCAGCGCGGCGAACATCCGCAGCAGCGAGCGCACCGCGTAGAAGGGCAGCCGGGCGGGGTCGGTGGAGACGGTGGCGGGGGCCTGGTCGGGCAGGAACGGCGCGTCGAGCGAGGGGGCGAGCCGCAGCAGCCCGTACAGTCCGGCGACCAGGGCGGCGGAGACCAGGACGTCCACCCAGCGCAGCCCGGGGCGGCGCCACACGCCGCGGGAGGGGAAACCGCCGTTGCCGCCGGTCACCCGTACCACCGTCCGTCCGCTCGTCGGCTCGTCCGCCGTGCCGGGGGCGACCGCGCCGGTCCGACCGCGCACCAGCCTCGCGGCAGACGGACCGGCCCGCCACCGGAGGGCTGCTCACGGGTGGCGGGCCGGGCGATGACGGGACGGGTGCGGGGCCCGGCGGGCCGGACGGGGGGTCAGCCGGTCGGGGTGCCGGCCCGTGCGACGAGCGCGTTGAGCAGGGCCGCGCCGCGCTCGGCGTCGTCGACGCTGATCACCAAGTCCGTCCCGCGCCTGGTGCGGACCACCAGGCACTCGCCGGAGCGCAGGAAGACGCTGGTGCCGCCGCGGAAGACCCGGAAGCCCCAGCCGCCGGCCTGCCGGGCGTTGAGCCGGCCGACCCGGGCGGAGGCGATCTCCTCGGGGGCGAGGTGCCGGGCGGGTCGGCCGAACGGGCCGAAGCCGACGTGCAGGCCGTCGTCGCCCACCCGGACCCGGACGGAGGAGCAGAGCAGCAGGGCGACGGCGCCGAGGCCGAAGAGGACCACCGACGCCCAGTCCACCGACTCGGTGCGCCCGGCCGCGGCGAGCAGCAGGCCCGCCGCCGTGAGCAGGCCCATCAGGGCGGCGACCACCTGCATCCAGTGGTTGGAGGCCCGGGACAGCCAGACCAGCCGCTCACCGGCCCTCAGCTCCAGCACCGGCCCGCCGGGCCGGGCGGGCCCGTCGGCGGCGGGCCGGGTCGCCAGCCAGGCCAGGACGCCCGCCAGGCCGGCCGCGAGAACGATCAGGAGCACCTCGACGCCCATCGGCGCGGCGTCCTGCCAGCGGGTCCGGTCCAGGTTGGCGCGCACGATGGAGGCCTGCGCCCCGCTCAGCAGCACCCCGGTGGCGGCCAGCACCGGCCCGGCGGCGCCGCGGGCCGGGCCGGGCCGGAACCGCAGCGCGGCGGCCAGGCCGGCCGCGACCAGCAGCCAGACGCCGGCCGGGAACAGCGCCGCGGCCGTCAGCGGCATCGAACCGTCCGGCCGGCTCCCGCTCCAGTGCGTGGCCACCTGCTCCGGCAGCCGGTCCCGGGCGGTCAGCGGCAGTGCGACCAGCAGAGCCGTCACGCCGAGGATCCAGACCCCGGCCCCCCACAGCGCCGTCCGGCGCACCGGCCGCTCCGGGGCGGGTTCCCCGGCGGCTGCTTCGTCCTTCACGACATCCCCCTGATCAGATCCACGAGATCGTTCCTGCTGTAGCCGGCCCGGGCCGCGTCAGCGACCAACTGCCGTACCCGCTCGACCAGTTCACTGCGGTTGTCGGCGTCGGTGGCGACCGTGATGCCGCGGCCCCGGCGGAACTCCAGCACCCCCTCGTCGCGCAGGGCACGCAGTCCGCGCAGCACGGTGTTGGTGTTCACGCCGAGGGCCCGGGACAGCTCCCGGGCGGGCGGCAGCTTGTCGCCGGGGGCGCACTCGCCCTCCGCGACGGCCCGCCTGATCGCGCCCGCCACCTGCTCGTGCAGGGGGCGGGCGTCGCCAAGGTCCAGCTTCAGCAACATGGTGCTAGTGACGATAGCACCATCCGATCGTGGTGCCACCGGTAGCCCGGGGGATGAACGGGTCAGGGGATGTAGAGGCTCTGCGCCCCGGTGACGCGGCTGTCGTCACCGGCGGCGATCACCTCGACGACCTCCCCGGTGCAGTCCGCACCGGAGTGGATCTCCGCCGCCGCGTCGGTGAGGTTGTCGACGACGCTGCCGGCCTCCGCCAGGGCGTAGCAGCCGGAGGGATCCGTCCGGGTGGTGCCGTCGATGGCGAGGTCCCCGCCGGCCGCGGCGGCCGGAACGCAGGTCAGGGCCAGGGCGGCGGCGGTCATCAGCGGGACGCCGAGAACGGCGCGAAGGGTGGTTTTCATGCCGGATGCATAACCCTTCGAGGCGCGAGCCTCCCCGGGAACGCCCGGGTTGCCCCCGGAGGGGCGCACCGGATCGGCGCGCCGGTCCGCGTATGGAGTGCGTACGGAACGCCGCCCGGGGCGTCAGGGAGGCGTCAACGGGGGCCGGGCGGGCGGCCGGGAGGCGATTGAGTGAGGGCTGACGGAGGACCGAACCACACGAGGACGGATCATGTACGGCGACGGGCGGCACCAGGACGGCACGGCACCGAGGGTGGTGGTCGGGGTCAGCGGCTCACTGGGCAGTCTGGCCGCGCTGCACCGCGGCCTGGCCGAGGCCCGCGACCGCGGCGCGGTGCTGTGGCCGGTGCTCGCCTGGGAGCCGCCGGGCGGCGAGCACGGCTACCGCCGCTCGCCCTGCCCGCAGCTGCTCGCCGCCGTGCGGGAGGCCGCCGAGCGGCGCCTGGACGAAGCCCTGGAGGCGGCCTTCGGCGCGGACGGCCCCGACGTGCCGATGCAGCCCGTGGTGATCCGCGGCGAGAGCGGCCCCGCCCTGGTGCACGTCGCCGACCGGCCGGACGACCTGCTGGTGCTCGGCCGCAGCGGCGGCCCGCTGCGCCGCCGGCTGCGGCGGTCGGTGTCCGCGTACGGTGCCCGCCGGGCCGGCTGCCCCGTCCTGGTCGTCCCGGTGCCCGAACTGCTGCACGACCTGGAGGCGCTCCACCGCCGCGCCCGCTGGCACCTGCCGGTCGCCCCGGCGCCCGAGCCGCTCGCGGCCAAGGGCCGGTGACGGGTGCGGATGTACTCGGCGCGCCCCGGCGGCGCCCGCTTCCGTCCGGTGCTGGACCGGCCGGCGCCCGGCACCTCCGCCCTGCTCGGCGGCGGGCTGCTCGCGCTCGCCCTCGGCCGGGTCGGCGCCCTGCACTCCGGGGCGCCCGCGCTCGCGGCCTACCTGGCGCTGTGCGTCCTGGTCGGGCACTTCTCCCGCCCGTGGGCCGCGCCGCTGGTCGGCCTGGCCGCCTGGCTGTGCTGCAACGCCTTCGCCGAGCACCGGCACGCCGAGCTCGGCTGGTCCGGCACCTGGCCCGAGACCTGGCACTACGCGGCGTTCACCGCCGCGGCCCTGCTGCTCCCGCTGCCCGCGGCACTGCCCCGCCGCAGTGTCCGGGTGGCGCAGCTGCGCCTGGACCGTACGGTCTGAGGCGCCCTCGGACGGCCCGCCCCCCTCGCGGGGACGGGCTGCCGCCGAACCCCCGGGCCCCGGCCGGTACTCCGGAGCCCGCGGCGACCGGTGGAGGACAGGTGAAAGGCGGGACGCCCCGGCGCCCCGCGGTGGAGTGGCCGACGTTCGGACCGCGGGCCCGCCGCCCGCAGCGGCCACTCCACCGCCACCGTCCGCACCGTCAGGGGTACGCCGGGGCACGGCAGTTGCGCGGCCCCGCCCGGTCGGCGGGGATAAGGACGCGCAGAATGTCCGTATGCGGATGACGAATGCGGACGGGAACGCGGACACCGGGGAGTCGAGGGAGCCGGGCGGGCCGAGGGCGGCGACCGGCGAGGACGTCGGGGCGATGGCCCGGCTGCTGGCCCGGGCCTTCGTGGACGATCCGATGATGTGCTGGTTCTTCCCCGACGCCGACGCCCGCCCGGCCGCCCTGGAGGGCTACTTCACCACGCTGCTCACCCGCCAGTACCTGCCGCACGGCGTGTGCGAGCGGACCGGGCACGCCGCCGCGTTCTGGGTGGCACCCGAGGCGCAGGACAAGGCGGTGCCGGACGAGGGGACGATCCGCGCGCTGGCCGCCCTGCTCGGGGACCGGGCCGACTGGTTCCGGCACTGCGTCGAGGCCGCCGCCGCGAACGCGCCGCAGGAGGCCCACTGGTACCTGGCGGTGATCGGCGCCGACCCGGCCGCCCGGGGCCGCGGGGAGGGCGCCGCGCTGCTGCGCGCCGGGCTGGCCCGGGCGGACGCGGCCGGACTGCCGGTCCACCTGGAGTCCTCCAAGGAGGAGAACCTCGCCCTCTACCGGCACTTCGGGTTCGAGGTGCTGGAGGAGGTGCGGCTGCCCGGCGACGGCCCGACCCTCTGGACGATGCGGCGCCCGCCCCGACCGTGACGGCGCCCGCCCTGACCGTGACGGCGCCCGGACGGTCAGTCCTCGGCGGGGAGTTCGGCCGGGACGGCGATCACGTCGACCAGGGCCCCGCCGCGCAGGGCGGTGAGCGGGAGCGGGCGGCCGATGGCGTCCGCGAGCATCAGCCGCTGGAGCGCCTGGGCGCTGCCCACCGGTTCGGAGGCGGCGGTGAGCAGCAGGTCCCCCTCACGCAGGCCGGAGCGGGCCGCCGGGGAGCCGGGGACCACCTCGACGATCCGCAGGCCGGTGCGCTGGCCGGTGCGCTCGCGCAGGGCGGGCGGCAGCGGGGCCGGGACCCCGGCCAGGCCGAGGTAGGCGCGGCGGATCCGGCCGTCGGCGAGCAGGGCGGCGATGATCCGCCGGCTGGTGGCGTTGATCGGCACCGCCAGGCCCAGCCCGTTCCCGGCCACCGCCGTGGTGATGCCGACCACCTCGCCGTCGGCGGTGGTGAGCGCGCCGCCGGAGTTGCCGGGGTTGAGCGCGGCGTCGGTCTGGATCACGTCGTCGATGATCCGCACGGCGCTGCCGGCCCGGGCGGGCAGCGAGCGGCCGAGCGCGCTGACCACGCCCGCGGTGACCGTCCCGGCCAGGCCGAGCGGGTTCCCGACGGCGACGACCAGCTGGCCGACCCGCAGTGCGGTGGCCTCGCCGAGCGCCACCGGCGAGGGGGTCGGGCCGTCGGCGCGCAGCACCGCGAGGTCGGAGAGCGGGTCGGCGCCGATGGTGTGGAAGGGCGCGGTGGTGCCGTCGGCGAAGGCCAGCGTGCCGGCGTCGGCGTGGCCGACGACGTGGGCGTTGGTGAGCAGGAAGCCGTCCTCCGTGAAGACCACAGCCGAGCCGAGTGCGGTGCTGAACCAGCCGTCCCGGCCGCGCCGGGGGACGTGCAGGGCGGCGACCCGCGGTGTCACGGCGGCGGCCACGGACGTGACGATCCGGGAGTAGGCGTCCAGCGGCCCCTCCGCCTCGGGCGCGCGCTCGGGGCCGGGGCCGGGGATGGTGTCGGCCATGGGTGCTCACCCCTTCCGGAGGTCCGGGTCCACCCGGTTGCAACAACGCGGCGCCGCCGGGCCTTCCGCCCGCCCGCCCACCGGTTGGTGCGCCCGCCCGCCTGCCCGCTGGTGCGCCCGTCGACCCGCCCGTCGGCCTCAGTGCGCGAACGGCGGCTCGAAGCAGCCGGTCTCGGGGTACGGGCCGCTCGTCCGCACCTGGTAGTTGGTCGGCTGCACGAACCCGATGACGCAGGCGTCGGGGCGGACCCGGAGGCTGATCGAGGTGCCCTCGGGGGTGACGTAGCCCCGCTCGCTCGTGAAGCGCGGCTCGCCCGGCCACACGGTGAGCGCGCCGACGGTCTGCGCGCTGTTCGGCCTGGCGTCCTCCGACGGGTACCCGAGCCGGAGCAGTGCGGTGCGCACGCTCGCCGGGTCCCAGGTGCCGGATTCCCAGAGCCCCTTGAGGACGGGCTCGATGCGACCGGCCTGTCGGCGGGCCTCCTGCTCGGCGGCGGGGGACAGCTCGCGCGCGATCCGGGAGCCGTTGTTCTCGCGGTGGTGCGGCGCGCCGTCCCCGGCCCCGGGCTCCGTGTACGGGGTGGCGTTCGGGACGTCCGTGCTGGTCGGGCCGGCCGGCGCGGCCGCCGCCGGCTGTGTGGCGCGCTGCGTTCCGCAGGCGGTCAGGGTGAGGGCGGCGGCCACTACGGCGACGGCGGTGCGGCGCCCGGTCCGTCGGTGCACCGGCCTGGGTATGACGATCACAGGAATGACTTTCTCATGGGCGGGGAAGATCGCCTTCGGTGCGCTGGTGCAGTGCTCCGCGCCCGGGTCGATCCTGACGCCTTCTTGACGCGTGGAAAATTGTAAAGGGCGAGCAAAGTAGGCGTATCGTTCAGGCAAAGCCGCATCCGTGGGAGGGGTCCGATGGAGACGACCGAGCTGGAGTCGAACCGGCAGGCGCAGGGCGGAGCCGGCGCCGCCGCAACGGACGGTGCCGACGGCCCGGGCGGCGACGGTCCGGGCGGCGCCGGTCCGGGCGGCCCCGCCGCCCTGCTGCGCCCCACCCGTGAGGCGCTGCTCGCCCGCCGCGCCCACCGCGCCCCGCGCTGGAAGCGGCTGCTGCCGCCGGGGCCGGCCGGCCGGTCGGCCTGGATCCGGCGGGAGGCGGACGCCCAGGCCGAGCGCCTCGGCCGCCGCACGCCCGGCACCGAGCACGTCCTGCTGGCCCTCCTCGCCCTCCACGAAGTGGCCCGTCAGGAGCCGGAGTTGGCGCCCGAGGCGAACGCCGGTGAGCTGCTCGCCGGGCTCGGCCTCGACTACGCCCGGGCGCACGCCGCCCTCGACGCCGGACAGGTGACGCTGCCCGCCGACCCGCGCTCGGTCGAGGCCTACCTGTCGGGCCGCGCGGCGGACGGCGGCGCCGAGCCGCTGCTGCGGGTGCTGCTGGCGGAGGACACCCGGGCCCGGCGCCTGGTCGAGGCCCTGCGATCATGAGAGCCGCTCCGCGCCGATGAGGGCCGACGGGCGATGAGAGAGGAAGGACCCCCGATGCACGTCACCCTCGCCGAGGAGCTGGTGCTGCTCTCGTTGGACGACCGGACCGGCGCACCGAAGGAGAGCGTGAACACCTCCTGGGCCGCCGCGGGCGGCCTGCTGGCCGAACTGGTGCTGGCCGGACGCGCGGAGGTGGCCGACGGCCGGCTCACCGTGGTCGACCGCACCCCGACCGGTGACCCGCTGCTGGACGGCCGGCTGGAACGCCTCGACACCTGGGCCGCCGGGCAGCGCCCGGGCCGCGCCAAGGCCGCGGACTGGCTCACCAAGGACCGCGCCACCGTGCTCCGGGACACCGAACTGCGGCTCTGCGACCGCGGCCTGGTCACCGAGGAGCGGCGCCGCGTCCTCGGCATCTTCCCGGTCCGGCTCTACCCGGAGGCGGACGGCAGCGTGGAGCGCGCACTGCGCGAGCGCCTGGCCGCCGTCGTCCTGGACGGCGCCGAGCCGGAGCTGCGCACCGCCGCCCTGATCGCCCTGCTGCACTCGGCCAAGCTGCACCGGCTGGCCTTCCCCGACCTGCCGCGCAAGCAGGTCGAGCCGCGCTGCGCCGAGATCGCCGCGGGCGACCGGGCGGGCGACTCCGTCCGCGAGGCGATCCGGACCATGCAGGCCACCATGGCCGCCGTGATCGCGGCCACCACGGCCGCGACCACCGTCGCGGCGACGGTCTGAGGCCCGGGGGCCCGTCCACGTCGGACGGGCCCGGCCGGGCGGCGAGGGTTCACAGCACGGCGGCACCGAGGGTGATCGAGGCCAGCACCATCAGCAGCCCCAGGGCGACGAAGCCGTACTCCAGCCGCACCCGCTCCCGCCCGTCCACCAGCACCTGACGAGGGTCCGCCGGGTCGTAACGCACCGGGACGTAGCCGCCGTCGGGCAGTGGGTGGCGGGCGGTGGACGGGACGGGCGAGAACACTTCGACCACCCGGCCGTCCGCGGTCTCGAACTGGAGCAGCGGCCGCGGCGGCAGCGCCCGGTCCTCGGGAGTCGCGACGCGGGACCGCACCAGCGCCGGGACCGGCACCCCGACCCGGCGCAACCGGCGCAGTTCGCGCAGCCCGACCACTCCGGCGAGGTAGGCGACCACACCGCCCAACGCCCCGAACACCACCACGGCGAACCCGGCCGTCCCGCCCACCGCGCGCCTCCCAGCCCGAATGCCAGCCCCGAGACTCCCCGAACTCCCAGTATCCCCGAGGGCGGGCGGTCCTGACGCTCAGGATCGGTCAGTCCGCTGCGGGCCTGCGGCCGGAGTACCGTGGAAGGCGTCGAGGCATCACTGCTGTCGGCGGATGCCGCAGGTGTTCCCGGTGCGTGACAGGGTCGGCGGCCCGGGCTCCTCAGGGTGCTCGGCCGCCGGGTGGCCGTGCGCGGCCCGGGTGCGGCGGACCTGATGACCGGAGGCGCCGATGGCGCACGAGCGTACGTCCCCGGCCGATGACGCCCGGCAGAGCCCGGTCGGGGCCGTCGGCAAGGTGACGGTGCCCATTCCGCTGGACGGTCCGGGCGAGGTGCTGGTGGCCCTGAGGGGCGGTTCGGAGGTGTTCGCGGCCTGGTGCTCGGAGCCGGTCGGCCGGGACGTCCGGGTGGTCGTGGTGGACGCGCTCTCGGCCCGCTCGGTCATCGTGGAGCTCCTGCCGTCCTAGCCGCGCGTCGCAGGCCCCAGCAGGTCAGGTGGCCCAACAGGTCAGGTGGTCGATCATGTTCTTCTGGCACGTTCCCGCGCCCAACGAGGCGATGCTGATATCCGGTTCCAAGCACCAGGCGCAGGACACCCAGTTCCGCATCGTCACCGGGCACGGCAGCCTGGTCCTGCCGGTCAAGCAGAAGGTCCGGATGCTCTCCCTGGCCCTTCGGGAGGCGGAGATCGCCGAGGACTGCGTCACCCAGCAGGGGATCCGGCTCACCGTGCGCGCGGTCTGCGTCTTCAAGGTCGGCGACGACGCCGTGTCGATCGCCAACGCCGCCCGCCGCTTCCTCTCGGAACAGGACCAGATGGAGGAGCTCGTCGGCCGGATCTTCGCCGGCCACCTGCGGTCGATCATCGGCGGGCTGACCGTGGAGCAGATCATCCGGGAACGCAGCAGGGTCGCCCAGGAGGTGATGGCGGGCAGCCACGGTGAGATGGAGAAGCTGGGCATCGTGGTCGACGCACTGCAGATCCAGGAGATCGAGGACTCGACCGGCTACATCGACAACCTGGCCGCACCGCACGTGGCGGCGGTCGCCAGCCAGGCCCGGATCGCCCAGGCCAAGGCCGACCAGGAGGCCACCGAACGGGAGCAGCAGGCGGCCGCCCTGAAAGCCGAGTACGAGCGCGACACCGCGATCAAGCGGGCCGGCTTCCTCGCCGAGACGGAGCAGTCCAGGGCCCGCGCCGCCCAGGCCGGCCCGCTCGCCGAGGCCCGGGCCTCCCAGGACGTGATCGAGGAGCAGACCGCCCTCGCCCAGCGCCGGGCCGGGCTGGCGGCGCAGCAGTTGGAGGCGGAGGTGCGGCGCCCGGCGGACGCGGAGGCGTACCGGCAGCGGACGCTGGCCGAAGCCGCCCGCGACCGGGTGAAGTTCGAGGCGGACGGCAACGCCTACAGTGAGCGGGCGCTCGCCCAGGCGCAGGCGGACGCCAACACCGCCCGGGCCGACTCCCTGCGCGGCGGGAACCAGGAACTCATCGCCGCCAACCGGATCGTGGAGAACCTTCCGGTCCTCGCCGACGCGGCCGCCCGGGGCATGTCCGGAGCCGAACTCACCGTGCTCAACGGCAGCGACGGCGTCAACCAGATGGCGGCCGGCATCGTCAGCCAGGGCCTCGCCATCCTGCACTCCCTGCAACACTCGCCGGCCGTGGCCGGCGACGGCAAACCCACACCCCGCCGGCCCGCCGCCTAGACCTCGGCCAGCGGGACGTTCGGGTCGGTCAGCCGGTCCACGTCCACCGCCCGCCCCGAGCGCACCAGTTCGCGGATCGGGTCGGTGACGTCCCACACGTTGACGTTCATCCCGGCGAGCACCCGGCCCCCGGACAGCCAGAAGGCGATGAACTCCCGGGTGGCCGGGTCGCCCCGGAACACCACCCGGTCGTAGCCGTCGGGTTCGACGTAGCCGACGTACTCCAGGCCCAGGTCGTACTGGTCCGAGAAGAAGTACGGGACCCGGTCGTAGACGGCGTCCGGCTGCCCCAGCAGGGCCCGGGCGGCGGTCTGCGGCTGGTTGAGGGCGTTGGCCCAGTGCTCGACCCGCAGGTGCCGGTCGAACAGCGGGTGGTAGGCGTTGGCGACGTCCCCGGCCGCGTAGACGTCCGGGTCCGAGGTGCGCAGGTGCTGGTCGGTCTTGATGCCGTTGTCCACCTCCAGGCCGGCGGCCTCGGCCAGCGCGGTGGCGGGGGAGATGCCGATGCCGACCACCACCGCGTCGGCCGCCAGTTCGGTGCCGTCGCCGAGCCGCACGCCGTTCACCGTGCCGTCGGCGCCGGTCAGTTCGGCGACCTGCACGCCGAAGCGCAGGTCCACGCCGTGGTCGCGGTGCAGGTCGGCGAAGACCTGGGCGACCTCGCGGCCGAGCACCCGCAGCAGCGGCAGCTCCAGCGACTCCAGGACGGTGACCTCGGCGCCCGCCGCGCGGGCCGCGGCCGCCACCTCCAGGCCGATCCAGCCGGCGCCGACCACCGCGATCCGGGCGCCCGGCCGCAGCACGGCCTTGATCCGGTCGCTGTCCTCGACCCGGCGCAGGTAGAGCACGCCGTCCTGGTCCGCCCCGGGCACCGGCAGCCGGCGCGGCACCGAGCCGGTGGTCAACAGCAGCTTGTGGTAGCCGATCTCACCGTCGTCGGCGAGGGTCACCGTGCGGGCGGCCGGGTCGATCGCGACGACCGGGGTGCCGAGCCGCAGCGTGACGTCGTGCTCGGCGTACCACTGCGGCGGGTGGACGTGGAGCTTGTCCCGGGCCTCCTTGCCGAGCAGGTAGCCCTTGGACAGCGGCGGGCGCTCGTACGGGCGCTCGTGCTCCTCGCCGATCAGCACGATGCCGCCCCGGTACCCGGCCCCGCGCAGGGCCTCGGCCGCCTTGGCGCCGCCCAGGGAGGCTCCGACGATCACGATCGGCCGTTCGCTGCCCGCCATGCCCGACTCCTTGCTCTCCGTTGACGATCCGGGGTCAGCCTGCCGCCGAACGGGTGGTGTGTCGAGACCGCGCCGGGCGCGCCGCGCCGCGCTCGCCCGTTCGGGTGAACGGGGAGCCTTACGGCGTCATCGCCTCCCTGACCAGCGCGGTGTCGGTGAACTGCTCGAAGCGGACGATCCGGCCGCCGCGCACCACGAAGTGGTGGGCGACCCGTACCGCGAGCGGCCGTCCGGTGCCCTTGTGGACGGCCGTGTAACGGGCCAGGACCACCACGTTCTCGCCGTCCACCACGTACAGGTCGTCGTGCGCCGTCCAGTTGTCCCACTCGGCGGCCAGCCGCTCCATCACGTTGGCGGTGACGCCCTTCGGCGTGCGGTAGGTGCCGGCCAGCGGGAAGCCGGCCATCTCGGTCCACTCGACGTCGTCGGCGAGGGTGCCGCGCAGCGCGGCCAGGTCGCCCCGGGCGGAGGCCAGGTACTGGCGGCGCACCACGTCGGCGGGGGCGGCGGACTCGGCGAACCCGGCGACGTCCCTGGGGATCTCGATCACCGCGCGCTCACCCCCACGCCATCTCGCCCATGGCGACCTTGGTGCCGATGTCGACGGCGATCCGCAGCCCGAGGTCCGGGAAGCGTCGCTCCAGTGCCTCCTTCGCGGCGGCGGCGTCCGCGGCCCGGCCCAGTTCGGTCTCGAAGGCCCGCAGGTAGGCGCGGGTGTGGTCGAGGGCGTTGAGGTCGGTGGGCGCGTCGGCGACCCGGTGGCCGGCCGCCAGCCAGGTCGGGCGGAGCGCCTCCATGCCGTCCAACAGGTCGATCCAGGCGGCCCGTTGGGCGGCGGTCGGGGTGTCGGCCGTCCACACGTGCAGGCCCTCGAACAGCAGCACCCCGCCGAGCACCGCGCGGTGGTGGTGCTGCCACAGGTAGTGCCGGTCGGGGAGGTGGAAGTCGGCGCCGCGCAGTTCGAAGCGGTGGCCCTCGAAGACGATCTCGTCCCCGGTCAGCACCTCCGGCCGGACCAGCCGGGTCGGCAGCTCGGGGCCCAGGTGCGCCCAGGCGCGCAGCTTGTCCTCGTAGGTGTCCTGGATGTGCTGGACGGTCGAGGCGGTGGCCAGGAAGCGTGCGTGGGGGAAGGCCTCCTGGACCTCCTGGGCGCCGAAGTAGAAGTCCGGGTCGCCGTGGCTGACGAAGACTGTGGTCAGCCGCTTGCCGCTGGCGCGCACCCGCTCGACCAGCCGGCGCCCGTCGGAGCGGGTGAACCCGGCGTCCACCAGCAGGGCGTCGTTCGGTCCGGTGACCAGGACGGCGGTCTTGTTGAGCGAGCTGTCGGGGGCGTCGATGATCTCGAAGTCGAGAGCGCTCATGCTTCTGGGTCCTTCCTCGGGCCGGGCACGCCTCGTCGCCAGCATCCGTGCCGGGACCGGTCCGCGCCTGCCGGGGCAGCTGATCGGGTGCTCTAAGGGCGGTGCTCGGGCGACACCCCGTGCGCGTCGCCCGTCGCCCGGTCCCCGCCCCAGCAGACTTCCAGGGCCCCATCGTGTTCACGTCATGAAAGGACCGAGGTGAAGCCCAGTCAGAGACCGGCGGCACCACCCGTCGGCTGGCGACGCCGACTAGGCAAGGCGATGAGTTCCGCCCTGGCCTTGACGCTCGTACCCTTCGCCATCTCACTCGCCGCCCCCACGCAGGCCTCGGCGGCCGGCCTTCCGGGCGGGCTCGGGCCCTGCCTGGGCGCGGACTGCCCGGCGACGTTCCCCCCGGTCAACAACGGCTCCTTCGCGGGCCGCGATGCCGGGATCAACATCTTCGTCGGCGGTGACTTCAACGTCGGCGGCTCGGCCGCCGAGGCCGAGGGCCACGTGGTGACCCTCGGCAACTTCAACCAGAACAAGGCCGCCGGCGCCAGCTCTGGGTACAACATCGGCATCGTCGGCGTCGGCTCGCGGGTGCCCCCGCCCGACGGCGCGGACTTCCTCACCGCCGGTGGCAGCGTCACGGTCGCCCCGGGCCAGCGGCTGCTGGCGGACGGCGGCGTGGTCCGCTACGCGGGCACCGCCTCCGGCACCATCACCGGGACGACGATCCAGGACGCCCAGGCCGTCGCCGCCTACGCGCCGCTGCGCGGCCGACTGCAGTCGGCGAGCGAGTGCTACGCCGGGGTCGGCACACCCCGCCCGGCCACCGGGACGGCCGTCAACCAGGGCTACCAGACCCTGTTCACCGGCGACGGCAGCTCCGCGCTCCAGGTCTTCAACGTCGACTTCGACCTGGTCGGCAACGGCGGCTCCACCCAGGGCGTCGCGTTCGCCGGGATCCCCGCGAACGCGACGGTGCTGGTCAACCTGGTCGGCGGTGCCCGCACCATCAACACCTACAGCGGCACCTTCGACGACAACGACCCGTGGAACCAACTGCGCCCCCGTCTGCTGTGGAACTTCCCGACCGCGAGCACCGTCACCCTCACGGGCTCCGGGCAGTTCCAGGGCAGTGTGCTGGTCGGCAACCCGGCCAGCACCAGCACGATGAACCTGCCCGGCCTGAACGGGCGCTTCTTCACCACCGGTTCGCTGCTGCACAACTCCGGTTCGGGCATGACCGGCACCGAGTTCCACGCCTACCCGTTCAACGGCGACCTGCCCGACTGCGGCAACCCGCCGGTCCCGACCGCGTCGACCAGTGTGACCAAGGTCGACTCGGCGACCTCCCAGCCGCTCGCGGGCGCCACCTTCCAGTTGTGGCGGGAGACCAACGGCGTCGCCGGGCTGCAGACCTCGGGCACCACCCCGGACACCAAGGTCG
The DNA here is from genome assembly GCF_055594965.1 of Kitasatospora sp. NPDC040550. Lineage (NCBI taxonomy): Bacteria > Bacillati > Actinomycetota > Actinomycetes > Kitasatosporales > Streptomycetaceae > Kitasatospora > Kitasatospora sp. NPDC040550. The sequence continues at coordinate 491,894 of NZ_JBVIWC010000001.1, read as the reverse complement.
GCGCCCCCTGCACCACCGGGGCGGACGGCGTCTGCTCCGTCGGTGACCTGCCGCTGGGCACGTACTACTGGCAGGAGACGGCGGCCCCGCCCGGGTACGACCTGCCGCAGCAGCCGGTGACGACGGTGGTGCTGGACACCAACGGGCAGACCGTCCCGGTCACCGTCGCCGACACCAAGTCACCGGTGGTGGAGACCGCGTCGACCAGTGTGACCAAGGTCGACTCGGCGACCTCCCAGCCGCTCGCGGGCGCCACCTTCCAGCTGTGGCGGGAGACCAACGGCGTCGCCGGGCTGCAGACCACCGGGGCCAATCCGGACACGGCGGTCGGCTCGCCCTGCACCACGCCCGCCTCGGGCGTCTGCTCGGCGACGGCCCTGCCGCTGGGGACGTACTACTGGCAGGAGACGGCCGCCCCGCCCGGGTACGACCTGCCGCAGCTCAATGTGACCGAGGTCGTGCTCGACACCAACGGGCAGAACGTCGGGGTGACGGTGGCCGACACCAGGACGGCGGCCCCGACCGCCTCCACGACCGTCACCAAGGCCGACTCCGCCACCGGGCAGCCCCTGGCGGGTGCGGTCTTCCAGCTGTGGCGGGAGACCAACGGCGTCGCCGGGCTGCAGACCACGGGTGCCAATCCGGATACGGCGGTCGGCTCGCCCTGCACCACGGGGGCGGACGGCGTCTGCTCGGCACACGGCCTGCCGCTGGGCACCTACTACTGGCAGGAGGTCTCCGCGCCGAACGGCTACGAGCTGCCCGACCTGAACGTGACGACCGTGCTGCTGGACACCGACGGGCAGACCGTCCCGGTCACCGTCCAGGACACCCGGACCGTCGCTCCGACCGGTGCCACCTCGGTGACGAAGGTGGACTCCGCGACCGGACAGCCGTTGGCGGGTGCCGCCTTCCAGTTGTGGCGGGAGACCAACGGTGTGCCCGGGCTGCAGACCACGGGTGCCAATCCGGATACGGCGGTCGGCTCGCCCTGCACCACCCCGGCCTCGGGCGTCTGTTCGGCCGACGGGCTGCCGCTGGGCACGTACTACTGGCAGGAGACGGCCGCGCCGGCCGGGTACGACCTGCCGCGGCAGCCGGTGACGACGGTGGTGCTGGACACCGACGGGCAGACCGTCCCGGTCACCGTCAAGGACGCCAAGACGGCCACGCAGACCGGGAAGACCACCGTCACCAAGGTGGACGCCGAGACGGGCAGGCCGTTGGCCGGAGCCGTCTTCCAGTTGTGGCGGGAGAGCAACGGCGTGCCCGGCCTGCAGACCACCGGGGCCGACCCGGACACGGCGGTCGGCCCGCTGTGCGCGACCGACGTCAACGGCGTGTGCTCGGCGGACAACCTCCCGCTGGGGACGTACTACTGGCAGGAGGTCGTCGCTCCCCCCGGGTACGAGCTGCCGCAGGACGCGGTGTCCACGGTCGAACTGACCAAGGACTGCCCGTGCGTGGAGATCACGGTCGCGGACAGCAAGAAGTGTCCGCCGGAGCCCTGCCCGCCGGAGCCGTGCCCGCCGGATCCGTGCGACCCGCCGGACCACCCGTGGGGGACGAACGCCGACCGCATCCCGGTGCCCGGCCTGCACGGGGGGCGCGCCTGACGGACCGTCCCGCGCGTGAGCGCCTGAACTGACGAAGTGGCCGGAGGAGCCCACGGCGGCACCTCCGGCCACCGGCGTGCCGGGACGTCAGTGCCGGGACGTCAGTGCCCGGACGTCAGTGCCTGGTCCAGAGGGTGAGGTCGCTGCTGGTGGCCACGGCCAGGGTGCGGCCGGTGGGGGAGAAGCCCGCGGCGCGGAAGGTCGACCAGGAGGAGTGGAAGACGTGCCACCAGGTCTCCCGGTGCTCCCCGCCGCGTGCGGGCTCCGTGCCGCCGACCAGCAGGACGCGGTGGTGCGGCCACTCGGGCGCCGGGACGTCGACGGACCAGCCGTCGTCCGTCCCGCTGTGCAGGCCGCCGCCCCACAGGCCGGCCACCGGGATCCGCAGGCCGGCGACCGGGCCGAGGCCGGGGCAGGAGAGGTCCGGGCCGTCCGGGTCCTCCTCCGGGTCGTACTCGCGCTCCAGCTTCTCGCCCGTCACGGCGTCGAACAGGCCGTGCCCGCTGCTGGAGACGGTCAGCACCAGGTCGTGCCCGGTGCCGGGGTGGACGGCGAAGCCGATGCCGAGCAGTCCGCCGACCGGGACGATCCCCCGGCCGACCGGCCGCCACGGCGCCGGCGGGGGGATCACCTCGGCGGCCAGGATCCGGTCGCGGAGCTGCTGCTGGAAGGGGGTCAGGGCCATGCGGACGATCATTCCACCGGCGGGCGGGGCCCTACTCCTCGGTACGGGCCAGCCGCAGCACCGCCAGTGCCCCGACCGCTGTGGTCAGCGCGAGCCCGCCCCACAGCAGGCCCGGCCCGGCGGCCAGGAGTGCCGTCAGTACGACCGGGGCCGCCGCCCGGCCGACCCCCATCGACAGCTCCCAGCGGGCCACCGCCCGCCCCAGCAGGTGCGGCGGCGCGGTCGCCGTCACCAGGGCCGTACCGGAGCCGGTGTAGAGGATCTCGCCGAGCGTGTACAGCACGGACACCAGCACGATGCCCACCGTGCCCGGGACCCCGCCCAGCGACCCGGCCGCCCAGAAACCCAGGTACGACAGGCTCAGCGCCGCCCCCGAGGCCGCCAGCACCGACTGCCGGGAGCGCTTCGCCAACCGCAGCACCAGCGCCAGTTGCAGCGCGATCACCAGCACGGTGTTGCCCACGAACACGCCCGAGGACCAGGCCGCGGAGGCGTGCAGCTGGAGCACCAGCAGCGCGGGCAGCGCCACCTCCAGCACGTCGAAGCAGAACGCGTACGGCAGGTTGGCCAGGCTCAACAGGGTGATCCGGCGCAGCGGTTCGCCGCCGTCCCCGGCCTCCCCGGCCCGCTCCACCACCGTCTGCGGTGCCCGGATCCGCAGCGAGGCCACCAGTGCGGCGGCCAGCAGGCAGGTCATGCAGGTCAGCCCGGCCAGCACCCGGATGACGTCCGTCCCGCCGGCCACCGCGACCGTCGCCAGGAGGGCGCCCGCGCCCATGCCCGCGTTGCGCACCGAGCGCCCGGCGGCCAGCGCCGCGTCCCGCAGCCGGCCCTCGGTCAGGGTGCTCACCACGGCGGTGTGGGTGGCCGGCCAGGACTGGCTGCCGATGCCGAACAGCACCGCCGCCGCGGTGAACAGCGGCAGCCCGTCCGCGGTGAGCAGGACCAGCGCGCCCGCCGCCCGCAGCACCAGGGTGACGGCCGCGGGCAGGGTGCGGGCGCCGGTGTCGATCCAACGGCCGGTCAGCGGCACCATCACCAGCCCGGCGACCATCCCGGCCGACAGGGCCAGGCCGACCGCCCCGGCGTGCAGGTGCAGCACCCCGATGCCGTACAGCAGCAGGAACGGGCGCAGCAGGCCGCCGCCCACCGCGTCGACGGCGAGCGCCGCCGCGTACCGGGGGCCGGCTGCGGCGGTCAGCAGGCCCAGCAGCGCGGACGGGCCGCCCCGGCCGGTGCCGGTCGGCGGGGCGGGCGGTTCGAGGGTGCGGACGGCGTCGTCGTGGCCGGACTTCTCCTGGATCAGGCTCATGGCCGTACGGTCCGCCCAGGTGGCGCCGCGTGTCGCGTGGATTGACGGTTGGCGTCAATCGGCGGGGGAGGGGGCGGGGGTGGTGGCAGGATCTGGAACGTGAGTGTGACCATCGACATCACGGGCCTGCCCGAGGAGCGGCTGCTCTTCGCGCCCTCGCCGCTGGCCGAGCTGAACGCCATGCTGCACGTGCTCGCCGAGCCCGCGCACCATCCGGCGTTGCAGGGCTGGGCGGCCTCCACCACGACGGCGATCCCGCCGGAGCTGTCCGAACGGCTGCTGGAGGCGGACTTCCTCTGGCGGTCCTCGCGGGCCGACTTCCTGGTGCCCGGTCAGCCCGCCGCCACCCTCGCCGAGGAGCTCGACGCCGTCGACCGGGTCGACGACGAGCTGTACGTGACCGCCGCCCTGATCACCACCTGCGGCTCCTCCCGGCTCAACCGGCGGACGGCCTCCCCGCTCACCGACCCGGCGGCCAACGAGCGCGCCCGCGAGCTGGCCCTCGCCCGCGGCCCCCGGCAGGCGGCCTTCGCGGACCGGCTGCTCGCCGACCCGCCCGCCGTCCGGGCGCTGGTGCGCCGGATGCTGGAGGACTGCGAGTCGGCGTTCTTTGCCGACGCCTGGCAGCGGGTCCTGCCGGGGCTGGCCGCCGATGCCCGGCACAAGGCCGACCTGCTCGCCCGCCGGGGCCTGGCCGAGGCGATCGGCGCGCTCTCGCCGTCCGTCGGCCTGGACGAGAGCGGCGGCCGGCGGCGGATCGTCATCGACAAGCTCCAGGACTCCGGCACCAGCGGCACCGACGGCAACGGGGTCACCTTCATCCCCACCGCCTTCGGCCGCCCCCACCTGCTGGCGGTGCACGCCCGGGGCTGGCGGCCGGTCCTGCAGTACCCCGTCGCCGAGGCCGGGCTGCCCGAGCCGGTCTCGCTCGCGCTCGTCCAGCAGCGGCTGGAGGCGCTCGCCCACCCGATCCGGCTGCGGCTGGCCCGCACCATCGCCCGCGGCCCGCACACCACCGGCGAACTCGCCGCGGCCTGGCAGCTGAGCGCCCCCGAGGTGTCCCGCCACCTGGCGGTGCTGCGCAAGGCCGGGCTGCTGGTCACCGAGCGGCGCGGGCGGTACATGCTCTACCAGCTGGACCTGTCCGGCAGCGCCCGGCTCGGCTCGGACCTGCTGGAGGCGGTGCTGCGGTGAGCGGGACGTACCAGAACGGGGGGAAGGGCGGGAACAGCGGGCAGTCGGAACACGTTCGTCCGGTCATGACCGACGACGCTCCTGAGATCCTCCGCTACGCCGCCTTCTCGAACCGGCCCGAGGGCGGCAACCCCGCCGGCGTGGTGCTCGACGCCACCGGACTGACCGCCGAGCGGATGCTCGCCGTCGCCGCCGAGGTCGGGTACTCCGAGACCGCCTTCCTGACTCCGGGCAGTGAGCAGGGCGCTTACCACGTGCGGTATTTCAGCCCGCTGCTGGAGGTGCCGTTCTGCGGGCACGCGACGGTGGCCGCCGCCGTCGCGGTCGCCGGGCGGTCCGGCCCGGGGCGGTACATGTTCAGCACCGCGGCCGGGGACGTCCCGGTCGAGGTCGAGCCCGGCGAGGACGGCCTGCGGGCGACGCTCACCAGCGTCGAGCCGAAGGTCGAGGAGGTGCCGGCGGCGGACGTCGAGGAGGCGCTCGCGCTGCTCGGCTGGTCGGCCGCCGACCTGGACCCGGCGCTGCCGCCGCGGATCGGCTACGCGGGCGCCCGGCACCTGGTGCTGGCCGCCGGCACCCGCTCCCGACTGGCCCGGCTGGACTACGACTTCGACGGGCTGGCCGCGTTCATGAACGCCCGCGACCTGGTCACCCTGCAGCTGGTCTGGCGCGAGGCCCCCGAGGTCTTCCACGTCCGCGACCCGTTCCCGGTCGGCGGCGTGGTCGAGGACCCGGCCACCGGCGCGGCCGCGGCCGCCTTCGGCGCGTACCTGCGCGAGCTGGGCGCGGTGACCGCCCCGGTCGTGCTGACGCTGCACCAGGGCGCGGACCTCGGCCGCCCGGGCGTGCTGCGGGTCGAACTGCGGGCGGAGGACACCCGGGTGCGGGTCTCCGGCACGGCGGTGGCGATCCCGTAGCGGACGGGGGAGGGGCGCCGGTCCCGGACCGGCGCCCCCGCTTTCCCGGGTCAGGACCGGGCGGCGAGCAGGGCGGCCAGCCCGTCCAGGCCCCGGTCGACGGTCGCCGGGTCCACCTGGCTGACGGAGAGCCGCAGTTGACGCTCCCCGCCCGCGCCGGGATAGAAGTGGGACATCGGCGTCCAGATCACCCCGTACCGCGAGGCGGAGAGCTCCAGCAGGGCGTCGTCCACCACGCACGGCACCGTGAGCACCAGGAAGAAGCCGCCGCGCGGCTCGTTCCAGGTCACCCCGCCGCCCGGCGGGAAGCGCCGGGCCAGGCCCGCCAGCACCAGGGCGAGGTTGCGCCGGTAGAGCGCGGCGACCTCGGTGTTGGCGGCCCGCAGGCTGTGGCCGTGTTCGAGCAGGGCGCCGCCGATCACGGCCTGGGCGATCGGCGAGGTGTTCACCGTGGTCATGCTCTTGATCATGCCGAGCAGGTCGGCCAGCAGGCCGGTGCCGCCCGCGCCGTCCGCCACCAGCTGGTCCGCCACCACGTAGCCGACCCGGGCGCCCGGGAGGGCCGTCTTGGCGAAGGACCCGAGGTGGACCACCCGCCGCGAGGTGTCCAGCGCCTTGAGCGAGGGCAGCCGCTCCTCGCCCGCGAACACGCAGTACGGGTTGTCCTCCAGGACCAGAAAGTCCTCCGCGGCGGCCAGCTCCAGCAGCTCCCGGCGCAGTTCCAGCGGCAGGCTGGCGCCGCTCGGGTTGGCGACGTCCGGGACCAGGTAGAGCGCCCGGGGCCGCAGCCCCTCGGCCCGGGCGGCGGCCAGCTGCCGGCGCAGGTCGGCGAGGTCGAGCCCGTCCGGGCCGTCGGCCACCGGCCGTACCGGCAGGTCCGCCAGCAGGGCGGCGCCGGTCAGTCCGACGTAGGTGGGCGAGACGGCCAGCACCACGTCCTCGGGGCCGCGGCGCAGCGCCCGCAGCACCAGGAACATCGCCTCCTGGCAGCCGACCGTCACCACGATCGACTCGGCGGGCACCTCGATGCCCTCGTCCACCGCGAGGTGTGCGGCGATCAGCTCGTGGATGATCCCCTTGGTCCGCCCGTACTGGAGCACCTGGCGCCGGGCCGCCTCCTCGGAGAGCCCGCGCTCGGTGCGCAGGTGCGCGGTGTAGCGGTCCAGGTGCCGGTGGACGGCGTCCAGGTCGAAGAACTGCTCGGCGGGGCGGCCGGCCGCGAAGGAGACCGCCTCCGGGTAGCGGATGGAGATCTCGTTGAGCAGGTTCATCGAGGTCATCGCCGGGTCGGCGAGGGAGGGGTGCAGGTCGGTCAGCCGCAGCTCGTGCGGCGGGGCGGTGACGGTCACGGGGCGCTCCAGGCGGGGCAGGGCAGGGGGGTGGTGCGCAGGGTGGTGGCGGCGGTCAGGTCGGCGCAGCCGGCCAGCCCGAGGGCGTGCCGCAGTTCGGCGGCCAGCAGCTCCAGCACCCGGGCGCAGCCCGGTTCACCGGCGGCTGCCAGGCCCCAGATCGCCGGGCGGCCGAGCAGCACCCCGGACGCCCCGAGGGCCAGCGCGGTGAGCACGTCCGCGCCGCCGCGCACCCCGCTGTCCAGCAGGACCTGGCAGGCCCGCCCGGCCAGCGCCTCGGCGACGGCCGGCAGGGCCGTCAACGAGGCCACCGCCCGGTCGAGTTGGCGGCCGCCGTGGTTGGAGACCACCACGGCCGCGGCGCCCAGCTCGGCGGCCCGCAGGGCGTCCGCCGGGTCGAGCACCCCCTTGACCACCAGCGGCAGCCGGGTGTGCTCGCGCAGCCAGCCGAGGTCCGCCCAGGTGACGGCGGGGGAGAGCAGCTCGGCGGTGTGCGCGGCCACCGCCGACACCTCGGCGGTGGCCCGGTGCGCCCGCCCGGCGGCGCCGCCCTCCAGCAGCGCCGCGCGGACGTCCCCGGGCAGGGCGAAGGCGTTGCGGGCGTCGCGCAGTCGGCGGCCCATGTACGGCACGTCGGCGGTGACGACCAGGCACTCGCTGCCTGCCGCCTCGGCCGCCGCGACCAGGTCGAGCAGCCGGGCGCGGTCGCGCAGCCAGTACAGCTGGAACCAGAGCGTGGCCCCGGTCGCGGCCAGCTCCTCGAAGCCGACGCTGCTGAGCGTGCCGACGGTGAACGGCACCCCCGCAGCGGCGGCCGCCCGGGCCGAGGCGAGTTCGCCCTCGGGGTGGAACAGCCGGTGGTAGGCGATCGGGGCCACCGCCACCGGCAGGGCGGACCGGCTGGTCACCAGGGTCGCGGAGGTGTCGCAGGCGGAGACGTCGGCGAGCACCCGGGGCACCACGGCCTGCCGGTCGAAGGCCGCCCGGTTGGCGGCCAGGGTGCGCTCCTGCTCCGCGCCGCCGGCCAGCCAGTCCCAGACCTGGGGGCTCAGCGCGGCCCGGGCCGCCTGCTCGTACTCGGCGACGGACAGCGGCTGCCGTGGCGCGGCGGTGCCCGCGCCCGGCGGGGTCGGGACCGGCGCGGTCATCGGGCGACTTCGCTGGCGTTGCGCTGGAGTTCGACGGCCTCGTAGAGGGCGCGGATGTTGTTGCTGCCGAAGTTGCGGGCCCGGATGCGCTCGATCACCTCGAAGAAGAAGGTGCCGCGCGGGTGCTGGGAGCGGGTGAAGATCTGGAACAGCTGGCCGTCGTGGTCCTGGTCGACCAGCAGGTTCAGCTCGCGCAGCTGGTCGAAGGAGTGCCGCAGCGGGGTCAGCCGGGCGGGCAGGGCGTCGAAGTAGGCGCCCGGGGTGCGCAGGAAGGGCACGCCGCGGGCGGCCATGGTGGAGACGGAGTGGACGGCGTCCTCGGAGGAGAAGGCCACGTGCTGGACCCCGGCGCCGCCGTGGTCGGCCAGGAAGGAGGCGATCTGGCCGCCGGCGTCCGGGGTGAGCGGCTCGATCAGGGTGAGGGTGACGCTGTGGTCGGGGCTCTGCACGACCATCGAGTCCATGCCGAGGGCGCCGACCTCGATCCGCTCCTCGAAGACCATCCGGAAGCCGAAGACCTCCTGGTAGTGCCGGACGGTCGCGCGCAGGTCGCCGGAGGGGACGCAGACCGCGAAGTGGTCGACGGAGCGCAGGCCGACCTCCGCGGCACCGGTCACGGGGGCCGCGTCGGGCAGGCCGGGTATCCGGCCGGCGGGGACGTCCGGGCCCCGCTCGATCAGGGTGTGCACCACGTCGCCGAAGGCACCGACCACGGCGGTGACGCAGCCGTCCGCGGCCTGCGGCGGGCGCAGCCCGTCGGCGCCCCGCCCGGTCAGCGCGCGGTAGGCGGCGGTGGCGTCCGGGACCCGCAGGGCCAGCGCGGCCACGCCGTCCTCGTGCCGGGCCAGGTACCCGGTGGCCGGGTGGCCGGCGGCCAGCGGCTGGGTGAGCAGCAGCCGGATCGCGGCCTGGCCGAGCAGGGCGGAGACGCAGCGCTCGGCGCTCCCGCCGCGCTCGGTGGGCGGGACGAGCAGGTCGAAGCCGTACTCCGCGGTCAGCCGGGCGACCTCGGCGGCGAGGTCGGTGACATAGAACTCGACGTGGTCCAGGGCGAGTTCGAGCGGCGACCCGGCATCGGTCGCGGCACCGGCGGTGAGGTCGGTGGGGTCAGTAGGGTCGGTGAGGTCGGTGGGGAGCTCGGGAGAGGAACGGTCGGGCATCTGAGGGGCTCTCTCGTGAGGAGTGCACGGAGGCCCACCCCGGCGGCGGTGCGGTGCGGCAGGGCCGCCGCCGGGGTGGGCCGGTGGCGAGGGGCGTGGTGCGGGGACGGGTGGTGCGGGGACGGGTGGTGCGGGACGGTCAGGTGGACTGGAGGCGCGGGGCAGGCTCGGCGTCCTCGGCCGGGACCGCGGCCGGGGTGAGCTCCCCGGCGGGCTGCTCCGCCGGCTCCTCCTCGTCCTCCTCGTCCTCGATCACCGCGTCGGGCTTGCCCAGCAGGTACAGGCCGGACAGCAGCGCGCCGATCACCATGGCGACCAGCACCGTGCGGAAGTCCAGCGCGGCCACCAGACCGGCGCCGACGCCGATGGCGATCGCCTGCGGGGCGGTGAGGGAGAGGTTGACGGCCGCCTGGGTGCGGCCCATCAGCTGCGGCGGGGTCAGCGACTGGGCGGCGGTGGCCAGGCCGACCACCCCGGCCGGCATGCCGGCCCCGGCGATCAGCAGACCGGCCGACACCACCCAGACCGAGGGCGCCAGCAGCAGCAGGGCGCCGACCCCGAAGGTGGCCGAGCCGAGCATGACCGTCTTCCGGGGGCCGAGCTTGCCGATCAGGATGCCGCCCAGCACCGAGCCGGCGAGCGCCCCGACCGCCTCCACCGTCTCCAGCACGCCCAGGAACTGCGGCGAGCGGTTCAGCCCGTGCTGGATGAGCGAGAACAGCACCGGCTGGAGGAAGCTGAGCACGGTCGCGGTGGCGGTGGTCGCGATCAGCAGCGGCAGCAGCGAGGCGGTGGAGCGCAGGTGCTGGAAGCCCGCCAGCACCTCGGTGCGCCAGTGCCGCCCGGACGGCTCCGGCGTGGACTCGGGCACCCGCAGCGCCAGGAAGGCGAGCGCGGCCGCGAGCAGGATGCCGATGTCGACCAGGGCGACGGCCCGGCCGCCGAGCCACCCGTACAGGCCGGAGCCGACCAGCGGGGCGACCAGGGTGGTGCCCGCCCGCATGGTCTGGGTGAACCCGACGGCCGCGCCAAAGTCCTGACGCTCCGTCAGGATCGTGCGCAGCATCGCGCTCTGGGCCGGGGTGAGGACGGCCCCGGCCAGCCCGTAGAGCACCGCGGTGCCGTAGATGATCCACAGGTGGCCGCGGCCGTCGACCAGCAGCAGCGGCGAGACCGCCACCGCCAGCCCGAGGTTGACCGTGACCAGCAGCGGCCGTCGGCGGACCCGGTCGGCGACCAGGCCGCCGAGCGGCAGCAGCAGCATCGGGACGGCGTAGCAGAACATGACCAGACCGGCCGCCGAGCTGCTCCCCGTCAGGACCTTGGCCCAGATGCCGAGGGCGATGAAGAGCGCGCTGTCCCCGAGGACGGACAGCGTCTGTCCCGCGATGTAGAGCCGGAACTCCGGCCGCGCCAGAAGTGGGTGCATGTCCTGTCCTGTCCTTGACTGCTGCGTTTGCGATGGATGGTGCGGGTCTAGCGGGGCGGCGCGGCGGCGGCCCGGTGGGCGCGGGTGAAGCCCTCCAGCACGGCGTCGTTGGCGTCCTTCTCGCCGACGGCGATCCGGATGCCCTGGTCCGGGTAGAACCGGACGGCCACCCCGAGCCGCTCCAGCTCGGCCTTGACCGGGAGCTGCTCCTCGGGCGAAGGCGCCGTCACCCAGAGGAAGTTGGTCAGGCTCGGCGGCACCGACCGGCCCAGGGCGAGCAGTTCGGCCCGCAGCCGGTCGCGCTCGGCGGCGATCTCGGCGATCCGCCGGTCCACCTCGTCCTGGGCGGCGACGGCGGCCAGCAGGCCCGCCTCCTGGAGCCGGTTCACCGCGTACGGCACCTGGACGGCGCGCACCCGCCGGGCCACCGACTCCTCGGCGACCGCGTAGCCGATCCGCAGCGCGGCCAGGCCGTGCGACTTGGAGAGGGTGCGCAGCACCACCAGGTTGGGCCACTCGGCGATCCGGTCCGGCACCGCCGGGGCGGCCCAGCCCCGGGCGAAGTCGACGTAGGCCTCGTCCAGCAGGATCAGCGCGGTGGCCGGCACCCGGCGGAAGAAGTCGGTCAGTTCCGCCCAGGAGTAGACCGTGCCGGTCGGGTTGTGCGGGTTGCAGAGCACGATGATCCGGGTCCGGTCGTCGACCCGTCCGGCGATCGCGGCCAGGTCGTGCCGGGCGTCCGGGCCGAGCGGGACGGACCGGGCCTCGGCGCCGGCGATCGCGCAGAACAGCGGGTACGCGTCGAAGCAGGGGTCGGAGTGCACCACGTTGTCGCCGGGGCGGACGACGGAGTGGAAGAGGTCCAGCGCGACGCCGGCCGAGCCGTGGCCCACCACGACCTGCGCGGCGGGGACGCCCTGCCAGTCGGCGATGATCCCGGCGAAGCGCTCCGGGCGGAAGTCCGGGTAGCGGTTCAGGTCGCCGACCGCCCCCGCCAGGGCGGTCAGCACGGACGGCAGCGGCGGGTACGGGTGCTCGTTCTGGGCCAGCAGGTGTCTGGCCCCGGAGGCGGCGGCCATCAGTCGGCCTGGAGGACGTAGAGCCAGCTGTGCGGGGTGGCCAGCGCCTCGACCCGGTCGATCCGCAGCCCGGCGTCGGTGAACAGCTGCTCGTAGGTCTCCTTGGTGTGCAGCGGCACGCCCATCATCGCGTGGGCCAGTTCGAAGCCGACCGAGAAGACCGGCATCGCGCTCTGGGATTCGCCCGGGCCGCGCAGCATGGTGTCGCCGAGCACGAAGGTGCGGGCCTTGGGGAAGGCCTCGCGCATCCGGGTGAAGATCGAGGAGCGGGTGCTCGGGTCGGCGAGCAGGTCGTGCAGCAGGAAGAAGCTCATCACGGTGTCGACCTCGGCCACCTCGGCGGCCTCGGCGTCGTTGTCGATCTGGGTGCCGAGCAGGCCCAGCACGTCGGCCCGGACGGCGGTGACCCGGTCCTGCATCCCGGCGGCGGCGATGTCGGCGCGGGCGATGTCGGTGGCCGGGCGGCTGATGTCGATGCCCAGGCCGCGGCTGCCCTCGCGCTGGGAGACCACCCGGCGGACCCGGGCGGAGGTGCCGCTGCCCAGGTCGGCGATGGTGCGGAAGTCGATGCCGGAGAGGACGTCGGTGAGCTGCGCGGCGAACATCGACTGGTCGCACTGGGCGGAGCCGAGGGCGACCATCGCCTCGTCGCGGAAGACGTCCGCGTTGTAGTGGTGCGAGCCGGTGCTCAGGTGCCCGGCGCGGCCGAACACGTCGTGGTAGCCGCCGACCGCCCAGGTGAAGTAGCCGCGGGCGGCGGCGATCTCGATGCCCGCCTCGGTGGGCAGGTAGCCGGCGCCGTCGGCCTTGAGGTAGCCGTAGTCGGCGGCGGCGCGCAGCACGGCCTCGGTGCGGGCGGTGTCGCCGCGCTGGGCGGCCGCTGCGGCGGCGGACAGCGCCTCGCCGCGGCCGATCTGCTCCAGCACGCCGATCCGGTCCAGCGCGAAGATCACGTTGGCGGCGATGAAGCCGTTGTAGGCGTCGGTCGACGAGATCGGCGCCGGGGTGACGCCGCGCCAGGTGTCGGGGATGACGGCAGTCTGCATCGGTGTGTCCATTCCTCGTGGTGGGCCGGGTCGCGGCCGCTTGGCGTGGTGGTGCGGTGGGTGTCGCGGTGGTGCGGGGGTGTCGATGGTGCGGGGGAGGCTCAGGGGCGGGGTGTGGGGTCCTGCGCCGGGTCGCGCAGGCGGTCGGCGAGTACCGGGCCGATGACCGCGAGGGCCTCCGGACCGGTCATCGCGCCGTGGGTGCTGGGCACTTCGTGGACCTCCAGCCGACCGCCCACGTGGGGCCGCCAGCTCTCGGGGTCGGGGGCGTCGGCCGGGCGGTCCTCGGCGGCGACGAACACCAGCGCGTCGCCGTCGTAGCCGGGCAGCGGGGCGTCGCCGGCCAGCGCCAGGTTGGCCAGGAAGACCTCGACCACCCGGGCCACCCCGGCGCCGCTCAGTCCGGCCAGCGGGCCCCCGCCGTGCCGGACCAGCTCGGCGTAGCCCGCCTCGTCGGCGGGCCAGTCGGTGATCTCGCCGGCCTGCTGGCCGAGGGACTCCAGGATCGCGGCGAGCAGCGCCGGGTCGCGGTCGTGGGAGCCGCCGGTGAACCGGGCGTACTCGTCCAGCTCCGGGTAGCCGTCCAGCACGGCGAGCAGTTCGACCCGCTCGCCCTGCTCCCGCAGCAGGGCCGCCACGGCGTGGGCGACCGGGCCGCCGAAGGACCAGCCCAGCAGGGCGTACGGGCCCTCGGGGCGGACCGCGCGCAGCTCGGCCAGGTAGCCGCGGGCCATCTCGGCCAGACTCGCCGGGTGGCGGGAGAGGTCGGCCAGGCCGGGGGCCTGGAGGCCGTAGATCGGCTGCTCGGCGTCCAGGTGGCGCAGCAGGCCGGTGTACACCCAGCTGATCCCGGCCGCCGGGTGCACGCAGAACAGCGGCGGGCGCGAGCCGCGGGTGCGGATCGGCAGCAGCACCGGGAAGTCCTCCTCGGCGGGGGCGCCGTCCCGGGCCGCGGCCAGCAGTTCGGCCAGCCCGGCGACGGTCGGCGCCCGGAACAGCGCCCGGACGCCGAGTCCGGCGCTGCCGGTCAGCTCGCGCAGCCCGGCGACCAGGCGCCCGGCCAGCAGCGAATGGCCGCCCAGTTCGAAGAAGTTGTCGTCGATGCCGACCCGCTCCAGGCCGAGCACGTCGGCGAACAGCCCGCAGAGCACCTCCTCCAGCGGGGTGCGCGGCGCCCGGCCGCCGCCCGCCCGGCCCGGCTCGGGGGCGGGCAGCGCCCGCTCGTCGAGCTTGCCGTTCGGGGTCAGCGGCAGGCGCTCCAGCGGCACCAGGGCGGCGGGCAGCATGTAGTCCGGCAGCTCGGCGGCCAGGTGGGTGCGCAGCGCGTCCAGGTCCAGCGGGCCGGCGTCCGGGGCCGGCACCAGGTAGCCGACCAGGCGCTTGTCGCCCGGGGCGTCCTCGCGCACCACCACGGCGGCGGAGGCCACCTCGGGTCGGCGGCTGAGCACCGAGCCGATCTCGCCCAGTTCGATCCGGAAGCCGCGGATCTTCACCTGGGCGTCGATCCGGCCCAGGTAGTCCAGTTCGCCGGAGGCCGTCCAGCGGGCCAGGTCGCCGGTGCGGTACATCCGGGTGCCGGGGGCGCCGAACGGGTCGGCGACGAAGCGTTCGGCGGTCAGCGCCGGGCGGCCCAGGTAGCCGCGGGCGAGGCCGGCCCCGGCGACGTACAGCTCGCCGGGCACCCCGGCGGGCACCGGGCGCAGCCGGGAGTCCAGCAGGTACAGCCGCAGGTCCGGGATGCCCGCGCCGATCAGCGACCGGGACTGCCCGGCGGCCGTGGCGGCGTCCAGCGGACGGTAGGAGACGTGCACCGTGGTCTCGGTGATGCCGTACATGTTGACCAGCACCGGCGCGTCCTCGGCGTGCCGCCGGTACCAGGGCGCCAGCCGGGCCAGGTCGAGCGCCTCGCCGCCGAACACCACCCGGCGCAGGGCGAGTCGCGCGCCGAGCTCCGGCTCCTCCTGGTCGGCCTGCATCAACTGGTAGAAGGCGGACGGGGTCTGGTTGAGGAAGGTGACCCGCTCGCGCACCAGCAGCTCCAGGAACTCCCGGGGCGAACGGCTGGTTCCGAAGGGCACCACGACCAGGCGGCCGCCGTGCAGCAGCGCGCCCCACAGCTCCCACACCGAGAAGTCGAAGGCGTAGGAGTGGAACAGGGTCCAGACGTCCTCGGGGCCCGGGGCGAACCAGTGGTCGGTGGCGGCGAACAGCCGGGCGACGTTGCGGTGCGGGACCACCACGCCCTTCGGCCGGCCGGTCGAGCCCGAGGTGTAGATGACGTACGCCGGGTGGTCCGGGCCGAGCGCGGGGGTGGGGGCCTCGGCGGACGTCCGGGCCAGTTCGGCGGCCGTCCCCGGGGCGTCGAGCAGCAGCAACGGCAGTTGCGGGTCGGGCAGTCGGGCGGCGGCGTCGGTGGTGGTGAGCAGCAGTGCGGGGGCGGAGTCGGCCAGGGTGTAGGCGATCCGGTCGGCCGGGTAGTCCGGGTCGATCGGCACGTAGGCGCCGCCGGCCTTGAGCACCGCGAGCACGGCGACCACCAGCTCCACCGAGCGGGGCAGCGCCAGCGCCACCAGGCGCTCGGGGCCGACGCCGCGGGCGGCGAGGAGCCGGGCCAGCCGGTTCGCCCGGGCGTCCAGCTCGGCGTAGTCGATCCGCTCGTCCCCGTCGACCACCGCCACGGCCTGCGGGGTCCGGGCCGCCTGGGCCGCGAACAGCTCCGGGACGGTGCGGAGTCCGACGGTCTCCGGTCGATCGGTGGGCGCGCTCCAGTGGTCCAGGATCAGGGTGCGCTCGGCGGGGTCGAGGATCTCCGCCGCGTCGACCGGGCGGGCCGGGTCGGCCAGTACGGCGGTCAGCAGCCGCTCGAAGCGCGCGCCGATCGCCGTCACCGTGGCCGGGGCGAACAGCTCCTCGGCGAACTCGACCACCACGCCGATCCCGGCCGGGGCGCCGTCGGCGGCCAGCCGCTCGCTGAAACCGAAGGCCAGGTCGAACTTGGCGAGTTCGGCCGCCGAGGGCTCCACCCGGGCGGGCAGGCCGGCGAAGTCCAGGGCGGCCTCGGCCTCGGGCCCGGCGGCGAAGGTCAGCATCACCTGGAACAGCGGGTGCCGGGCCGTCGAGCGGGCCGGGTTGAGCACCTCGACCAGGCGCTCGAAGGGCACGTCCTGGTGCTCGAAGGCGTCCAGGTTGGCCTGCCGCACCCGCTCCAGCAGCTCGAGGAAGCTCGGGTCGCCGGAGAGGTCGGTGCGCAGGACGAGGGTGTTGACGAAGAAGCCGATCAGGTCGTCCAGGGCCTCGTCGGTGCGGCCCGCGACCGGGGTGCCGAGCGGGATGTCGGTGCCCGCGCCCAGCCGGCCCAGGGTGGCGGCCAGCGCGGCCTGCACCACCATGAACACGCTGGTGCGGCTCTCCCGGGCCAACTCGGCGACGGCGGAGTGGAGTTCGGCCGGAAGCCGGAACTCGACGGTGTCGCCGCGGTGGGTGGGAGCCAGTGGCCGCTTGCGGTCGTAGGGGAGCGTCAGCTCCTCCGGGAGACCGGCCAGCGCCTTCTGCCAGTAGGCGAGTTGGATGTGCTGGGCGCCGTCCGGGTCGTCCTCCGCGCCGAGCAGCTCGCGCTGCCAGAGGGCGTAGTCGGCGTACTGGACGGGAAGCGGCCGCCAGTCGGGTTCCGCGCCTGTGCGGCGGGCCCGGTAGGCGGTGTCCAGGTCGCGCAGCAGCGGGCCGACGGACCAGCCGTCGCTGACGATGTGGTGCATCAGCACCAGCAGCACCTGCTCGCCCTGCGGAAGGCCGAACAGCGTCGCCCGCAGCGGGAGTTCGGCGGCCAGGTCGAAGGCCTCCCGGCTCGCGGCGGCCAGCGCCGCCCGCAGCTGCTCCTCGTCGGCCGCCGTGCGGGTGTGCAGGACGGGGTCGGCGCTCGGGGCGATCAGCTGGCGCGGCCGGCCGTCGGCGCCCGGGAAGGTGGTGCGCAGCACCTCGTGCCGGGCGACCACGTCGGTCAGCGCCGCAGCCAGGGCCCCGGCGTCGAGGGTGCCGTCGATCCGGAGTACCAGCGGGGTGTTGTAGAGCGCGCTCGGGCCCTCGAACTGGTCGATGAACCACAGGCGTTGCTGGGCGTGGGAGAGCGGGACCAGCTCCGGGCGCGGCCGGGGCAGCAGCCGGGCGCGGACCGGACCGGTGCCCTCGCCCAGCCGGCCGGCCAGGGCGGCCACGGTCGGGTGGTCGAAGAGGGCACGGATGGGGAGTTCGACGTCCAGGGCGGTGCGGATCCGGCTGATCAGCTTGGTGGCGAGGAGTGAGTGGCCGCCGAGGGCGAA
Organism: Kitasatospora sp. NPDC040550; assembly: GCF_055594965.1. Classification (NCBI taxonomy): domain Bacteria; kingdom Bacillati; phylum Actinomycetota; class Actinomycetes; order Kitasatosporales; family Streptomycetaceae; genus Kitasatospora; species Kitasatospora sp. NPDC040550. The sequence goes on along the minus strand of NZ_JBVIWC010000001.1, from coordinate 474,643 downwards.
GAAGTCGTCGTCGATGCTGAGGGCGGGCAGGCCGAGGGTCTCGGCGAAGAGTGCGCAGAGGGCCTTCTCGGTGGTGGTGCGGGGGGCGCGGCCTTCGGGGGTGCCGGTGTAGTCGGGGGCGGGCAGGGCGCGCCGGTCGACCTTGCCGTTGGCGGTGACCGGCAGCGCGTCCAGGGTGACGACCGCGGCCGGGACCATGTAGCCGGGCACCCGGTCGGCCAGGAAGGCGCGCAGTTCGCCGGGGGTGGCGTCGCCGGTGACGTAGGCGACCAGGCGCTTGTCCCCGGGTTGGTCCTCGCGGACCGTCGCCACCGCGTGCCCCACCGCCGGGTGGGCGGCCAGCGCCGCCTCCACCTCGGCGGGCTCGATCCGGAAGCCGCGGATCTTCACCTGGTCGTCGGCGCGGCCGAGGAACTCCAACAGGCCGTCCGCGCTCCACCGGACGATGTCGCCGGTGCGGTACATCCGCTCGCCCTTGCCGCCGAACGGGCAGGCCACGAAGCGCTCCGAGGTCAGCCCCGGGCGGCCGACGTAGCCCCGGGCCAGGCCGTTGCCCGCGAGGTACAGCTCACCGGGCACCCCGACGGGAACGGGCCGCAGGGCGTCGTCCAGCACGTACGCCCGGGTGTTGGCCAGCGGGCGGCCGATCGGCACCACGGCCGGGACGTCCCCGCCGGGCGTCATGGTGAAGGTGGTCTTGATGGCCGTGGTCTCCGTCGGCGCGTACACCGCGACCACGTCCGTCTCCGGGCAGGCCCGGAACAGCTGCCGGACGGCCTCCGGGGGCACCACGTCACCGCCGGTCCACACCTGGCGCACCCCGCGGAACGCCTCCGGGGTCTCCTCGGCCATCAGCCGCAGCAGACCGGAGGGCGCCTGCACCAGGGTGACGGCGTGCCGGGTGATGGTCGCGGCCAGCGCGGGCAGGTCGAGCTGTCCGGGGGCGGCCAGCACGATCCGGCCACCGGTCACCAGCGGCGCCCACACCTCGGTGGTGGAGGCGTCGAAGGCGGTGGGCGAGTGCAGCAGGACGCTCTCGTGGTGGCCCTGGCGGAAGTGCGGGTTGGTGAGCAGGTCGACGACGTTGCGGTGGGTCACCGCGACGCCCTTGGGGAGGCCGGTCGAGCCCGAGGTGTACATCACGTAGAGCAGCTGGCCGGGGTGGGAGCGGCGGCCGGCGGGGGGCCGGCCGGCGGGCGGGGCCGCGGGGGTCCCGACCGGGGACGTCTCGGTGACGTCGAGGGCCGTGACGCCGGTGCCGCTGTCGAGGACCGGGTGCTCGCGGTGCGCCGGGTCGACCAGGACGAGCTGCGCCCGGGTGTCGGCGAGGATGTGCCGCATCCGGTCCAGCGGGTAGCGGGCGTCCAGCGGGACGTACGTGCCGCCCGCCTTGGTGACCGCCAGGATCGCCGTCACCAGCTCGGCCGAGCGGTCCATCAGGATCGCGACCGGCTCCTCCACCGCCAGCCCGCGGGCCAGCAGCACGGCGGCCAGGGCGCCCGCCCGGGCGTCGAGTTCGGCGTAGCTCAGCCGCTCCGTGTCGGACACCACGGCCACCGCGTCGGGGGTGGCGGCCGCCCGGGCCTCGAACAGCTCGGGCAGTGTGCTGTCGGTGATCGGGACGGCGGTGTCGTTCCAGCCGGTGAGCAGCTGCTCGCGCTCGGCCGGGTCGAGGATCTCGATGGTGCCGATCGGTGCGTCCGGGTCGGTGGCGACGGCGTCCAGCACGCGCAGCAGCCGCTCGGCGAGGGTGGCGACGGTGGCGTGGTCGAAGAGGTCCGCCGCGTACTCCACGGCCGCGGCCACGCCGAGCGGCGTGCCGTCCTCGTCGTGCTGCTCGGTGAAGTTGAAGTTCAGGTCGAAGTGGGCCTGGGACTCGCCCGCGCCCTCCAGCGCCCCGCTCACCCCGCCCAGGGTGAGCACGGGGGACGGGCCGCTGCTCACGGTGAGGACGGTCTGGAAGAGCGGGTGGCGGGCCGGGGTTCGGGTGGGGTTGAGCTGCTCGACCAGGCGCTCGAAGGGCACGTCCTGGTGGTCGAAGGCGTCCAGGTCGGTGCGGCGGACGCGCGCCAGCAGCTCGCGGAAGCCGGGGTCGCCGGTGGTGTCGGTGCGCAGGACGAGGGTGTTGACGAAGAAGCCGACCAGGTCGTCCAGGGCCTCGTCGGTGCGTCCGGCGACGGGGGTGCCGAGCGGGAGGTCGGTGCCGGCGCCGAGCCGGGTGTACAGCGCGGCGACGGCCGCCTGCACGACCATGAACAGGCTGGCCCGGTTGGCGGTGGCCAACTCGGTGAGCCGCTGGTGCAGTTCGGCGTCCAGCCGGTACTCCACCGTCCCCGCGCGGTGGCTCGGGGCGGCCGGTCGCGGCCGGTCGTACGGGAGCGCCAGCTCCTCCGGCAGCTCGGCCAGGGCCTGCTTCCAGCGGGCGAGTTGGGCGTGCTGGGCGCTGGTCGGGTCGTCCTCGGTGCCGAGCAGGCCGCGCTGCCAGAGCGTGTAGTCGGCGTACTGGACGGGCAGCGGCCGCCAGTCGGGTTCCGCGCCTGTGCGGCGGGCCCGGTAGGCGGTGTCCAGGTCGCGCAGCAGCGGGCCGACGGACCAGCCGTCGCTGGCGATGTGGTGCAGCAGGACGGCCAGGGCGTGCCGCTCGGCGTTCAGCGAGATCAGTGAGACCCGGATCGGCAGGTCCTCGGCGAGCCGGAACACCGCCCCGGTGGCCTCGGCCACGGCGGCGCGCAGCTCCGTCTCGTCGGCCACCGTGCGGGTGTGCAGGGTGGGTGCGGCGCTCGCGGCGATCAGCTGGTGCGGCCGGCCGTCGGTGGCCGGGAAGGTGGTGCGCAGCACCTCGTGCCGGGCGACCAGGTCGGCCAGGGCATCGGCCAGGGCCTCGGTGTCGACGGCGCCGTTGAGGTGGGCGACGAACGGGGTGTTGTAGAGCCTGCTCGGGCCCTCGAACTGGTCGATGAACCAGAGGCGTTGCTGGGCGGGGGAGAGCGGCACCAGGGCGGGCCTGGTCTGCGGGCGCAGCGCCGGACGGGCCGGGGTGTCGACGGCGGGCAGGGCGGCGGCCAGGGCGGCGACGGTGGGGTGGTCGAAGAGGGCGCGGATGGGGAGTTCGACGTCCAGGGCGGTGCGGATCCGGCTGACCAGTTTGGTGGCGAGGAGTGAGTGGCCGCCGAGGGCGAAGAAGTCGTCGTCGATGCTGAGGGCGGGCAGGCCGAGGGTCTCGGCGAAGAGTGCGCAGAGGGCCTTCTCGGTGGTGGTGCGGGGGGCTCGGCCTTCGGGGGTGCCGGTGTAGTCGGGGGCGGGCAGGGCGCGGCGGTCGACCTTGCCGTTGGGGGTGACGGGGAGGGCGTCGAGGACGAGGACGGCGGCCGGGAGCATGTAGCCGGGGAGGCGGTCGGTGACGAAGGTGCGCAGTTCGCCGGGGGTGGCGTCGCCGGTGACGTAGGCGACCAGGCGTTTGTCGCCGGGCCGGTCCTCGCGGACCAGGGCGAGGGCCTGGCGGACGGCGGGGTGGGCGGTGAGGGCGGCCTCGACCTCGGCGAGTTCGATCCGGAAGCCGCGCAGCTTGATCTGGTCGTCGGCGCGGCCGAGGAACTCCAGCACGCCCTCGGCGGTGCGGCGGACGAGGTCGCCGGTGCGGTACATCCGGGTGCCGGGTGTGCCGTACGGGTCGGCGACGAAGCGTTCGGCGGTGAGGCTCGGGCGGCCGATGTAGCCGCGGGCCAGGCCGGGTCCGGCGAGGTAGAGCTCGCCGGGGATGCCGACCGGGACGGGGCGCAGCCCGGCGTCGAGGACGTAGGCCCGGGTGTTGGGCAGTGGGCGGCCGATCGGGACGGTGCCCGGCACCTCGGCCGGGGTGGTCATGCGGTGGTGGGTGGCGAAGGTGGTGGTCTCGGTGGGGCCGTAGCCGTCGACCACGGCCAGGCCGGGGCAGGCGGTCATGACGCGGCGGACGGCGGCGGGGGCGACCACGTCGCCACCGGTCCACACCTCGCGGAGGCCGGTGAAGAGGCTCGGCGACTCGGTGGCCATGACGTTGAACAGTCCGGCGGTGAGCCAGGCGGCGGTGACGCCGCCGTGCTGGATGGTGTCGGTGAGTTCGGTGACGCCGAGGCGTCCGGCGGGGGCGAGGACGAGGCGGGCGCCGGAGAGCAGTGGGGCCCAGAGTTCGTAGGTGGAGGCGTCGAAGGCGGTGGGTGAGTGGACCAGGACGCGTTCGTGGGCGCCGCCCGCGAAGGTGCCGCCGAGGGCGAGGTCGACGATCGAGCGGTGGGTGATGCCGATGCCCTTGGGGGTGCCGGTGGAGCCGGAGGTGTGCATCACGTAGGCCAACTGCTCGCCGGTGAGGGTGCGTTCGAGGTTGGCGGCGGTCTGTTCGCCGATGGTGAGGGTGGTCAGCCCGGCCAGCGCGGGGTGGTCGCGGTCGGTGACGGCGATCCGGGCGCCCGCGTCGGCGAGCACGGCCGCGAGGCGCTCCCGTGGTTGGGCGTCGTCCAGGGGGACGTAGCTGCCGCCGGCCTTGAGTACCGCGAGCAGGGCGATGACCAGCGCGGGGGAGCGCTCCAGCAGCAGGGCGACCGGGGTCTCGGTGCCGACGCCCGCCTCGACCAGGCGCAGCGCCAGGCCGTTGGCCCGGGCGTTGAGTTCGGCGTACGTCAGCTCGGTGGAACCCGCGACCAGGGCGATCGCCCCGGGCGTCGCGGCGGCCTGCGCCTCGAACAGCTCGGGGACGGTGCCCGAGGGCAGTTCCGCCACCGGTCCGTGCCAGCCGGTCAGCAGCTGCTCGCGCTCCGTCGGGTCGAGGATCTCGATGGTGCCGATCGGCGCGTCGGGGTCGGTGACGGCGGCGTGGAGGACGCGCAGCAGGCGCTCGGCGAGGGTGGCGACGGTGGCGTGGTCGAAGAGGTCCGCCGCGTACTCGATCGCGCCGGAGAGGCCGCCCGGTCCGCTCAGCTCGGCGAAGCCGAAGGAGAGGTCGAACTTGGCCACATTGAGGTCGAACTCCAGCTCACCGCACGGGAGATCGCCGAAGGTCTGCGGCGCCTTCGCCTGGTTCTCCAGGGCGATGAGCGTCTGGAAGAGCGGGTGGCGGGCCGGGGTGCGGGTGGGGTTGAGCTGCTCGACCAGGCGCTCGAAGGGGATGTCCTGGTGCTCGAAGGCGCTGAGGTCGGACTGCCGTACCCGGTCGAGGAGTTCGCGGAAGCTCGGATCACCGGAGGTGTCGGTGCGCAGCAGCAGGGTGTTGACGAAGAAGCCGACCAGGTCGTTGAGCGCTTCGTCGGTGCGTCCGGCGACGGGGGTGCCGAGCGGGAGGTCGGTGCCGGCGCCGAGGCGGGTGTAGAGGGTGGCGACGGCGGCTTGCAGGACCATGAACAGGCTGGCCCGGTTGGCGGTGGCCAACTCGGCCAGTTGCTGGTGCAGTTCGGCGTCGACGGTGAACTCGACCAGCTCGCCCCGGTGGCTCGGCGCGGCCGGGCGCGGTCGGTCGTAGGGGAGGGCCAGTTCCTCGGGCGCGCCGGCCAGGGAGTCCTGCCAGAAGGCGAGTTGCCGTCCGATCAGGCTGTCCCGGTCCTCCTCGTCGCCGAGGAGTTCGCGCTGCCAGAGGGTGTAGTCGGCGTACTGGACGGGCAGCGGCTCCCACTGCGGCGCGTCTCCGTGGCTGCGGGCCCGGTAGGCCTCACCCAGGTCGCGGAAGAGCGGGGCGACGGACCAGCCGTCGCTGGCGATGTGGTGCAGCAGGAGCAGCAGCACGTGCCGCTCGTCGGGGAGCGAGAACAGCGCTGCCCGGAGCGGCAGTTCGGTGGCGAGGTCGAAGGCGTGCGAGTTCGCCCGGTCCAGCAGTCCGGCCAGCTCGGTCTCGTCGGCGACGGCGGTGACGGTCAGGGTGGGCTCGACGGAGTCGGCGACCAGCTGGTGGGGCCGCCCGTCGGCGACGGGGAAGAGGGTGCGCAGCACCTCGTGCCGGGCCAGCAGGTCGTGCAGCGCGGCGGTCAGCGCCCCGGTGTCGACCGGGCCGGTGAGCCGGAGGGCGAAGGGGGTGTTGTAGAGGGCGCTCGGGCCCTCGAACTGGTCGATGAACCAGAGGCGTTGCTGGGCGTAGGAGAGCGGCACCAGCTCCGGGCGGGTGCGCGCCGTCAGCCCGGCCCGCACCGGGGTGGTGTCCGCGCCGAGATGCTGGGCCAGGGCGGCGATGGTGGGGTGGTCGAACAGGGTGCGCAGGGGGAGTTCGGTGCCGAGGGCGGTGCGGATGCGGCTGGTGAGCCTGGTGGCGAGCAGGGAGTGCCCGCCCAGGTCGAAGAAGTTGTCGTCGATGCTCGGTTCGGCGGTTCCGAGGACCTCGGCGAAGAGCGCGCACAGGGTCTGCTCGGTGGCGTTGCGGGCGGCCCGGCCGGGGGTGGCGGTGGAGTAGTCGGGGGCGGGCAGGGCGCGCCGGTCGACCTTGCCGTTGGAGTTGACCGGCAGGGCGGCCAGCGGCACGACGGCGGCGGGGAGCATGTAGCCGGGCAGCCGGTCGGTGACGAAGGCGCGCAGCTCGTCGAGCGGGGCGTCGCCGGTGACGTAGGCGACCAGGCGCTTGTCGCCGGGCTGGTCCTGGCGGACCGTCGCGAAGGCCTGCCGGACGGCCGGGTGGGCCGCGAACGCGGCCTCCACCTCGGCGAGTTCGATCCGGAAGCCGCGGACCTTGACCTGGTCGTCCGTTCGACCGACGAACTCCAGTTCGCCCGTAGTGCTCCAGCGCACCAGGTCGCCGGTGCGGTACATCCGGCTTCCGGGCGTGCCGTACGGGTCGGCGACGAAGCGCTCGGCGGTGAGCGCCGGGCGGCCGATGTAGCCGCGGGCCAGCCCGGGCCCGGCGAGGTACAGCTCGCCGGGGACGCCGACCGGGACCGGCCGGAGGGCGTCGTCGAGGACGTACGCCCGGGTGTTGGGCAGCGGGCGGCCGATCGGCACCACGGCGGCGGGCACCTCCTCGGGAGAGGTCATCGCGTGGCGGGTGGCGAAGGTGGTGGCCTCGGTCGGGCCGTAGGCGTTCACCACCCGCAGGCCGGGGCAGGCCTCCAGGACGCGCCGGATGCCCGCGGGCGAGGCGATGTCCCCGCCGGTCCAGACCTCGCGCATCCCGGCGAAGGACCGCGGGGCCTCGGTGGCCAGCACGTTGAACAGCCCGGCGGTGACGAAGGCGCCGGAGACCTGCTGCCGGCCGAGCAGGTCGGCGAGTTCGGCGATCCCGAGCCGCCCGGGCGGGGCGATGACGACACGGCCGCCGGAGAGCAGCGGGGCCCAGAACTCGTAGGTGGAGGCGTCGAAGGCGGTGGGCGAGTGCACCGCGACCCGGGCGAGGTGCTCCCCGGTGAAGGCCCCGCCGAGGGCGAGGTCGACGATCGAGCGGTGGGTGATGCCGATGCCCTTGGGGGTGCCGGTGGAGCCGGAGGTGTGCATCACGTAGGCCAACTGCTCGCCGGTGAGGGTGAGTTCGAGGTTGGCGGCGGTCTGTTCGCCGATGGTGAGGGTGGTCAGCCCGGCCAGCGCGGGGTGGTCGCGGTCGGTGACGGCGATCCGGGCGCCCGCGTCGGCGAGCACGGCCGCGAGGCGCTCCCGTGGTTGGGCGTCGTCCAGGGGTACGTAGCTGCCGCCGGCCTTGAGTACCGCGAGCAGGGCGATGACCAGCGCGGGGGAGCGCTCCAGTAGCAGGGCGACCGGGGTCTCGGTGCCGACGCCCGCCTCGACCAGGCGCAGGGCCAAACCGTTGGCCCGGGCGTTGAGTTCGGCGTACGTCAGCTCGGTGGAACCCGCGACCAGGGCGACGGCCTCGGGCGTCGCGGCGGCCTGCGCCTCGAACAGCTCGGGCACGGAACCCGCCGGAAGCTGCGCCGCCGGCCCGTGCCAACCGGACAGCAGCAGCTCGCGCTCCGTCGGGTCGAGGATCTCGATGCTGCCGATGGGCGCGTCCGGGTCGGCGGCGGCCGCCCGCAGCACCCGGGCGAGGCGCTCGCCGAGGGTGGCGGCGGTGGCGTGGTCGAAGAGGTCCGCCGCGTACTCCACGGCGCCGGTCAGACCGTTGGCGACGCCCAGCGCGTCGTGCTGCTCGACGAAGGCGAAGGACAGGTCGAACTTGGCGAGGTGCTGGTCGAGGACGTGCTCCCGGCAGTCGAGCCCGGCGAAGTCGGCGGGGAGGTCCTCGTCGCTGTCCAGCGTCAGCATGGTCTGGAACAGCGGGTGGCGGGCCGGGACGCGGGCCGGGTTGAGCTGCTCGACCAGGCGCTCGAAGGGCACGTCCTGCTGGTCGAAGGCGTCCAGGTCGAGGCGGCGGACGCGCGCCAGCAGCTCGCGGAAGCTGGGGTCGCCGGAGGTGTCGGTGCGCAGGACGAGGGTGTTGACGAAGAAGCCGACCAGGTCGTCCAGGCCCTCGTCGGTGCGCCCGGCCACCGCGGTGCCGAGCGGGAGGTCGGTGCCCGCGCCGAGCCGGGTGTAGAGGGCGGCGACGGCGGCTTGCAGGACCATGAACAGGCTGGCCCGTTCGGTCGCCGCCAACTCGGACAGGCCCGCGTGCAGTTCGGCGTCCAGGTCGAGCTCGGCGGCGCCGCCCAGCCGGGTGGGCGCGGTCGGGCGCGGCCGGTCGTAGGGCAGGGCCAGCTCCTCCGGTGCCTCGGCCAGGGCGCGCTGCCAGTGGGCGAGTTGGGTGGCGAGCACGCTGTCCGGGTCGTCCTCCTCGCCGAGGAGTTCACGCTGCCAGAGGGTGTAGTCGGCGTACTGGACGGGCAGCGGCTCCCACTGCGGCGCGGTGCCGGCGCGGCGGGCCCGGTAGGCGGTGTCCAGGTCGCGGAAGAGCGGGGGGACGGACCAGCCGTCGCTGGCGATGTGGTGCATCAGCACCAGCAGCACGTGCTCCTCGGCGGAGAGCGAGAACAGCGTGCAGCGGATGGGCAGTTCGGTCGCGAGGTCGAAGACGTGCCCGGCCGCCGCGGCCAGCCGGGCGGTCAGGTCGGCCTCGTCGGAGACCGGGACGGCGGCCACCTCGACGGCGGTGACGGCGGGGCTCCGCGGCTCGGCGATCGACTGCTGCGGGCGGCCGTCGACGGCGGGGAAGGTGGTGCGCAGCACCTCGTGCCGGGCGAGCACGTCACGCAGCGCGACGGTGAGGACGGCGGCGTCGAGCCCACCGGTCAGCCGGACGGCGAACGGGGTGTTGTAGAGCGCGCTCGGGCCCTCCAGCTGTTCGATGAACCACAGCCGCTGCTGCGCGAACGACAACGGGATCACGGTCTGCCTCCGACGGATGACGTGCTGAGTGGGGACTGGGCGGTCGGGCCACCGGGGACGGCCGGTGGCCCCGCCCGACCTGCGACGAGCGGTGATCTGTGCGGACCCGCGCGGACCGGTGAGGATCTGCGTGGACCTGCGCGGACCTGCGTGGACCTGCGTGGACCGGTGAGGGCCTACGCCGGGCCGCCGGGCCGGCGCATCGGCCGGAGGGCGGGCCGGGCCTTGCGGGCCGCGGGCAGCGCGTCGGCGAGCTCGCCGACCGTGGGGTGGTCGAAGAGGGTGCGGATCGTCATCTCGACGCCCAGGGCGGTGCGGATCCGGCTGACCAGTTTGGTGGCGAGGAGTGAGTGGCCGCCGAGGTCGAAGAAGTCGTCGTCGATGCTGACCGAGGCCAGCCCGAGCACCTGGGCGAACTGCTCGCACAGGCTCCGCTCCTGGGTGGTGCGGGGGGTTCGGCCTTCGGGGGTGCCGGTGTAGTCGGGGGCGGGCAGGGCGCGGCGGTCGACCTTGCCGTTGGGGGTGACGGGGAGGGCGTCGAGGACGAGGACGGCGGCCGGGAGCATGTAGCCGGGGAGGCGGTCGGTGACGAAGGTGCGCAGTTCGCCGGGGGTGGCGTCGCCGGTGACGTAGGCGACCAGGCGTTTGTCGCCGGGCTGGTCCTCGCGGACCAGGGCGAGGGCCTGGCGGACGGCGGGGTGGGCGGTGAGGGCGGCCTCGACCTCGCCGAGTTCGATCCGGAAGCCGCGGATCTTCACCTGGTCGTCGGCGCGGCCGAGGAACTCCAGCACGCCCTCGGCGGTGCGGCGGACGATGTCGCCGGTGCGGTACATGCGCTCGCCCTTGCCGCCGTACGGGCAGGCGACGAAGCGTTCGGCGGTGAGGGCCGGGCGGTCGAGGTAGCCGCGGGCCAGGCCGGCTCCGGCGACGTACAGCTCGCCGGGGACACCCACCGGGACGGGCTGGAGGCCGTCGTCCAGGACGTACGCCCGGGTGTTCGCCATCGGTCGGCCGATCGGCACCGTGTCCGGCACCGAATCGGCCGTGGGCAGAGGCAGTTGGGTCGCGCAGAGGGTGATCTCGGTCGGGCCGTAGAGCACCCGCACGCCGATCCCGGGGACGGCCGCCAGCACCCTGCGCACGGCGGGCGCGGAGACCACGTCCCCGCCGGTCAGCACCTCGCGCACCCCGGCGAAGACGCCCGGGTCCTCCTCGGCGATGACCCGGAACAGGCCGGCGGTGACGTGCACGTGGGTGAGCCCGTGCGCCCGGACCAGCGCGCCGATCGCGGCCGCGTCCAGGTCGCCCGCCGGGGCGACGACCACCTGGCCGCCGGAGAGCAGCGGCGCCCAGATCTCGTAGGTCGAGGCGTCGAAGGCGTGCGGGGCGTGGAACAGCACCCGCAGGCCGTCGGGGTGCTGCCAGCACGGGTCGGTGGCGAGCTGGACGACGTCCCGGTGGGTGACGGCGATGCCCTTGGGCGCTCCGGTGGAGCCGGAGGTGTGCATCACGTAGGCGAGCTGTTCCGGGTGGACGGCGGGGCGGTGGGAGCGGCGCCGCAGCGGGCCGTCGAAGCGCTCCGGGGTGAGCGTCAGGACGGGGCAGGGGGCGTCGGCGGCGAGCGGGTGGTCGCGGTGGGCCGCGTCGACCAGGACGAGCGCCGCCCCGGTCTCGGCGGTGATCCGCCGCAGCCGCTCGGCCGGGTGCCGGTCGTCCAGCGGGACATAGCTGCCGCCCGCCTTGAGGACGGCCAGCAGGGCGGTCAGCAGCTCGGCGGAGCGGTCCATCAGCAGGACCACCGGGGTGTCGGCGCGGACGCCCGCCTCGGCGAGCTCGGCGGCCAGGTGTTCGGCCCGGGCGTCGAGTTCGGCGTAGCTCAGCCGTCCGCCGTCGGTGACCACGGCGGGGGCGTCGGGGGTGGCGGCGGCCCGGGCCTCGAACAGCTCGGGCAGGGTCGCGTCCGGGACGGGTACGGCGGTGTCGTTCCAGCCGGTGAGCAGTTGTTCGCGCTCGGCCGGGCCGAGGACGTCGATGGTGCCGATCGGCGCGTCGGGGTCGGCCGTGACGGCGCGCAGCACCCGCAGCAGGCGCTCGGCGAGCGCGGTGGCGGTGGTGTGGTCGAAGAGGTCGGTCGCGTACTCGATCGCCACCGTCAGGCCGGCCTGCGGGCCCTGCTCGGTGAAGCGGAAGGACAGGTCGAACTTGGCGACGTCCAGCTCGAAGGGGTGCTCGGCGCAGGCCAGGTCGCCGAAGGCGGTCGGGACGGCCGCGCGGCTCTCCAGGGCGACGAGCGTCTGGAAGAGCGGGTGGCGGGCCGGGGTGCGGGTGGGGTTGAGCTGCTCGACCAGGCGCTCGAAGGGGATGTCCTGGTGGTCGAAGGCGTCCAGGTCGGTGCGGCGGACGCGGTCGAGGAGTTCGCGGAAGCCCGGGTTGCCGGAGGTGTCGGTGCGCAGCAGCAGGGTGTTGACGAAGAAGCCGACCAGGTCGTCGAGGGCGTCGTCGGTGCGTCCGGCGACGGGGGTGCCGAGCGGGAGGTCGGTGCCGGCGCCGAGGCGGGTGTAGAGGGTGGCGACGGCGGCTTGCAGGACCATGAACAGGCTGGCCTGTCGACCGGTGGCCAACTCGGCGAGCGCGGCGTGGAGTTCGGCGTCGACGACGGCCGTGGCCAGGCCGCCGCGGTGGGTCGGCACGGCCGGGCGCGGGCGGTCGTAGGGCAGCGCCAGCTCCTCCGGGGCGTCCGCCAGGGCCTGTTGCCAGTGGGCGAGTTGGGCGCTCAGCAGGGCGCTGGGCCGCTCCTGGTCGCCGAGCAGCTCGCGCTGCCAGAGGGCGTAGTCGGCGTACTGGACGGGCAGGGGCTGCCACTCGGGTGAGGTCTGGGCGTGACGGGCCCGGTAGGCGGTGGCGAGGTCGCGGAAGAGCGGGGCGACGGACCAGCCGTCGCCGGCGATGTGGTGCATCAGCACCAGCAGGACGTGCTCGTCGTGCGGCAGCGAGAACAGCGTGGCGCGGACGGGCAGGTCACGGGCAAGGTCGAAGACCTCCCGGCCGGCCTCGGCCAGGGCGGCGCGCAGAGCCTCCTCGGAGGCCACCGGCACCGCCCGCAGGGGGAGTTCGGGGGCGTCGGTGACCAGCTGGTGCGGCTGGCCGTCGGTGGTCGGGACGAGGGTGCGCAGCACCTCGTGCCGGGCCACCACGTCGCGCAGCGCCCGTTCCAGGGCGGGGCGGTCGACCGCGCCGGTGAGCCGGACCGCGACGGGGGTGTTGTAGAGGGCGCTCGGGCCCTCGAACTGCTCGATGAACCAGAGGCGTTGCTGGGCGGGGGAGAGCGGCACCAGGGCGGGCCTGGTCTGCGGGCGCAGCGCCGGACGGGCCGGGGTGTCGACGGTCGGCAGGGCGGCGGCCAGGGCGGCCACCGTCGGGCGGTCGAAGAGGGTGCGGATCGGCAGCTCCGCGCCCAGGGCGGTGCGGATCCGGCTGACCAGCTTGGTGGCGAGCAGGGAGTGGCCGCCGAGGGCGAAGAAGTCGTCGTCGATGCTCACCGAGGCCAACCCGAGCACCCCGGCGAAGAGTTCGCACAGCGCCCGCTCGGCCCCGGTGCGGGGGGCGCGGCCTTCGGGGGTGCCGGTGTAGTCGGGGGCGGGCAGGGCGCGGCGGTCGACCTTGCCGTTGGGGGTGACCGGCAGCGTGTCCAGGACGACGATCGCGGCCGGGAGCATGTAGCCGGGCAGGCGGTCGGTGACGAAGGCGCGCAGGTCCTCGGGGGTGGCCCCGCCGGTGACGTAGGCGACCAGGCGCTTGTCACCCGGCTGGTCCTCGCGGACCACGGCGACGACCTGGCCGACCGCCGGGTGGGCGGTGAACGCGCCCTCGACCTCGCCGAGTTCGATCCGGAAGCCGCGCAGCTTGATCTGGGCGTCCGCTCGACCGACGAACTCCAGTTCGCCCGTGGTGCTCCAGCGCACCAGGTCGCCGGTGCGGTACATCCGGCTTCCGGGTGTGCCGTACGGGTCGGCGACGAAGCGTTCGGCGGTGAGGCTCGGGCGGCCGATGTAGCCGCGGGCCAGCCCGGGTCCGGCGAGGTAGAGCTCGCCGGGGATGCCGACCGGGACGGGGCGCAGCCCGGCGTCGAGGACGTAGGCCCGGGTGTTGGGCAGCGGGCGGCCGATCGGGACGGTGCCCGGCACCTCGGCCGGGGTGGTCATGCGGTGGTGGGTGGCGAAGGTGGTGGTCTCGGTGGGGCCGTAGCCGTTCACCACCCGCAGCCCGGGGCAGTGCTCCAGCACCCGGCGCAGTGCGGCCGGCGAGACGATGTCCCCTCCCGTCCAGGCCTCGCGCAGCCCGGCGAAGGCCTGCGGAGCCTCGGCCGCCAGCACGTTGAACAGGCCGACCGTCATCCAGGCGGCGGTGACGCCGCCGTGCTGGATGGTGTCGGTGAGTTCGGTGACGCCGAGGCGTCCGGCGGGGGCGAGGACGAGGCGGGCGCCGGAGAGGAGCGGGGCCCAGAGTTCGTAGGTGGAGGCGTCGAAGGCGGTGGGTGAGTGGACCAGGACGCGGTCGTGGGCGCCGCCCGCGAAGGTGCCGCCGAGGGCGAGGTCGACGATCGAGCGGTGGGTGACGCCGATGCCCTTGGGGGTGCCGGTGGAGCCGGAGGTGTGCATCACATAGGCCAACTGGGCCGCCCGCCAGGGGAGATCGAGGTTGGCGGCGGTCTCCTCACCGACGGCGAGGGTGGTCAGCCCGGCCAGCGCGGGGTGGTCGCGGTCGGTGACGGCGATCCGGGCGCCCGCGTCGGCCAGCACGGCCGCGAGGCGCTCCCGTGGTTGGGCGTCGTCCAGCGGGACGTAGCTGCCGCCGGCCTTGAGCACCGCCAGGACGGCCACCACCAGCGCGGGGGAGCGCTCCAGCAGCAGGGCGACCGGCGTCTCCGCCCGCACCCCGGCCGCGACCAGGCGCAGCGCCAAACCGTTGGCCCGGGCGTTGAGTTCGGCGTACGTCAGCTCGGTGGAACCCGCGACCAGCGCGATCGCCCCGGGCGTCGCGGCGGCCTGCGCCTCGAACAGCTCGGGGACGGTGCCCGAGGGCAGTTCCGCCACCGGTCCGTGCCGGCCGGTCAGCAGCTGCTCGCGCTCCGCCCCGGTCAACACCTCGACGGTGCCGAGGAGTTCGGCCGGGTCGGCGACGATCCGGTCGAGCAGGGCGAGGAAGCGGTCCAGCAGCGTACGGGCCTCGGCGGGGCCGAAGGCGTCCGGCTGGTGGTCCAGCCGCAGCTGGAGGCCGTCGCCCGGGGTGAGGGCGAGCAGCAGCGGGTAGTGCGCGCTGTCGACGTCCTCGACCAGGGTGACCCGGGTGGCGCCGCTCGGGTCGGCGGTGTCCAGGGCGGACGGGTCGGGGTAGTTGCCGTACACCGTGACGGTGTCGAACAGGCTGCCCAGCCCGGCGAGTTGCTGGATCTCGGTGAGGCTGAGGTGCTGGTGGTCCAGCAGCGCGGACTGCTCGTGCTGGAGGCGCAGCAGCAGCTGCCCCCAGGACTCGGCCGGGTCGAGGGTGATCCGCACCGGAACGGTGTTGATGAGCAGGCCCATCATCCGCTCGACGCCCGGCAGGTCGTGCGGCCGACCGGAGACGGTGGTGCCGAAGAGCACGTCGGTGCGGCCGGTGAGCCGGGCCAGCAGGACGCCCCAGGCGGCCTGGACGAGGGTGTTGAGGGTGACGCCGTAGCGGCGGGCGGTGCGGCCGAGCGCCTCGGTGGCGGCCGGGGTGAGACCGGTGTGCAGGCGCAGCGGCAGCCGGGGGGCGGCGGTGGTGCGGCCGGGGGCGAGCAGGGTGGGCTCGTCCACGCCCGCGAGGGCCCGGGCCCATGCGGTGCGGGCGGCGGCGCCGTCGCGCCGGGTGATCCAGCGCAGGTACTCCCGGTAGGGGGCGGCCGGGGGAAGCGGCTGCCGGAAGTAGAGGGCCCAGAGTTCCTCGGCGAACAGCGGGGTGGACCAGCCGTCCAGCAGGATGTGGTGGGCGGCGGCGATCAGCCGGTGCCGGCCGGGGGCGAGGGTGAGCAGGGTGTAGCGCAGCAGCGGCGGCCGGGCGAGGTCGAAGCGGCGGCCGTACTCGGCGGCGGCGATCCGGTCGGCCTCGGCCTCCGGGTCGGCGTGGCCCGTCAGGTCGAGGACGGTGAAGGGCAGTTCGGCCCGGTCCGGGACGGCCTGGACGGGCGGTCCGTCGGGGCGCTGGTGGAAGCCGGCCCGGAGGTTGGGCTGGCGCAGCAGCAGGGCCTCGGCGGCGGCGCGCAGCCGGTCGGCGTCGACCGGGCCGGTGAGGTCGAAGGTGCAGACCGAGGTGTAGACGTCGGCGCCGTCGGTGTCGTACGCGGCGTGGAAGGCCATGCCCTGTTGCAGCGGGGAGGTCGGCCAGACGTCCACCAGGCCTGCGGGGGCGTGGAGTTCGGCGAGCCGGTCGATCTCGTCCTGACCGAGGGCGACGAGCGGGAAGTCGGCGGGGGTGTGCCCGCCGGCGTCCGGCCGTTCGGCGTGCTCGGCGAGCGCGCGCAGGGCGGTGAACCAGGCCTCGGCGAGGGCCCGCACCCGCCCCTCGTGGAGCAGTTCGCCGGCCCAGGACCACTGGGCGACCAGCAGCGGGCCCTGCGGGGTGTCGACGGTGGTGGCGTCCAGGCCCAGCACCCGGCCGAGCGCGAGGTCGGGGGCGGCGCCCTCGGTCATCGCCTCGGCTCCGGCGAGCACGTCCTCGGCGCTGACGCCCTCGGGCTGGAAGCGGCCCAGGTAGTTGAACTCGACCTGGGGATCGGCGTGTTCGGCGAGCACCTCGGCGGTGGCCGGGTTGAGGTGGCGCAGCAGGCCGTAGCCGATGCCGTTGTCGGGGACGCCGCGCAGCTGCTCCTTCACCAGGCCGAGGGCCCGGCCGAGCGCCGGTCCGGCGTCGGTGACCTCGGCCCAGGTGAGCGGGCCGGGGGCGAGCCGGACGGGGTAGACGGAGGTGAACCAGCCGACGGTGCGGTGCAGGTCGACGCCCTCGACCACCTCCTCGCGGCCGTGCCCCTCGACGTTCACCAGCACGGCGCCGTCGGGGTCCGTCGAGTCGCCGCGCCAGTGGGTGAGGGCGAGGGCCAGCGCGGTCAGCAGGACGTCGTTGACCTGAGCGTGGTAGGCGGCGGTGACCTCGGTCAGCAGGGCTTGGGTGGTGTCGGCGGGGAGTACGACGCGCAGGGTGCCGCCGGTGGCGTAGGTGTCCTTCGCCGGGTCCAGCGGGCGCTCGCCGAGCAGTGGGTCCGGGGTGGCCAGTGCGGCTTGCCAGTACGGGAGTTCGGCGGCCCGGCGGTCGGTGCGGGCCTCGGCGGTGAGGCGCTGGGCCCAGCGCCGGAAGGAGGTGGGCACCGGCGGGAGCTCGGGCGTGCGGCCCGCGCGGGCGGCGGTGAGCGCGGCGAGCAGGTCCTCCTCGACGATCCGCCAGGTGACGCCGTCCACCACCAGGTGGTGGATCACCAGCAGCAGCCGGGCGGGCCGGTCCGGGCCGGTGTCGAAGCGGACGGCCTGGAGCATCCGGCCGTCCTCGGGGGAGAGCCGGTCGCGGGCGGCCTCGGTGGCGGCGCGCAGGGCGTCCGGGTCGGCCGGGCCGGTGGCGGTGCGCAGCACGCCCTCGGCGCGGACGGCGCCGGGGGCGGGGACGTGCAGCGTCCAGGGGCGTTCGGCGAGCGGGGAGGTGCGGGCGCGCAGCAGGTCGTGGCGGTCGAGCAGGGCCTGGAGGGCCGTGGTCAGGTCCCGGTGGCCGGTCCCGGCGGGGAGGGTGAGCAGGGTGGACTGGTAGAAGCTGCCGACGGCGCCCCGCTGCCGGGACAGCCAGTGCACGATCGGGGTGGGCGGCACCTCGCCGAGGCCGGCCCCGGCCGGTTCGGCGGCGACCGGGCCCTCCAGCGGGCGGGCGAGCAGGGCCAGCGCCTCGACGCTGGGCGCCTCGAAGACGGCGCGGGGGGTGAGCCGGAGTCCGGCCCGCCGGGCCCGGGAGACCAGCTGGATGGCGACGATGGAGTCGCCGCCGAGCTCGAAGAAGGAGTCGGCGACCCCGACCCGGGGCAGCCCCAGCACCTCGGCGAAGAGCCGGGCGAGGGTGTGCTCCACCTCGCCGGCCGGGGCCCGGCCGCCCTCCTCGGCGGCGCCGAGCGCCGGCGCGGGCAGGGCGCGCTTGTCCACCTTGCCGTTGGGCGTCAGCGGCATCCGGTCCAGCACCACGACGACGGGCACCATGTGGTCGGGCAGCTGCCCGGCGCAGTGGGCGCGCAGCTCGGCCGGGTCGGCGGTGCCGACGGTGTAGCCGACCAGCCGTCGCTCGCCCGGGCGGTCCTCGCGGACCACCACCACCGCCTGCCGGACCCCGGGGTGGGCGGAGAGGGTCTGCTCGATCTCGCCGAGCTCGACCCGGAAGCCGCGGATCTTCACCTGGTCGTCGGCCCGGCCGAGGAAGTCCAGCTGGCCGTCCGGGCGGAGGGTGCCGAGGTCGCCGGTGCGGTACATCCGCTCGCCGGGGGCGCCGAACGGGCAGGCGACGAAGCGGTCGGCGGTCAGGCCGGGGCGGCCCAGGTAGCCGCGGGCCAGGTGCGGGCCGGAGACGTACAGTTCGCCGACGGTGCCCGGCGCGACCGGGCGCAGCCGCTCGTCCAGCAGGTGGATCCGTACGTCCTGGCAGGGGTGGCCGATCGGGGGCTGCTCGGTGCCGGTGAGCGGCTCGCTCATGGTGACGATGACGGTGGTCTCGGTCGGCCCGTAGCTGTTGAGCATCAGCCGGTCCCGGCCGAGCCGGGCGGCCAGTTCGCGCGGGATGGCCTCGCCGCCGCCGATCAGGGTGCGCAGGGTCGGCAGCGGGGCGTCCGGCAGGGTGGCGGCCATCGCGGTGGCGACGTCGGCGTGGGTGACGCCGTACCGGTCGATCAGCTCGGCCAGTGCCTCGCCGACCAGCTGGCTCTGCTCGCCGGGGAGGACGAGCGCGGCGCCGGTGGTGAGCGCCACGGCCAGGTCGGAGACGGAGACGTCGAAGCTGAGCGAGGCGGCCTGGAGCACCCGGCTGCCGGGGCCGAGGCCGGTGACGGCGACCTGGGTGCCGACCATGCTGGGCAGCCCGGTGTGGGTGACGGCCACGCCCTTGGGCAGGCCGGTGGAGCCGGAGGTGTAGATGACGTACGCGGTGTGGTCGGCGCTCAGCGGCCGGACCCGCTCGGCGGTGGTGAACGGGGTGCCGGGCCGGTCGGCCAGGTCGGCGAGGTGCCCGGGGGAGTCGAGCAGCAGCCGGGGGGCGCCGGTGTCGGGCAGCCGCTCGGCGGTGCCGGCGGTGGTGAGCACCAGTGCGGCGCGGGAGTCGGTGAGCATGTGGCGCAGCCGCTCGGCGGGGTAGGCCGGGTCGGCGGGCAGCCAGGCGGCGCCGGTCTTGGCCACGGCCAGGATCGCGGCGACCGCCTCGGGGGACTTGGGCAGGGCGAGCGCGACCACGTCCTCGGTGCCCAGGCCGCGGGCGGCGAGCACCCGGGCCAACCGGTTGGCGCGGGCGTCCAGTTCGGCGTACGTGAGGGTGGTGGACCCGGCGTACAGCGCGGGGGCGTCCGGGGTACGGGCGACCTGGGCGTCGACCAGGGCACTGAGGGTCGGGCGCGGGTCGGGAGCGGCCGGGGCCGGGTCGGCCAGCCGGGTGGCCAGGCCGGCCGGGGTCGGGGCGTCCAGCAGCAGCGGCAGCGGCACCCGGAACCCGAGCTCGGTGCGCACCCGGGCCAGCAGCCGTACGGCGGCGGGCCGGTCGCCGCCCAGCTCGAAGAAGCCCGCCGCGGGGTCGACCGACTCCCGGCCGAGCACCTCCGCGAACAGTCGACAGAGCGCCTCGGCCGGTCCCGGCCGCGGGTCGGTTCTGTGCGTCTGCTGGTCCCCGGACATCTGCTTCTCTCTCCCTCGTTGCTGCGTGACCCGCGGGCGGTCGGCCCGGTCGGCGTGGTGGGCCGGTGGCCGTACGGCGGACAGTCGGTGACGGACCGCCGGTGACGGACCGCCGGTGACGGCCGCTCAGTGGACGGGCCGGTCAGTGGGCGGCCGCTCAGTGGCCGGTCAGTGGCCGCTCAGGTGGGCGACCAGGCTCTTCGGCCGCAGGTCCTGCCAGTTCTGCTCCACGTACTCGACGCACTCCGGCCGGCGGGCCGCGCCGAAGACCTGGTGCCAGCCGTCGGGCACCGGGCTGAACACCGGCCACAGCGAGTGCTGGCCCTCGTCGTTGGCCAGGACGAGGTAGTCGGCCTCGGGGTCGTCGAACGGGTTCGCCATCGTCGGTTTCCTCTCTGTTCGGAGAATTGCGAGGAGGGGGGAATTTCCTCGGCGCGCGGTGAACGGCTCATGTCGGTCGGCGGTTCACCGAGTTCGCCCCAGTGCGTTCACGGGCCCCAGCCGGAGTCGTCCCCGTGCACGGCCGAGGGACCTGCGGCAACGGTGGACTGGTACGGTGCGGCATGGATCTGGAGGCCGATCCCGGCGACCAGCAGAACGGCGAGAATCCCGAGCATCTTGTGAATGCGAACGGCAAGATTCGTCATGGCGAATTCCTCTTCCTGAGGCGGGCGGTGTGTGCGCTCCTCGCTGTGAATGAATCCTGCCGAGGCCCAAACTGGCGTGGAAGCTCTGGCCGTTATCGGGATCACGCAATGCGGGAACCGGAAGCGTGAACAGACTGTGTCAAAATCGGGCAGAACTGATGCAATGAGCACCTGGGTCTGTCAGATCAGTGGTGGGAGGGCGGGCGCACGAAGGCCCGGCCCGTGGCCGGAACCCACCCCGGAGGTCGGGCGTGCGGGGTCGGGGAGGTCGGGAGCGCCCACGGCAGCTCGCTGCCGGTCTTACAGAGACCATCTCAACTACTGCTCAATACAAGGGAGTTGGGCGTCAGAGCCGAGCGCCCCGGCGCAACTCCGCGCGGACGGCCGGCCAGTCCCCGGTCCACGGCCGGCGGGCCCCGGCCGGCGACTCCAGGGCGAGGGTCGCCAGGTAGACGCGCTTGAGCGCGGCCCGCTCGTCCCGCACCCGCCCCGCGGCCTGCTCGATCCGGCGCAGCCGGGCGTGTAGCCGCTCCAGCGCACCCCCGCCCGCCAGCAGCCGCCGCGCCTCCGGACCGAACCGGAACCCCGGGGCGAGCAGCGGCCACGCCGCCCGCCAGACCCGGAACACCTCGCGGTGGCCCGGACCCCACTCCCGCTCGGCCCGGCCCAGCCGCTCCAGCGCCGCCGCCTCGGTGGGCGCGGTACAGATCTCGTGCAGCACCCGGGCCAGCCCGCCCCAGTCCTCGCCCGGCGCGTGCCGCAGCGCGGCGTGCAGCAGGTGCGCCACCGAGGTGTGCACCACGGTGCGCGGCCACCGCGCGGCCGCCGCCTCGGCCAGCCCCGCACCGGCGGCGCCGACCAGCACCCAGATCTCGCGCACCCCGCGCTCGGCCAGCCCGGCCAGCACCTGCGGCCACTGCTCGCCGTCCGCGGCCGGCCACAGGCCCAGCACCTCGCGCAGCCCGTCCGTGGAGATCCCCAGCGCCAGGTGCACCAGCGGGCCGCCCGAACGCCCGCTGCGCACCGAGTCGACGAAGACCACCGGGTACACCGGGTCCAGCGGGCGCCCGCGCCGGTCGGCGAGCTCCTCGAGCACCTGGTCGGTGATCACCGAGACGGTCTCCCGGCTGATCTCCACCCCGTACACCTCGGCCAGGTGCGCCACCAGCTCGCCCGAACTGAGGCCACGTGCGGTGAGCGAGACCACCAGCCGGTCCAGCCCGGGCAGCCGGCGGGCCCGGGGGCGGACCGTACGGGGGGCGAAGCTGCCCTCCCGGTCCCGGGGGACCCGCACCTCGACCGGCCCGATCTCGGTCAGCAACCGCCTGGCCCGGGCGCCGTTCGGGCCGTTGGGGCCGCGGTGGCCGGCCGGCCCGCCGGAGCCGCCCGGGCCGCCGGCCGCCCCCGTGGGGTTGTTGGTGCCCGGGCCGCGCAGGTGCTCCTGGAACTCCAGCTCCAACGCGCGCTCGATCAACTGCTTGGCCAGCGCCTGGAGCAGGCCGCCGTCGCCGAGCAACTGCACCGAGCCCGCGCCGACCTGGGCCGCGGCCGCCTCGGCGAGCTGCCGCACCAGCCGCTGGTCCACCAGGCCGGCAGGGTTCACCAGGCCGGCAGGGTCCACCAGGGCGGCCGGATCCACCAGCCCGGTCGGGTCCACCGGGCCGGGCCGCTCCATCGGCGGGGGCGGGTCGGGATCAGCTCGCAACAAGGGGGTGCCCTCCGTCCGTCCGTCGGCCGGGCCGGTCCACCGGCCCTTCGCTCCGGCCGCCCTGACGGGGCGACGCGCGCCATGCGGCGGCCATCCGCCCGTTACCGTGGCCGGGTACGGTCGTCCTCGCCGTCACCACCGTCGGACGCCGTTGCCGGGCATGCCCGGTTTCGCCGTCAACCGCTGATTTCCGCGCCTTTAGGGCGTACACTCGCGGCTGTCGTGGCCCGGGGGGGATGCGTCCGCACGGCAGGTGAGCACCATCCTGCCCTTCCGGACGTCTGGCTGTTGCCGGTGCGGGCATTCGTGAAAGCGCAATGCCGAAGCCGGAAGGATGCCCAGATGTGCCTATCCCAGGACACCAGCGCGGAAAAGGGGACACCCCAACTGTGTGACCGGGGGGTCGAGTTCTACCGGCTCGCACTCGCCGAGGGCGGCGCCAGCGCCGGACAGGCCCCGGAATGCCTGCTCAGCATGGGCCTGCTGCGCACCCTGCCCGGCGCCGGGCACCGGCTCGCCGCCGTCCCGCCCGACCTCGCGGTCACCGGCCTGACCCGGCCGCTCGAACTCGCCGTGCTGGCCCACCAGGAGCAGCTCGCCGAACTGCGCACCGCCTTCACCGCCGCCGAGCACGCGTACCGCGACGTGATGAGACAGGCCCAGCTCCCGATCCGCCTGCTGGCCGGCGAGGAGATCAACCCGGCGCTGGAGAAGGCCGTCGCCGCCTGCACCGAGGAACTGCGCACCGCGCAGCCCGGCGGCGGCCGCGGCGCCGACCACCTCGCCGCCGCCCTCCCGCGCGACCTCGCCCTCGCCGAACGCGGCGTCCGCCAGCGCACGCTGTACCAGCACACCGTCCGCTCGCACGGCCCGACCCTCGCCTACATCGAGCAGGTCTCCGCCCGTGGCGCCCAGGTGCGGACCCTCAACGAGGTCTTCGACCGGATCATCATCTGCGACCGCTCCACCGCCTTCATCCCGGCCGGCGCCCAGCGCGAGGCCGCCGCGGTGCTCATCCAGTTCCCGCCCCTGGTCGAGTACCTGCTCAAGATCTACGAGTTGATGTGGGAGCGCGCCGAGCCCGTCACCTACCTGGAGGGCCACCACCGCCCCCAGCTGCTCACCGACCGCACCCGCCGCAACGTCCTGCGGCTGATGGTCAACGGGTTCACCGACGAGGCGATCGCCACCCGCCTCGGGATGAGCACCCGTACGGTCTCCAGTCACATCCAGAAGGCCAGCGAGCTCCTCGGCAGCCGCAGCCGGGGCCACCTCGGCTACATCATCGCGCGCGAAGGCGTCCTGGACGAGCCGCTCGACGACCTGACGTCGGCCCCGGTGACAGCTTCCCGGGTGACAGCTCCCGGGTGACAGCTCCCGGGTGGGACGGGCCGGGCGGGAACCCCACCAGGAGGCTTCGGGCAGCGCAGCCTCGCGGACGGGCCCCGGCGACGGGCCCGTCCGGCCCCGGGGAAATCCGCTCGCCTCCACCTCGCTCCGTGGGCGAAGCTGCTCGGATGCAGCGAGCGAACAGCCGGACCGTGACCGTCGACCTCACCCACGGAGGCGCCTACTACGGGCAGTTGGGCCCCTTCGAGACGGACCTCGGCTGGTGGTCCGCGGTGGACGGCGTGGTCGCCCGGGCCACCGAACTGGCCGGCGTGCCGGTGCTGGTGACCAGATTGCTCGACGGCCACAGCGCGGACCCGGGCCACGGCGGCCGGGTCCGCTACCACGCCGAGGCGCTCCGGGCACCCGCCACCCTGACACCCCGCCCGCCGGACGCCGGGACGGCCGCCCTGCTGGCCCCCGCCGCCCGGCGGGCCGCCTGGGCCACCCCGGACGGGCTGCGCGCGGCGCTCGGCTGGGCGCGGGAACGGCTCGCCGACCTCGGCCGGCCGACCGGGCCGGCGCGGCAGATCCGGACCTGGAACCTGTCCGGCCTCTTCCGCTTCCCTTCCCCCGTCGGGGCCGACGCCTGGTTGAAGACCACCGGCCCGGAGTTCAACGCCGCCGAGGGAGAGGTGATCGCGCTGCTCGGCGGCGTCGACCCCACCCTCGTCCCGCCGGTGCTCGCCGCCGACCCGGCCGCCGGCCGACTGCTGCTCGACCACGTCCCCGGCGAGGACTGCTGGAGCCCGGGCGAGGCGACCGTCGCCGACGTCGTCCCGCGCTTCGTCGCCGCCCAGGCCGCACTGGCCCGGCGGCCCACGGCCCTGGCCGGGCTGCGCGACCGCACGCCCGCCACCCTGCACGCCCAGCTGACGGCGCTGCTGGACCGGCTCCCCGCGGAGACCGACCTGACCGCGTCCGAACGCGACCGGCTGCGCCGGTTCGCTGCCGAACTGCCCGCGCTGCTGGACGAACTGGCCGCCTGCGGCCTCCCGGAGACGCTGCTGCACGGCGACTTCCACCCCGGCAACTGGCGCACCGGCGACGCCTGCCCGGTCGTGGTCGACTACGCCGACGCCTGCCTCGGCCACCCGGCCCTGGACGGGCTGCGCCCCCGCGCCTACCTCACCCCGGCGGCCTGGCGCCACCACGCCGAGGTCTGGACGGCGGCCTGGCGCGCACACGCCCCGGGCTCGGACCCGCACCGCGCCCTCGAACTCGCCGCTCCGCTCCACCACGTGTTCTACGCGCTGCGCTACCAGGAGTTCCTGGACCACATCGAGCCCAGCGAACGCCCGTACCACGAGGGCGACCCGGCCGCCGAACTGCGCGCCGCCCTGGCCGCCACGTCCTGACCGTTCTCCCCGTGCTGACCGTCCGGCCCGGTGGCGCCTGCTGCCGCAGTCTCAGCAGGCGCCACCGGGATCACGGGTCACGGGGCTACGCGGCCACCCGGTCCGGCGCGTCACTCGGGCGGTTCGATCCGGTGGCCGCCGCGGGCCGAGAGCAGGGTGAGCGCCTCGACCGGACAGAACTCCACCGCCTCGGTCAGCCCGTCCGTCAACTCCGCTCCGCCGTCGGCGTACCCGGCCACCGGCCGGGCCTGCCCGTCGGAGTCGAGGGCCAGCGACTCGGGGGCGCTCAGGGCGCACATCCCGGAGCCGATGCAGCGGTCCCGGTCGACCCGGACCAGCACGGGTTCGGCCGGCGCGGCGTCGGCGGGCCCGGTCGGGCCCGTCACCAGGTGACCCGCAGCGTGTTGGGGCTGCGGGTGAGCAGCCCGCGCCGCCAGTCGATGTCCTGGGCCGTGTCGGCCATCCGCAGCGCGGGCAGCCGGCGGGCCAGCCGGTGCAGGGCGAGTTCCAGTTCCATCCGGGCCAGCCAGGCGCCCAGGCAGTGGTGCGGTCCGGCGCCGAAGGTGAGCATCGGTGCGGCCAGCGGGGAGAACAGCTCGGTGCGCAGGTCCCCGGTGAAGACCTCCGGGTCCTGGTTGGCGGCGCCGGTGTCGGCGGCGACGACGCTGCCGGCCGGGATGACCACCCCGCCGATCTCGACGTCCTCCACCGTGCGGCGCAGCAGCCCGGGCATGTGCTCGGCGGCGTCGCCGAGCGGTACGGCGCGCAGGATCTGCTCGGTCGCGGCGGCGGCGCTGGCCTCGTCGGAGGCGAGCCGCTGCCAGGCGTCCCGGCCGTCCTGGAGCAGGTAGACCAGGGCGTTGCCGAGGCTGGTCATGGTGGTCTCGTGACCGGCCACCACGAGTCCGATGACCAGGGCGATCAGCTGCCCCTCGGTGATCGAGCCGTCCTCGGCGGCGGCCGCCAGCAGGCTGCTGACCAGGTCCTCGCCGGGTTCCGCGCGGCGCTCGGCGATCACCTCGGCGCCGAAGCCCGCGAACTCGGTCATCGCGGTGGCGATCGCCTCGGCGCTGTAGGCGGTGGTGGAGAGCGCGTGGTCGCTCCAGTGGGCGAGCCGCTTGCTGTCGAGGTTGTCCAGGCCCATCAGCCGGCTGATCACCAGGACCGGCAGCGGCCGGGTGTAGGTGGCGACGATGTCGGCGGGCGAGCCGTGGTCGATCAGTTCGTCGATCAGCGACTCGATCACCGAGGCGACCCAGGGCTTCCAGCGGGCGATCGCGCGCGGGGTGAAGGCCCGTTGCACGGTGCGGCGCAGCCGCTGGTGCTCGGTGCCGTCGATGTTCAGCATGCTCTGCGGGTCGTCCAGGATGTTGGGCGTGACCATGAGCGGTGGGGCGTCCGGCGCGTAGAGCGGCGCGCGGCCGAGCCGCGGGTCGGTGAGCACCTGCCGGACGTCGGCGTGCCGGCTGACCAGCCAGACCGGCGTGCCGGTGGGCAGCGCCGTGAGCCGGGGCGGACCGGGCTCCAGGTGGCGCAGGCAGTGCATCGGGGGGAGCGGGGCGGTGCCGGTGCCGGCACCGGTCGCACTGTTCTCGGTGGACATCCGTACTCCAGACTCCAGGGCAGGGACCGCGCGGGGCGGCCCGACGGGGGGTGGATCCGGGGTTCGTGCGGGGACGGGCGGTTCGGCCGGGGCGGCTCGACTCGGGGCCGGCGGTGCGGTGGGACGTGGTGGGACCGGGCACGCTGCCCGCGCGGGGGCGCGGGCCCGTGCGCGGGATGGCGCGGGATGGCGCGAAACGTGCGGGGGCGTACGGTCGGTACGCGCCCGGCACGAGCGGCGCGCGGTGGCGTGCCGTCAGGTGGGGCGGGTGTGCTGAGCGTGGTCGCGTGGACCGTCTCTGCTACGACCGTACGTGGACGGCGGGGTGCCCGTCTGCGGCACTTCCAGCCAACGGCGGCGCTTTCCGGGCAGTTCGTGGCACGTTGACGGGCGCTCGGCGCCGCCCGCGCGCCCCTGGTCGGGGGCCGCGCCGGGGCCGCGCGGGGGCGAGCGCCGGTTGGGCCCGGCAGGACTGCCGGGCATGCCGGTGGCACGTGCGCCCGGCCGGGCGGGCGCTACCCTTCGTAGGCACTCCTTCGGAAGTGCTTCTAGAGTTCTCCCGCAGTCGTTTGTCGCAGGTCACGCCGGTGCGTAGCCGTACCGGCCGACGGAGGTGGAAATCGGATGGCCCAGCAGGTCAAGGCAGTCATCGCGCGCGCCAAGGGCGCACCCGTGGAGGTGACCACGATCGTGGTGCCGGATCCGGGTCCGGGCGAGGCGGTGGTGCGGATCCAGGCGTGCGGCGTCTGTCACACCGACCTCCACTACCGCGAGGGCGGCATCAACGACGAGTTCCCGTTCCTGCTCGGCCACGAGGCCGCGGGCGTCGTGGAGTCGGTGGGCGAGGGCGTCACCGAGGTCGAGCCGGGCGACTTCGTCGTCCTCAACTGGCGTGCGGTGTGCGGCCAGTGCCGGGCCTGCAAGCGTGGGCGCCCGCAGTACTGCTTCGCCACCCACAACGCGAAGCAGAAGATGACGCTGCTGGACGGCACCGAGCTGTCCCCGGCGCTGGGCATCGGCGCCTTCGCCGAGAAGACCCTGGTCGCGGCCGGCCAGTGCACCAAGGTCGACCCGGCCGCCGACCCGGCCGTCGCGGGCCTGCTGGGCTGCGGCGTGATGGCGGGCCTCGGTGCCGCGATCAACACCGGCAACGTCGGCCGCGGCGACACCGTCGCCGTGATCGGCTGCGGCGGCGTCGGCGGGGCGGCCGTGATGGGCTCCCGGCTGGCCGGCGCGGCGAGGATCATCGCGGTGGACATCGACGACCGCAAGCTGGAGAAGGCCCGCTCCCTGGGCGCCACCCACACCGTCAACTCCCGCACCACCGACCCGGTCGAGGCGATCCGCGAGCTGACCGGCGGCAACGGCGCCGACGTCGTGGTGGAGGCCGTCGGCCGCCCCGAGACGTACAAGCAGGCCTTCTACGCCCGCGACCTCGCGGGCACCGTCGTCCTGGTCGGCGTGCCGACCCCGGAGATGACCCTGGAACTGCCGCTGCTGGACGTCTTCGGCCGCGGCGGCGCGCTCAAGTCCTCCTGGTACGGCGACTGCCTGCCCTCCCGGGACTTCCCGATGCTGATCGACCTCCACCTCCAGGGCCGCCTGGACCTGGACGCCTTCGTCACCGAGCGGATCGGGCTCGACGAGGTGGAGCAGGCCTTCGAGCGCATGCACCACGGCGACGTCCTCCGCTCGGTGGTGATCCTGTGACCGCCCGGGTGGACCACCTGGTCACCGCCGGGACCTTCGAACTCGACGGCGGCAGCTGGGAGGTGGAGAACAACGTCTGGATCGTCGGTGACGACGAGGAGGCGGTGGTGATCGACGCCGCGCACGACGCCGCGGCCATCGAGGCCGCCCTCGGCGGCCGCCGGCTGCTGGCGATCGTCTCCACCCACGCCCACAACGACCACGTCGACGCCGCCCCGGAGCTGGCCGCACGCACCGGCGCGCCGATCCTGCTGCACCCGGACGACCTCCCGCTGTGGAAGCTCACCCACCCCGAGCGGCTCCCGGACGGCGAACTCGCCGACGGGCAGCGGATCGAGGTGGCCGGCACCGAGCTGACCGTGCTGCACACCCCGGGCCACGCGCCCGGCGCGGTCTGCCTCCACGCCCCCGGCCTCGGCACCGTGTTCACCGGCGACACCCTTTTCCACGGCGGCCCGGGCGCGACCGGACGCTCCTTCTCGGACTTCCCGACCATCATCGAGTCCATCCGCGAGCGGCTGCTGTCGCTCCCGGCCGACACGGTGGTGCGCACCGGCCACGGCGACCCGACCACCATCGGCGCCGAGGCCCCGGCCCTGCCGGAGTGGATCGCCCGCGGCCACTGAGGCCCCGGCCGCAGGCCACCCACCGTCCGGCCCCCGGGGAGTACGCCGCCCCGGGGGCCGTACGATCGCGATCATGGCCCATGACCCGCGTGACCTCGACGACGCCTTCCTCGCCTTCTGGCGCGAGCGGCACATCTCCACCCTCACCACCACCCGGCCCGACGGCACGCCGCACGTGGTGCCGGTCGGCGTGACCTTCGACCCGGAGACCGGCACCGCCCGGGTGATCACCAGCCGCACCAGCCGCAAGGCCCGCAACGTGGCGGCGGCCGGCCCCGAGGGCCTGCGCGTCGCGGTCTGCCAGGTGGACCGGGCCCGCTGGTCCACCCTGGAGGGCGTCGCGGTGCTGCGCGACTCGGCCGAGCAGGTCGCCGACGCCGAGCGCCGCTACGCCGAGCGCTACCGCCCGCCCCGCGAGAACCCCGACCGGGTCGTCATCGAGATCACCGTCACCGCCGTGCTCGGCCGCGCCTGACCCCACCCCTCCCGCGCCCCGCCCGTGCGCCGCGCCGGACCGGTCCCGCGTCCGACGGCCGGGCGACGTCCGTGCCGGCGGAGCCGTCATCGGCCGGTGATCCGCCCCGCCGCGTACTCCACGTACCGGGGCGGAACGGTACGGCGGACCGTCCCGCCCCGCCGCCGTCCGTCACCGCGACCGCAGTTCGAGGACCAGCTCGCGCGGCAGGCCGTGGGTGTCGTGGAGGTAGCGCAGGTCGTCCTCGCCGAGCGGGCCGCGGTAGCGGGGGCGGGAGAGCAGCCGGCGGCCGCGCTCCAGCAGGCGGTCGAAGCGCTGCTCCTCGTCGAGCAGCACCCGGCGCACCGACTCCGGGTCCACGTCCTGGCCGAAGCGGTCCAGGGTGTGCCGCACCAGCTCCTGCGGCAGGTCCCCGAGCCCGCGCTGCGGGTCGTCGCGGCGCAGGACGGTGAGGACCCGGCGGACCAGGCGGCGCAGCACGTAGCCGCGGCCGGTGGTGCCGGGGCGGACGCCGTCGCCGATCACCACGACGGACGAGCGCAGGTGGTCGCAGACCAGGCGCAGCGACGGCTCGTCCAGCTGCCACAGCGGCGGCAGCAGGCGGCGCCAGGGGTCGAAGACGTCGCACTCGAAGACCGAGGAGCGGCCCTGGAGCAGCGAGGAGAGCCGCTCCAGGCCGAGCCCGGTGTCCACGTTGCGTTGGGGGAGCGGCACCAGCGAGCCGTCGTCGAGCCGGCGGTGACGCATCATCACGTGGTTCCACACCTCCACCCAGCGGTCGTCCTCGGTCGGGGTCGACCGCGGCGGGGTGTCGCCGGTCCAGAGGAAGATCTCCGAGTCGGGGCCGCAGGGGCCGGTCGGCCCGTTGGACCACCAGTTGTCCTCGACGGTCAGCTCGACCGGGACCCCGCGGTCCTGCCAGAGCTCCAGCGAGCCGGTGTCCGGCCCGACCCGGTCGTCCCCGCCGAAGACGGTGACGTGGAGCCGGCCCGGGTCGATGCCGAGGCCGTCGGTGAGCAGTCCGTAGCCCCAGTCGAGGCTCTGCGGGCCCTCGTAGTCGCCGAGCGACCAACTGCCCAGCATCTCGAAGACGGTGAGGTGGGTGCGGTCGCCGACCTCGTCCAGGTCGGTGGTGCGCAGGCACCGCTGCCGGTTGACCAGCCGCCTTCCGAGCGGATGCGGACGGCCCTCCAGGTACGGGGTGAGGGGGTGCATGCCGGAGGTGGTGAACAGCACCGGGTCGCCGGGCGGGGGCAGCAGGGTGGAGCCGGTGATCCGGCGGTGGCCGCGGTCCTCGAAGTACTCGGTGAAGACGCGGACGAGCTGGTCGGTGTTCATGGCGGTGGCTCCTTCTCGGGGGAGGGAGGCGCCGGAGAACGAGCCGCGCGATCATCGGGACCGGGGGAGCGAACGCCCCGGGAACACCACCGGCGGACCGTTTCCGGTCGCCGGGGGAGGGGGGTACGTCAGGCGGCGGCAACCGGCGAGCTGGCGGCTCGCGCGGCTGCGCCGGTGCTTCGGTCCATGACGTCCATGCCCCCGAGGGTAACGCCCCGGCCCCACCGGGGACCACCGGTTTCCGGGCCGCCGTCCTACCCTGGACGGCATGGACGCGCTCGCGACGACTCCCGGCGGTACGGCGGCCGATGCGGCCGGCCTGGCGGCGCTGGTGCGGCTGCTGGCCGGGCGCGGGGCGGTGGTGCTCAGCGGGGCCGGCCTGTCGACCGAGTCCGGGATCCCGGACTACCGGGGCGAGACGGGCAGCCGGCGGCGCGCGGCGCCGATGACCTTCCAGGAGTTCACCGGGAGCGCGGCGGCCCGGCAGCGGTACTGGGCGCGCAGCCACGTCGGCTGGCGGGCGATCGCGGGGGCCGAGCCGAACGCCGGGCACCGGGCGGTGGAGCAACTGCGGCGGTCCGGGCACGTGTCGGCGGTGATCACCCAGAACGTGGACGGCCTGCACCGCGCGGCCGGCACCCGGGCGGCGGTGGAACTGCACGGCGGGCTGCACCGGGTGGTCTGCCTGGACTGCCGCCGGACCAGCCCGCGCAGCGAGCTGGACCGCCGGCTGGAGGCGCTGAACGGCGGTTTCCGGGACGGCCCGGCCCGGGTGAACCCGGACGGCGACGCCGAGTTGGCGCCGGAGTCGGTGGCCGCCTTCCGGGTCGCCCCGTGCGCGGTGTGCGGGGGAGTGCTCAAGCCGGACGTGGTCTTCTTCGGCGAGAGCGTGCCCCGGCCGAGGGTCGAGCGCTGCTTCGAACTCGTCGACGCGGCCCAGGGGTTGCTGGTGCTGGGCTCCTCGCTCACGGTCATGTCGGGGCTGCGCTTCGTGCGCCGGGCGGCCCGCGCGGGCACGCCGGTGGTGATCGTCAACCAGGGCGCGACCCGCGGGGACGAGCTGGCGGTGGCCCGGGTCGGCCTGCCGTTGGGCGCGGTGCTGACCGAGGCCGCCCGGCGGGTCCGGGTCGCGTGACGGGCGTCAGGACGACCCGACGAAGGCGTGCAGCGCGGCCTTGAGGGCGTCGACGAAGCGGTCCCGGACGGCCGGGCCGACCAGGTCGAGCGACAGGTAGGGGTTGAGGTCCTCCAGCTCGACCAGGAGCAGCTCCCCCTCCGGGGTGCGGCAGGCGTCGACCCGCTGGATGCCGTGCTCGATGCTGTTCCAGGCGATGAAGCGCCGGGCGAACTCCAGGTCGGCGGCGGTGGGTTCGTACGGTTCGAGGTGCCAGCGCCGCTCCGGGTCGGGGGCGTGCAGGGCGTACTGGAAGGCGTCGTCGACGAAGTAGAACGAGACCTCGTAGCGGAACGGCACCAGCGGCTGGATCAGGACGTCCCGGGCCTGCGCGACGGTGTCGAGCCGCTCGCGGGGGACGATCCGCAGGCCGATGGAGTCGGCGCCGAGCTTCGGCTTGACGACGTACTCGGGCACCTCGGGCAGCCGGTCGAGGTCCGCGACCCGGTCGACGGTGGGGATGACGGGGTGCCCGGTGGCGGTGAGGTGGAGCAGGTACTCCTTGCCGGCCTGGTCGGCGCTCCCGGTGAGCTGGTTGTAGACGCGGGTGCCGCGGTCGAGTGCCCGTTCCCGGAAGCGCTCGTACGCGGCGCGGTGGTTGAGCACCGGACCGCTGTTGCGGACCAGGACCAGGTCGAAGCGGTCCAGCAGCGCGGCCGCGTCGAGCGGGTGGCAGAGGGCGAGGTCGAAGTCCTCGCGCAGCCGGGTGGAGAGCTGGATGTCCTCGTCGCAGTACCGGCGCCCCCGGGCCTGGTAGGCGAGGTCGGTGACGAGCAGGACGCGGGGCTTGGCGGCGGTCATGACTCTCCTGATGATCATTCGATCCGTTCACCCTAACGCCGACGGGTCGGACGGATCCGCTGCGGGTTCGTAGTAATGCGCTTGCATCGGTTCCCGGGGCGCGGTGTGATGGACCCGCGATGCGATGCAAGCGCATCGGAACGAATCGGAGGGGAAACACGATGAGTGCCGCACCGACCACCACCGCCCCGTGGCAACGGGGCGCGACCGAACTGGGCGCCGCCGTCGCCCGTGGCGAGCTCACGGCGGCCGAGGTGGTGGAGAGCCACCTGGAGCGCATCGCGGCCGTGAACCCGGCCGTCAACGCCGTCACCCAGCTGCTGGCGGACACCGCCCGCGAGGCCGCCCGGGAGACCGACCGGCGCCGCGCGGCCGGCGAGCCGCTCGGCCCGCTGGCCGGGGTGCCGTTCACCGTGAAGGAGAACATCCGCGTCGCGGGCCGGGCGACCACCCACGGCGTGCCCAGGTTCCGCGACCACGTCGCCGCGACCGACGCCCCGCCGGTGCGCCGCCTGCGCGCCGCGGGCGCCATCCCGATCGGCCACGCCAACATGTCCGACCTGTCGATCTCCTCCGACGCCGAGAGCCAGCTCTACGGCCGGACCTACAACCCGTGGGACAGAGGCAGGAGCCCGGGCGGCACCAGCGGCGGCGACGGGGTGGCCGTCGCGGTCGGCATGGCGGCGCTCGGCCTCGGCAACGACTCCGGCGGCTCGGTCCGACTGCCCGCCGCGTTCAACGGGGTCGCCGGGCTCAAGCCCAGCTACGGCCGCTTCGCCGCCGACCACCGCATCCTCGGCCAGGAGCCGATGCTGGCCTCCCAACTCGTCCCGGTCGACGGCCCGTTCGCCCGCTCGGTCGCCGACCTGCGGGCCGCCTTCGAGGTGCTGGCGGGCGCCGACCCGGAGGACCCGAGGACCGTCCCGGCCCCCCTCCGCGGGCCCCGCCCCACCCGCCCGATCACCGTCGGCGTCGTGGTCGACCCGGCCGGCATCGGCGTCCATCCCGAGATCGGCGCCGCCGCCGTCGAGGCCGCCGAGGCCCTGGCCGAGGCCGGCTACGCGGTCGAGGAGGTCAGGATCCCCCGGCTGTTCGAGGCCCTGGAGTGCTACGGCAAGCTGATCATGACCGAGTTCGGCCTGAACTGGTCCCGGATCCGCCAGCTGCTCACCGAGAAGGGCGCCCGCAACCTCGACCTGTTCCTGGAACGCACCCCGCACACCGACCTCGGCGAGTTCCTCCGGCAGACCGGCGTCCGGCTCGGCCTGCAGCGCGATTGGGCCGCGCTGCTGGAGACCCACCCGCTGCTCCTCACGCCCACCTGCCCGCACCCCGTCCCCGGGGTCGACGTGTTCTCCGAGGACACCGACGCCGAGGGCCACGCCCGGCTGACGCTGCCCAGGGCCGTGTGCGCGGTGACCTCGCTGATCGGGGTGCCCGCGGTGAACGTGCCCAGCGGGTTCGCGGACGGGCTGCCGCAGAGCCTCCAGCTGATCGGCCGGATGTACCGCGAGGACCAGTGCCTGGACGCCGCCGAGGTGCTCGAACGCCGCTTCGGCACGCTGACGCCGATCGACCCGCGGCAGTAGCGCGCGGGTCGATCGGCCGGGCCGTCACGGCGGCGGGGTGCGTGGTGGGGGTGTGCGTGGTGGGGGTGTGCGCGGACCCGGGGCCGGCCGGGGGGTACGGGGGTCCCCCCGGTCGTCCGGGTCCCGCGCGGGCGCCTCCGCCACCGGGATGCGCGGCAGCGCGTACGGGTGCCGGTCGCGCAGGTAGCCGATCAGGTGCTCGCGGAGCCGGCAGCGCAGTTCGAAGGCGTCGCCGCCGTCCGCCGCCGTGGCCAGCACCCGGACCACGATGGTGGTCGGCGTGGTGTCGACCACCTGGAGGGCGCTGCCCCGGCCGTCCCAGAGCTCGCACTTGGCCAGGTAGTCCTCGAACTCCTCGCGCAGCAGCCCGATCGGGGCGTGGTGGTCGAGGTGGAGCAGCGCGGTGCCGGTGATCCGGCTGGAGCGGCGGGACCAGTTCTCGAACGGCCGCCCGACGAAGTACGACATCGGCATCATCAGCCGCCGCTGGTCCCAGGTCTCGATCACCACCGCGGTCAGGGTGATCTCCTCGACCGTCCCCCACTCGCCGGCCACCACCACGACGTCGCCGATCCGGGCCAGGTCGCCGAAGGCCAGCTGCACCCCGGCGAAGACGTTGGCGAGGGTGCTCTGGGCGGCCACGCCCGCCACCACGCCGACCAGCCCGGCGGAGGCCAGCAGGCTGGTGCCGACGCCGCGCACCGCCGGGAAGGTCATCAGCACCGCGCCCAGGGTCACCACGGCGACCACCGCCTGGCAGATCCGGCCGAGTAGGACGGCCTGGGTCCGGGCGCGGCCCGCCCAGGCCGGCTCGCGGCGGTGCACGGCGAGCCGGGCGGCGCCCTCCGCCAGGATCGCCACCAGCCGGCCGCACAGCCAGCCGCCGGAGGTGATCGCCAGGATCACCGCCAGGTGCCGCAGCCCCTCGCGGGCGGCGGGCGGGGCGGCGATCCACGGCAGCGCGGCGGAGAGCAGCAGACAGGCCGTCAGCGCCAGCACCGGGTGCCGGCACCGGCGCAGCACCTCCGGCACGTCACCGGCACCCCGGGGGGCCGACAGCCGCCGGGCCGCGAACCGGACGGCCCGGTCCAGGCCGTAGGTGAGGAGGGCGGCCGCGACGCCGACGACGGCCAGGCGGAGCAGGCTCCACCACATGTCCGGCTCTCCTTTCCGCTGCTGGCGAGCGAGTTGGGGGCAGGGGCCCCGGGGGTGGGCCGGTTCAGTCGGGCGGCTCGACCGGGTGGGGCCGGCCCGGCTGCGGGGCGGCCGGTTCGGGGGCCGGCCGGTGCACCGGCCGCGGGGCCGGCGGGGGGACGGGCGAGCCGGGCGGGGGCGGCGGGTCGGGCAGCAGCGGCCTGGGCGGCTGCGCCGGGGGCTCGGGGGCGGGCGGGGGCTGGCCGGGGCGGGCGGGGGCGGTGGTCATGGACGGGTGCTCCTCTCGGTGCGGTGCCGTACTGCCCGGCGGGTTCGCCGGGCGCGGCGTGTTCGGTGCACTCGGCGCGGGTGGCGGGCCGGTGGTGCGGTCACAGGTGGCCGGCCGGTGGTTCAGGCGGCCAGTAAGTCGTGCAGGCCGCGGTCCCAGTCGATCCGCTCGTGCTCCCGCCCCGGCGGGACGAGCCGTACGGTCCGGGCCAGGAACCCGGCGACCGCCGTCGCGGGGGCCGCGAGCAGGGCGACGCCCTCGGCGCCGGCCAGCGCGATCAGGACCTGGGTGTCGTCGAACGGCGTGACGTGGACGTCGCCCTCGCCGGCGGGCGCGTGCAGCCCGGCGAGCAGCAGGTCGCGGGAGAGCGACCAGACCGCGTTCGCCTGGTAGGAGGTGAAGTCCAGCTCGGCCGCGTGGGGTTCGTCGTCCCGGTAGGACCAGTCGACGTCCAGGTCCCGGCTGCGGTCGTCGCCGGTCATCAGTCGCATGGTGATCCGGGTGGTGAGACGTTCCATGGAGGGTTCCCCTTTCCCGGGTGTCCGGACGGGGGAGCCCGTAGGCCGCCCCCGTCCGTCGTCGCTGACTGTCGGTCTGTGCTTCCGGTGGCCCGGTCAGAGGATCCGGCCGCCGTAGTACGGGTCCCAGTAGGGCCCGAAGCGCCCGCGGGTGTCGACCTCCTGGTCGGGCCCGTCGGCGTCGAGGTCGGGGCTGTTGCGGATCTCGTCCCTGGAGCGGTCGACGTACACCTTCTGCTCGCCGATCTCGATCCGGGTCACGGTGCCGGCCGGGAGCAGGACGCGCCGGCCGAGGATCCACGGTCCGGTGTCGACGACCAGGTACTGCTCGTCGACCTGCTCGGACAGCTTGTCGACCTTGCCGATCGCGCCGTCGGTGGCCTCGACGTGAAAGCCGATGAGGTCGGTGCCGGCGGTGTGTCCGGCGGAGGTGCGGAACTCCCAGATGGTGCGGCGTGCGGTCATGACTGCCTCCGTTTCGTCTCGTCCGGTAGGGCTCGGGTGCCCCCGATGCGGGCGTTCATGCCCCCGGGGTGGTGCCGGTCGCGGCGTCCTGCTCGACGTGGTGCTTGAAGTCGTTCAGGTCGTCGATGATCCGGCGGTCGACGAAGCCGAGCGCCTCGGCGAGGTGGGCCCAGAGCCCGTGCGGTTCGACCTCCAGCTGGAGCATGATCCGGGTGGTGCGCTCGTCCACGTGGTGGAAGGTCACCACGCCGCTGTGCCGCACCGGGCCCGTCCCGCCGTCCCAGGCGACCCGCTCGCCCTCCACCACCTCGGTGGTCACGGCCTCGAACTCCCGGCGGCCGCCGGCCGTTTCGATCACCCAGCTGCTGGCGCCGCCGCCGGAGACGTCCACGCTGACCACACCGCGCATGAACCGCGGGAAGTCCTCGCAGTGCACCCAGTGCCGGTAGACCTCGCCGAGCGGCGCCGCGATCTCGACCGATTCCTCGATCCGTCCCATCGTCCGGTCCTCCTTCTCCTCCTCGCGCTCCGGTCCTGTCCCGTCCGGGTGCCCCGTTCCCCGGGCGGCATGCGCGGGGTGTGGCGGGCGTCACCACGACGCGGCCCGGGTCGTTCGTTCACGCAATCCTCACAAGGGGAACCGGCATGGAACGGGCCACGGCGGGTAACCGGGGACGGACCGTACGCCGAGGGGAAAGGACCGACATGGCCACGACCAGTGACGAACTCCTCCACCGCGTGACCGCCCCGGCCCCGGGCGAGGCCGCGACGGCCGCCCACCGGGCCGCCGTCGACGGACTCCCGGGGCTCCCGGGGCTCCCGGGACACCCGGAGCTGCCGGAGCTCGCCGGGATCGAGGACCCGCAGCGGGTCGCGCCCGCCGACGCCCGGGAGCTGACCCGGGTGCTGCTGGCCCGGCTCGCCACGCTGGAGGAGGGCACCCGGGAGTACTCGTACGTCCGGGCCACCCTGATCGAACTCAACCTGTCGCTGGTGCGCTTCGCGATCCGCCGGGTCGGCAACCGCCGGGAGCCCGAGGAGGACCTGCTCCAGGTCGGCTCGCTCGGCCTGATCAAGGCGATCGACCGCTACGACCCCGACCACGGCGCCGAGTTCGTGACCTTCGCGCTGCCGACCATCCTCGGCGAGATCCGCCGCCACTTCCGGGACTCCACCTGGGCCGTGCACGTGCCGCGCCGCCTCCAGGAACTGCGCATCACCCTCGCCAAGGCCCGCGACGTGCTGTTCCAGCGGCTGGGCCGGGCGCCCACGGTGGCCGAGCTGGCGGAGCACCTCGACCTGTCGCCGGAGGAGGTGATCGAGGGCCTCGCCGCGGCCAACGGCCACACCGCCGGATCCCTGGACGCCCCGGTGACCGAGAGTGAGGAGGACCGGGGCCCGCTCGCCCAGCGGCTCGGCGAGGAGGACCCGCGGTTCGACACGGTCGAGAACCTGATCGCCCTCAAGCCCCTGGTCGCCGCCCTGCCGGAACGCGACCGGCAGATCCTGTCGATGCGCTTCGGCGAGGAGCTCACCCAGTCGCAGATCGGCGCCCGCCTGGGGCTGTCCCAGATGCACGTCTCCCGGCTCCTCAGCCGGACCCTGAAACACCTGCGCGCGGACCTCACCGCCGACTGAACCGCCGCACGGTCACCGGGCGCACCGCCACACCGCGCACGCCACCCGCCGCCACCCGGCCGGGTCGCCCCCCGGCCTGGTCTCGGGCCGGGTGGCGTGCGTACGCTCGTGGAGCACACCCGTTGAGGGGAACACGACGACGATGCCAGCCGAGAAGACGATGCCCGCAGAGAACGAGTCCGTGACCGTGCCGCCGACCACCGCACCCTCCGACGCCACCGGGGCGGTTGCCCCGTTCGGGCCCGACCTGGCCGTGCACACCTGGTGCACCGACGCCGGGGCGACCGTCTGCGCCCTCGCGGGCGACCTCGACATCGAGACCCTGGGCCCCGCCAGGAGCACCCTCGACGCACTGGTGGAGCAGCGCCCGCCGCTGCTCGTCGTCGACCTCGCCCAGGTCGCCTTCTGCGACTCCTCCGGCCTCAACCTGCTGCTGCAGACCCGGATCTCGGCCGCGGCGGCGGACGTGGACTTCCGGCTCGCGGCGCCGTCCGGCACGGTGCAGCGATTGCTGGAGCTGACCTGCACGGACACCGTGTTCTCGCTCCACCCGACCGTGGAGGCCGCGGCCACCGCACCCCGGTGAGTTCCGCGGCCGCCCGTCGGCACGCATAATTCGTCGGTGGTCGGGAAACCGAGCAGACGACAGCGGAACGCGTGGAACACAGCGGTACGCAGTGGCACACAGCGGTACGAACCGGTGACGGCGCCAGGAGCACGGCGCCGGAACCGAACGGGAACCGAACCGGAACCGAAGGGGAACCCGCACATGACGACCAGCCGGGCCACCCTGGACGGCGACCGGCCGGGCACCGGACCCACCCTGCCGCCCGGCGGCCAGCGCCGGCGCCTGCACCTGGCCGGGCAGCCCAAGCCCGTCGCCCGGGCCCGGGCGTACACCGCGCAGGCCGTCGCCGACTGGTCCTGGCCGACCGGCCCGGCCGGGGCCGAGGACGACATCGTGCTGTTGGTCGCCGAACTGGTCGCCAACGCCATGCTGCACGCGGGCGGCCCCGTCGACCTCGTCCTGGACGCCTCCGCGGCTCGGCTGCGGATCGAGGTCAGCGACCGCTCGACCGATCTGCCCGAGCCGCGCCGACCGCACCGCCCGGGCCTGCCGGGCGGGCACGGGCTGTTCATCGTGCAGAAGGCCGCCACCCGCTGGGGCGCGGTGCCGCACGACGACGGCAAGACGGTCTGGGCCGAGATCGACGCCCGGCCCCCGCAGCGGCCCGGCGACTGACGGGCGCACCGACGGGCGCAGTGGCGGGCGCAGTGGCGGGCGCGCCGACGGGCGCACTGACGGATCATCGAATGGCGCACGATCACGCGCCGACCGTTCGCCCGCGATGCGACTCTCGCGGAGGATGGGGAAGCCGACGCACCCCCGGTGCCGGAGCACCCTGGCACCGGAGCACCGGAGCACCGGAGCACCGGAGCACCGTGGCACCCGGGCACCGGAACCACCGGGCAGGGCCGATCCGGTCGGCACCCCCTCCGAGGAATGAGGAGAGCACCCGTGGTCGTCTCCGCACGCCCGCCGACGTGGCGGCACGCCGCCCGGTTCGCGCTGCTGGTCCCCGGCGTCGCGACAGCCGTCCTGATCCCGCTCGCGGTCCCGAGCGGCGCCGCCGACGGCGATGCCGCGCCCCCGGCGCTGCCGGTGGCCCAGGCGCTGGACGGGGCCAAGCCGTTGGCCTCCGCAGCGGAGGTGACCAGGCTGTGCGACAAGCCCTCGGCGTGCAGCTTCCGGATGTACGACCGGGCGCCGCGCGAGTTCATGGGCGCCGTGCTCTCGGTGGGCAACGCGGCGATCAACTGCACCGACTCGGACATGGAGATCGACCGCACCGTCACCTTCGTGACCAGCAGCACCGACAACATCAGCGGCGAGATCTCCGGCACCGCCACCCTGGAGGGCGGCGTGGACACCACGGTGACCGCCGCGGCCACCGGCACCGTGAAGCCGGGCATGACCAACAGCGTCAACCAGATCGGGCCGAACAAGGACACGGGCCCGTACACGGAGGACAAGGTGGAGAACACCGTTGCCTTCCCGGTGACGGTCGGCGGCTCCAACGCGCTGCACCTGGGCGCCAAGGCCACCTACGCACAGGCCTTCAAGGCCTCCTTCTCGCGCGAGTGGCAGGTCCAGAGCACCGAGTCGACCAGGGTGGTCTTTACCGTCAGCCCTGGTGACGAGATCCAGTTCGGGGTGCTGAACGCGACGGCGCGCACGGTCGGGGAGCTCGCGGTGAACGGCACCGGCAAGCTGATCAAGAACGTGACGGTGGACAGCCCCTCCACCGTCAACGTCAGCTCGGTGGTCGCCCAGACCTTCGCCCGGCCGGACAAGTGCCTGTCGCTGCGCCCGAGTTCGGGCTCCGGCGGCAACCCGGGCCCGGGCGGGCGCCGGTCGGCCGGCGGCGGGCTGGTCGAGACCGCGCCGGAGCGGCCGGGGCGGGTGCCGGACGCCGTGTACGTCCGGACCGCCCAGGGCACCTGGGAGCAGCGGTGAAGCGCCGGGCCGGGCACGCCGTGCCGTACCGGTCGTTCGTCCTGACGGCCGCGCTGGCCACCCTGCTGGCATCGGTCGCGCCCGCCCTCGCCGAGGGCGGCGCCGACGCCCCGGCGGCCGACCCGGACGCACCGCTGGTGGCGCAGGCCTTCGACGGGGACACCCCGCTGCCCGACGCCCGCGCCGTGGCGCACGGCTGCGGGCAGGACCACGGGTGCTCGTTCCGGATCATCCCGGGGCTCTCCCGGGAGCGCACCACGGCGGTGGTCTCGGCCGGGAACGCGGTGATCAACTGCACCAACAAGCCGATGACGGTGGAGCGGACGGTGTCGCTGGAATCGAGCACCACCGACAACATCGCGGGCGAGATCTCCGGCAGCGCGACCCTGGTGGGCACCGTCGACAACACCACC
The DNA here is from genome assembly GCF_055594965.1 of Kitasatospora sp. NPDC040550. Lineage (NCBI taxonomy): Bacteria > Bacillati > Actinomycetota > Actinomycetes > Kitasatosporales > Streptomycetaceae > Kitasatospora > Kitasatospora sp. NPDC040550. Next base: position 434,069 of record NZ_JBVIWC010000001.1, on the reverse strand, counting down.
ACGGTGGAGGCCAGCGCCGGCGTCGACAACACCACCGGGATCAGCCACACGGACCACGGCCCGTCGGCGGACAAGGGCCCCACCACGGACGTCGTCAACGGCGCCACGCTCGGCGTCGGCGGCACGGTCTCCGGCTCCGCCGAGCTCAAGCTCAGCGCGCAGGCCAGCTACGCGCTGGCCTTCCAGGCCGCGTACTCCCACACCTGGAAGCGGACCAGTACCGAGACCACCCAGGTGAAGTTCACCGTCAAGTCGGGCGACGAGCTGCAGTTCGGGGTGCTGAACGCGATGACCCGCACGGTCGGCGAGCTGAGCGTGAACGGCACCGGCAAGCTGGTGAAGAACATCGTGGTGGACAGTCCGTCGAGCGTGAACGTCAGCACCGTGGTCGCGCAGACGTTCAGCGCCCTGAACTACTGCCTCACGGTGCGTCCCGGCTTCACCCCGGCGCCCGACCCCACGCCGGGCCCGGGGGGCCGCGCGGCGGCCGCTGGCCCGGAGGGCGGCCTGGTCGAGGTGCCGCCGCACCGGGGCGGAGCCCGGCCCACCGCCCAGTACCGCCGGACACCCGAGGGGAGTTGGGCACCGCTGGTCTGACCCCGGCCGTCGAGCGGCCCGGCCGCCCACCCGTACGCACGGGCGGGCGGCCGGGCCGCGCTCACGGCAGGAACGCGGCGCGGACGCGCGCCAGGTAGGCCTCGGCCCCGGGGTACGGCCGGTCCTGGGCCCCGGGCCGGTGCAGGTCGAGCCGACCGTCCGGGTGCAGCCGCAGGGTCGTGGTGGCCGCCCGGCCGCCCTGGTCGCCCCGGCCGCTGTCGGAGCCCTCGGAGCCCTCGGAGCCGTCCGGGCCCTCGGAGCCGTCCGAGTCCTCGGGGTCGGCGGGGGAGAGCGGGCCGAGGACGGGCACGGTGGCCGGGAACATCGCGAGGGCCCCGGCCGCCGTCGCCGCGGGCGGGCGACCGGTGCGGTTGGCGCTGCTCACGTACAGCACCGGGTGGTCCGCGAGCAGCGGCCGCAGGGGCTCCCAGCGGGCGCCGAACAGCAGGGTCCAGCCGTCCCGGGTGGCGGGCGCCAGCCAGTCGGGCCGTGCCGCGCCCGGGCGCAGCGGGAGCAGCAGGGTCACCCGCTCCTCGGTGAGCAGCCGGCGGGCGGCGGCGGCCAGGGCGGGGGAGAGGTCGAGGACGGCGCCGAGCCGCGCCAGGGTGCCCGGGTCGTGCGCCCAGAGGGCGACGGCCTGCTCGGCGGGCCGGCCCTTGGCGGTGTTGACGGCCCGTGGGTCGGTGCCGGCCACGACGTGGGTCAGCGGGGCCGGGTTGGGCAGCACCACCGCGGTGCCGCGCCGCAGGGCGGCGCGGGCGCCGTCGAGGTCGACGGGCCCGGTGGTCCCGGCGGTCATGCCGAGGCCCCGGTCGGCGCGGAGCGGAGGCCGACCAGGTAGGCGGCGAAGGCCGCGTCCTCGACGACGGCCCGGCCGGTGCGGTAGGCCCGGGACTTCACCCAGGCCAGCGCGGCCCGGGCCTGCTGCTCGTCGAGCTGGTGGCCGAGCCGGGCGGCGACGGCCCGGACCACCCGGAGGCTGGCCAGTTGGGTGAGCACCACGCTCGGCGCGATGCCCAGTACGGCCTCGGGGTCGAAGGGCTGGAACAGCTGCGGGTGGACGAAGGGCGTGCCGGTGGAGAGGGTGCCGACCCCGCTGCCCACGACGGGGGTGGTGACGCTCAGCGGGACGCCGGTCTCCCCGGAGACGGCCCGGGCGAGCTGCGGCAGCGCGGTGAGGTCCGGGGCGGTCCACCAGGCGGGGGTGTCGTCGCCCACCAGCCGCGCCGCCCGGGCCGGGTCGTGGGCGAGCAGGAACAGCAGTTGTTCGGTGGCGGCCATGCCGCTGCGTTCGGCGATGCCCAGCCAGGAGGCGGACACCACCCGGACGCCCGCCCGCAGCGCCTCCAGGGTGTTGGCCAGGCCGAGGCCGAGGTCGTTGTGCAGGTGGCAGCCCAGGACCACGTCGTCCTCGGCCGCCGCCCGGACCCGGCCGAACAACTCGGCCGCCTCGTGGGGAAGTTGGATGCCGACGGTGTCGGCCAGCAGCACGGTGCCGGCCCCGGCGGCGGTCAGCGCGCCCGCGTGGTCGGCCAGCAGGCCGTGGTCGGCGCGGGAGGCGTCGGCGAAACAGAGGTCGACGGCCACCCCGTCGTCCAGGGCGCGGGCCTCCTCGATCAGGGCGGCCGCCGACTCGAGCGCCTCCCGGGCCGGCCGGTGGGTCATGGTCCGGGCCATCGGCTCGGAGGCGGGGACGACCACCATGACCCGGGCGTGCGCGGTGCCCCGTACCGAGGCCACCGCCTGCCGGACGTCCGCCGCCCGGCCCCGGCACACGGCGGCGACGCTGACCGTGCCCTCGGCCTCCACAGCGACCCGCCGCACCGCCTCGTACTCCTCCTCGCACACCGCCGGGAAGCCGGCCGCGAACACCACGTGCCGGGGCCCGTCCGCACCGAACATCCGGCCCTGCTCACGGGCCAGCCGGACCCGGAACGCGGCCGACATCAGCGTCTTGGCCTGGGCGCCGTCCCGCGCCGACTCCTCCCACAGCACCACCCGGCCCGCCCGCGCGGACTCCCGTATGACGTCCCGCTCCACCGCAACCCCCGAACCCGCCCGGCCCCCGCCGACGGGGGCAACCGGGTCGGGACTCTAGGCGGCGGGCGGGGCCGGCGGGGGCGGGCCGGGAAACTGCCGCCGTTCCGGCACGGAATTCCCGGATCCGCTTGCCAGGGCGGCAGTTCGGCGGTAGAGGGGGTTCAGGGGTGCAAGCGGGTTCTGGCCGGTTCAGGGAATGAGCGGGACGGACCTGGTCTCCACCCCGGCGGGCGGGGCGTCGACGGTGACCAGGCGCTTGTCCGGCCCGGCACCGTTGTCCGGGGTGCCGGCGGTGGGCCGGGCGGAGCCGCAGCGCTGGAGCTCGACCTCGGTGAGCGGGCCGGTGCGCTGGAAGTACCGGTCCGGCAGTGAGGTGGCCGGGACGTCGAAGGTCGCGTCCAGCCGGTACTTGTTGCGGGCGTTGCTGAAACTGCCCGCCACCCGCTCCCGGGCCGGCTGCACCTCGATCCAACTCACCTCGCCCGGCTGGATGGTGGGGTTGAGCGCCTTGGTGCCGGTCCGGCTCCAGGTGAGCGGGTTGCCGGTGGAGACGGCGGCCGGGTTGCCGCCCGCCGCGCTGAACCCGGCGGCGGCCTGGGCGGCCAGGTTGGGGCGGCTCTGCGAGATGTCGGAGCGGCTGGGGGTCAGCGGGGTGCCCTTGAGCGCGTAGTACTGGGTGAGGTTGTCGTACGGCGGCTCGGTGACCTCGATCCGCCGGTCGTCGACGACGGCGTTGCGGCTGCAGTTGAGGTAGACCTCGCCGACGATCCTGGTCTGGCCGTAGTACTGGTAGGAGGACCCCTTGTCCACGGTGAACACGCAGCTGGTCGCCGAGCCCTCGCAGTCGTCCACCGCGATGCCCGGCTCCAGCGGCTCGTTGCCCTGGTACGCCTTGGGGCCGGGCAGTTGCTCCTTGCGGACCTTCTGGTCGACCGGGGCCGGGGTCTGCCGGGCGGTGACGTTGGTGATCAGCGGGCCGCAGGAGCGCGAGTCGCGCTGCTCGGCGGAGTCGAAGGAGACCATCGGGTTGTCCTCGGGCGCGTCGAAGCCGAAGGTCCGCCCGGTGGTCCAGTTGGCGGTGCCGACGGTGTCGGCGCCCTTGGTGGTGACCTGCGGGTCCGGCGGGTTCCCGGGGGCGATCAGCGAGACGTTGTACGTCTGGCCGTCCTTGAGCTGCGCGGACGTGCAGCGCCGGTCCACGCCCGGGCTGTCGTCCCAGCTCAGCGTAACGTGCGAGCCCGCCTTCACGCCCCACAGCCGGGTGCGCAGGGCGAGCGCCGCGCCGTTCCAGTTGAGCGAGGCCGCCTGGTAGCCGGCGGGGTGCTGGGCGAGGGCCTTGCCGAAGACCACGCCGTTGTTCTCCGGCGACCAGTCGGCGTGCCCGGCGGCGGTCCCGTTGTCGGGGGCGACGGGCTGGGCGAAGGTGCCGTTGGCCACCGGGACGTCCACCGTGTCGGCGGCCCGCGCGGGCGGCGCGGCGGCGAGGGCGAGGCCGGCCGCCGCCAGGGAGGACCCGGCACGGAGCAGGAGGCGGCGCCCCATCAGCAGACCCACCAGTCGCCCGGCGGGACCACGGCGTCACCGGGTTTCACCCCGTCGGTGAGCGCGTTGGGCAGGGTGCACAGCTCGGAGACGGCCGTGTTCGGGTCCTGGTCGCGGGGGACCTTGTTGAAGGCGTCCACCGCCTGGGTCTGCTTGTCGACGCCGTCGTGCTGCTCCTTGCCGTTCCCGGCGACGCTCGCCAGGCAGTCCTTGTTGCTGGGCGGGCACTTGGAGATCTGGTCCTTGTTGTCGGCGACGTCCTTGCACTGCGGGCTGCTCGCCGCGTCTCCCGAGCACGGGTCCTGCTGGGGCGGGGTCTGGAGCGGGGCGGTCTGCTTGGCGGCGACGTTGGTGATGAGCAGGCCGCAGTTGAGGTAGTCGGTGGTCGTCGAGGCGAAGGTGATCTGCGGTGCGTCCTCGGCCGCGGTGAAGGAGTAGGCCCGCCCCAGGTACCAGTTCGCGCTGCCGTTGGGGGTGTTGGTACTGAAAGCGCCCGGGGTGTTGGCCGGGCCCGCCACCGACACGGTGTACGTCCGTTTGGCGGCGCCCTGGGGCGGGCAGCTGTCGGGGTTGTCGTCCCAGGTCAGCGTCACCGTGGCGCCCGCCCGTACGCCGCGCAGCCGGGTGCTGAGCGGGACCGCCTTGCTGCCCCAGTGCAGCGAGGCCGCCTGGAAGCCCTGCGGGTGGGCGGCGCGGGCGGCCGAGCCGACCCCTCCGCCGGTCCAGCCGTCGACGCCGGAGACCCAGGTGGTGCCGGCGGGGACGGTGGGCGAGGAGAACGTGCCGTTCGGGACCACGGCCGGCTGGGTGTCCTCCGCCCCCGCCGGCGTCGGCGTCGCCAGGGCGATGGTGCCACCGAGGGTGACGGCTAGAAGTCTGGCGCGTTGCGCTCGCAGCACGGTCTCTCCCACTGAAATCGGCGGATGTGGCGGGCAGTTGCGATCGACGGCGCTCGATGATCACCGGGCCCCGGCGCTCCATGCTTCGGGCCCCGGTCACGGTCCGCAACAGCTGACGGTCCGATAGGGCGACGGCGAACGATCGGGCTGCGCCAACAAGGTGGAAACCCCCTCGCCACCGCACGACCGTTCCGATCATGGGGCAGGTATTCCGAGAATCCGATCTTCATTCCCACCCTGGCCGTGCGGCCGTGCCGTCGCGCGGCCCGCACCGCGAGGGACGACATGTCACCCCATTCCGGAACGGCCCGAGCCCCGAAGATCTGCGTCCTGCTCCTCGCCCTGCCCCTGCTGGGCGCGACCCCCGCCGCCGCGGCCGCCCCGGCCGGGGTCCGCCCGGTGTCGCCCTGCGGCGAGGGCGCCACCCAGGCCCACCACCGGCCGCTGCCGCCGCCCGCCCAGGTCATCGGTGGGCCCGTCCGCCGCGGCCCGGCGCGCCCCTGCCTCTGACGCACCGCCGGCACGACCCCGAGCGGCGGCCCGCTCCTGCCGTCGCCCGGGCATCCCCATGCCCCCGTACCCGCCCGAACGTGAGGAAGAGATGCACCCGCTGCACCGCAAGCTCCGCGCCCTGCCCGCGACCGCCGCCCCCGCTCTGGTGGCGAGCCTGGCCCTGCTGGGCTCCGTCGCGCTGCCCACCTCCGCCGCCTCCGCGTACGACCTGCGGTTGCGCGCCTGGGGGCTGAACACCAGCGGACAGCTGGGCGACGGCACCAAGACCCAGCGGCTCACCCCGACCTCGGTGGTCGGACTGTCCGGGGCCGAGCTCAACGCCGTCGCCGCCGGGGGCACCGGCGGCTCCACCGGCAGCGGCTTCGGCCTCGCCCTGCTCGCCAACGGCACCGTCGAGGCCTGGGGCAAGAACGACAAGGGCCAGCTGGGCAACGGCGCCACCAGCACCACCGACGAGTGGGCGGTGCCCGGCCTGGTCGCCGGGCTCGGCGGGGTCGACGCGATCGCCGCGGGCGGCTCGCACGCCCTCGCCCTGTTGAAGGACGGCACGGTGATGTCCTGGGGCCTCAACGACAAGGGCCAGTTGGGCGACGGGACCACCACCAACGCCTCGCTCCCGGTGACCGTCGCCGGGCTCGCGGACGTGAAGGCGATCGCGGCCGGCGACACGTTCAGCATGGCGCTGCTCAAGGAAGGCACGGTCAAGACCTGGGGCAACAACGACAAGGGCCAGCTCGGCGTCACCCCCAAGCCGGCCAGCTCCACCGCCACCGTGCCCAACCCGACCCCGGCCACCCGCACCACCGCCGTCCAGGTGCCCGAGCTGACCACCGTCAAGGGCATCACCGCCGGGGCCTCGCACGCCCTGGCGCTGCTCGCCGACGGCACGGTGATGTCCTGGGGCCTCAACGACAAGGGCCAGTTGGGCGACGACACCGCGACCACCACCACGCCGGCCGTCAACAACAACAAGCCCTACCCGGTGCAGGTGTTGGAGCTCAGGAACGTCACCGCGCTCGCCGCGGGCGCCACCCACAGTGTCGCCCTGCTCCAGGACCGCACCCTGCGCGCCTGGGGCAACAACGCCAACGGCCAGGTCGGCGACGGCACCACCACCCAGCGCAACACCAGCGTGCCGATTCCCGGCGTGACCGCCGTGGTCGGCATCGCCTCCGGCGCCAGCCACAACCTGGCGGTGCTCGGCGACGGCACCGTCCAGTCCTGGGGCCTCAACGACAAGGGCCAGCTCGGTGACGGCACCACCACCCAGCGCCTCACCCCGGTGCAGGTGCTGGCCAAGTCCGGCAGCGTCGCCATGGTCGCCGCCCCCTCCAACGGCAGTTTCAGCCTGGCGCGCTGACCTCCCACCCCTTCATCAGGAAGGCAGCACATGACGAACTCCCCTACCGCGCACCGGAACCGGCTGCGTCCGGCGCTCGCCGCCGCGGTGGCCGCACTGACCGCGCTCGGCCTGGCGGCGGTGCCGGCCGGCACCGCGCACGCCCAGGAGAAGCGCCTCAAGTCCTGGGGCAACAACCGGTCCGGCCAGCTCGGCGACGGCACCTGGACGGACTTCCGCACCACCGCCACCACCGTGCTGGGGCTGACCAGCGCCGAGGTGGTGAAGATCGCCGCCGGCGGTGCCGGGCCCACCAACGGCCACGGCCTGGCGCTGCTCACCGACCGTACGGTCCAGTCCTGGGGCGCCAACGGCTCCGGCCAGCTGGGCGACGGCTCGGTGTTCAGCCACAACGCGCCCGGCCAGGTGGTCAACCTCGCCAACGCCACCGACATCGCCGCGGGCGGCTCGCACAGCCTCGCACTGCTGGCCGACCAGACCGTGGTGGCCTGGGGGAAGAACAACTACGGCCAGCTGGGCAACGGCACCAACACCGACAGCAGCGTCCCGGTGCGGGTCGAGGGCCTCAACAAGGTGATCGCGATCGCGGGCGGCCTCCACCACAGCCTCGCGCTGCGCGAGGACGGCACCGTCTGGGCCTGGGGTTACAACATCAACGGCCAGCTGGGCGACGGCACTTCGGCCAGCCGCAACGTCCCTTCCCCGGTCAGCAACCTGACCGGGGTGACCAGGATCGCCGCCGGCTGCAACCACAACCTGGCCCTGGTCGGCCCGCCGAGCGGCCCGTCCAAGCCCACCAGCGGCAACGCGGTGAAGGCCTGGGGCTACAACGCCACCGGCCAGCTCGGCGACAACAGCACCATCAGCCGCTACACCCCGGTCGACACCCAGGGCATCTGGCTGGGCGGGGTCTCGCAGATCGCGGCGGGCTGCAACCACAGCCTGGCCGTCACCGACAGCGACAACAAGCTCAAGGCCTGGGGCCAGAACACCTCCGGCCAGCTCGGCGACGGCACCACCGACTACCGGATCACCCCCGTCCCCGTCCCCGGGGTCACGGGCGTGCAACTGGTGGCCGGCGGCCGCGAACACACCGTCGCCCTGCTGGGCAACAACACCGTGCAGTCCTGGGGCGCCAACGGCTCCGGCCAGCTGGCCAACGGCACCACCACGGACAGCAGTACGCCGGTGACCTCGCTCACCGCGCTGACCGGCGTCGACAAGATCGCCGCCCCGGTCGGCGGCGATTTCAGCCTGGCCAACTGACGCTCCGGTAGCGGACGACCGCCCGGCCCCGGCGTTGCCTCCCGCCGGGGCCGGGCCGGCGGCGCTGAGGTCATGATCGGGCCGTGTTCGGCGGGCGCCCGGTGTGCTTTCCGGGCCCCTTGTCCGATGTGACCTAGATTGCCCGACCATGAGCGAAAATGTCGGAATCAGTCGTCGATCGCTGCTCAAGGCGCTGCCCACCGCCGCGCTGGTGGCCGCGTCCGACGGGATCCTCTCCCGGCGGTACGCGGCGGCCGCCCCCGCGCCGCAGCCGTTCCCCCAGCCCGCCCTGCGGACCACCCGGCGGGTGCCCGGCCGGGCGGGGGCGGTGCTGGAGCAGACGCTCGACGTGCGGTTCACGGACACCGTCGTCCCCGGCCACGGCACGGTGACCACCCGCACCTACAACGGGACGATCCCCGGCCCCACCCTGCGGCTGCGCGCCGGGGACACCCTGCGGCTGACCCAGGTCAACGGCCTGCCGCCGAACGAACCCCACGACGGTGACCACAACCGGCCGCACGGCTTCAACAGCTTCAACCTGCACACCCACGGCCTGCACGTCGACCCGACCGGGGAGGCCGACAACGTGCTCCGGGTGTTCGAGCCGCGCACCGTCGACGAGGTCGAGGCCGGCGCCCCGGAACCCCGGTACGTGACGACGATCGACGTCCCGGCCGGCCACCCGGCCGGCACCTTCTTGTACCACCCGCACCTGCACGGGGCCACCTCCGTGCAGATCGTCGGCGGGATGGCCGGGGTCCTGATCGTCGAGGGCGACGTCGACGAGGTGCCCGAGATCGCGGCCGCCGCCGACCTGGTGGTCTGCGTCAACGAACTGCGGCTCAAGGACGGCAAGGTCCCCGACTTCACCTCCGGCAACGCGCTGGCCGCCGTCCCGGCCGTCCTGACCGTCAACGGCGCGGTCAACCCCACCGTGACGCTGCGCCCGGGCGAGGTGCAGCGCTGGCGGCTGGTCTGCGCGACGGCCTTCACCGCGCCGGTGCTGCGGCTCACCGGCGGCGGCCGGGACCTCACCCTCCACCAGATCGCCCAGGACGGCGTGACCTTCCCGGCCGCGGTCGCCACCGACGCCGTGCGCCTGGCCATGGGCAACCGGGCCGACGTCCTGGTCCGGGCCGACGACCCCGGCAGCTACGAACTGCGGGTCGACGGGCGGACCGCGCCGCTGATGACGGTCGAGGTGACGGGCGAGGCCCTCGACCCGCCGATGGACCTGCCGACCGTCCTGCCCGCCGGCAAGCCCTTCCTCGACGAGGGGGACCTCGCGAACCCGGACGCGGACCGCGAGGTGGTCTTCCACGTCGATCCGGGCGTCTTCCCGGGCTCGTTCCCCAACGCCTTCCGGATGCTGGGGAGCCACCCGACCCCCGCCGCCGACCCCGCCGGCGACCCCGCCCAGGACCCGGCCTACGGCCTGTTCGACCCCGGCTACGTCAACCACACCCTGGAACTCGACACCGTCGAGCGCTGGACGCTGCGCACCGCCGAGACCAACCCCGCCTTCCAGCACCCCTTCCACCTGCACACCAACCACGTCCTGGTCACCCACCGCAACGGCGAGCGGCTCGACCCGCCGGTCTGGCAGGACACCGTCGACCTGGCCGGCGGCAGGCCGGGCGACACCGTCACCTTCCTGGTCCGGTACGAGGACTTCACCGGCCGGGCCGTCGCCCACTGCCACCAGCTCCAGCACGGGGACCTCGGGATGATGCAGAACGTCGAGTACGTGGCGCCGCGCCGGTCCTGACCCGCGCTCGGGTGCCCCGCCGCCGGGGCGGCGGCGGGGCACCCGAGCACTACGCGCGGCTGCCGGCCGGGGCGGGGGACGGGCCGGTCGGGGCCGGGACGGCGGCCCGGCGGGCGTGCAGGACGGCGGCGCCCAGCGGGAGCGGGCGGTGGCCCAGCAGGTGCAGCCCGGCGTCGGCGAGCAGCCGGCCGTAGTGGTCGGCGCGGCGCTCGCGGCCGCCGGTGTTGGCCATCATGTGCAGGTCCCACGCGGTGGCCAGCGAGGTCGACCCGTCGGCGGGCAGCAGCCGTTCGACGATCAGCAGGTCGGCGTGGGCGGGCATCACCCGGGCGCAGTGCCGCAGGATCTCGGCGCAGCGCTCGTCGTCCCAGTCGTGCAGCACCCGGGACAGCACGTAGACGTCGCCGTCGCCGGGGACGTCGGCGAAGTCGCCGGTCACGTACCCGCAGCGCCCGCCGAGGCCGGCCGCGTCGAGGCGGCGGCGCGCGGCCTCGACGGCGTGCGGGCGTTCCAGCAGGACGCCGCGCAGCCGGGGGTGGGCGGCGAGCAGCCGGCCGAGCAGTTCGCCGTTGCCGCCGGCGATGTCGACGACGGTGCCGGCGGGAGCGCGGGAGCCCGCGGCGGTGATGACGGGGTGGTCCGGGAGCGGCTCGAACATCCGGGAGCCGGCGGCCATCGACAGGTCGAAGAGTTCGGCGAGTTCGGGGTCGCGGGCGAAGTGGTCGAAGTGGTTCTCGCCGAAGAGGTGGTCGAAGGCGGCCTCCCCGGTGCGCACGGTGTGCTCCAGCTCCGCGAAGGACCGGTAGAACGGGCCGCCGTACATCAGCGCCAGCGGCCGCATCGACGCCGGGGCGTCGGCGCGCAGCAGGGCGCCGGTGCCGGTCAGCCGGTAGCCGTCGGGGTGTTCGGCGACGACGCCCAGCATGGTGAGGTAGCGCAGCAGGGTGGCGAGGCTCTGCGGGTCGGCGCCGAGGGCCTCGGCGAGCTGCCGCGGCGCGGTGGCGGTGCGGGTGTCCAGGGCGTCGGGCAGGCCCAGCCGGGCGCTGACCGCCAGGGCCTGGGTGGTCCAGGCGCCGGTGAGCTGGTGCAGCAGGGTCTCGGCCGAGCGCTGGGTGGGGTCCTCGTCCAGGTGGTCGGCGAGCACCGTGCGGTGGTCGCCGCGGGCGTGGAGCTCGACCCGGCGGTAGCCGGTGCGGGAGCCGGCCGGGGTGGTGAAGTAGAGGACGGTGGAGTCCTCGTGGGGGTTGTAGCCGCCGCCGTCGGGGGCGGCGCCGTGCCGGGTGAGCAGCGCGCACAGGCCGCGCAGCGCCAGCGGGTCGGGGTGGGCGACGTCGAAGGCGAGGTGGGCCTCGTGCTCGTGGGCGCGCTCGTGGTCGGCGAGTTCGGCGAGTTCGGCGAGGTCGGAGCCGGGCGGCACGGTGAGTACGAACACCTCGACGCTGCGTTCCCCGTCGGGGCCGGGCACCGGCGGGCGCAGGATGCGGACGTCGAGCTCGGCCTCGGCGCGGCCGTGCCGCCGGGCGAGCCGGCTGCGGACCACCACGCTGGGCTGCGCGGGGGCATCGGGTTCCAGTCCGCAGGAGGCGAGTTGGGAGCGGAGCGCGGCGTTGTCCGGGGGCAGGACGAGCAGGGCGGCGTGCGAGAAGCGGCAGCGGTCGGCCAGGGCCCGCAGTTCCGGTCCGTCGAGGTCGGGCAGCAGCAGCGGGAGCAGGGTCGCGGTGTCGTGCTCCCTGACGAACTCGGCCGTCGCCCGCAGGCGGGCGGTGTCGTCCGGGGGTGTCGCGGTCATGGGGAGGGCGTCCTTGGTGCGGGGGCGGGGGTGCCCGGTGGGCAGGGCGGGGTCAGATGCCGACGTAGTTCTCGGCGAACCAGTCCTGGTGGGTGCGCGAGGTGCGCAGGGATTCGACGCGGGAGCGCCGCATGGCTTCGTGGAAGAACGATTCCTCTGCCGGGCCGACGGAGGAGTGCAGGAGCTGGATCATCCAGTGCGCGAACTCCTGGGCCCGCCATATGTGGGTGAGGCAGCGCGCGGAGTACCGGTCGAGCGCCCGGGCGTCGCCCCGGTGGAGCTCGTCGATCAGCGCCTCGGCGAGCAGTTCCGCCTCCAGGACGGCCAGGTTGGCGCCCTTGGCGGCGGCCGGGGCGGGGAGGCTGGCGGCGTCCCCGGCCAGCAGCAGCGAGCCGTACCGGAGTCGGTCGAGCACGTCCGACTCCAGGTGGACGACGGAGCGGTGGAGGATCCGGCCGTGGTGCAGCGGCCCGTGCTCGTCGGCGCGCAGCCGCCGGTCGAGCGCGGTCCGGATCCGGTCCTCCGACCAGGCGTCGGCGGGGGTGCCGGGCCGGCACTGGAGGTAGTAGCGGGTGATGTCGGCGGTGCGGGCCATGTGGCCGGCGAAGCCGTCGGGGTGCATCGCGTAGCCGACGGCGTCCATGCTCGGTGGCGCCTCGGCCAGCAGGGCGAGCCAGGAGACGCCGTGGTCGCGGTGGTACCGGCGGGTGTCGGCGGGCAGCGAGCGCCGGGCCGCGCCGTGGCGGCCGTCGCAGCCGGCCACGTAGCGGGCCCGCCAGCGGCCGGGGCGGCCCTCGGCGTCGCGCGCGGTGACGGTGGGGGCGGGGCCGTCGATGCCCTCGACGACCTGGGCCTCGGTCCGGAAGGCGATCCGGCCGCCCGCCGCCAGGTAGTGCGCCAGGAGGTCGGAGACCAGGTCCTGTTGGGGGTAGACGGTGTGGTGTTCGCGGCGGCCGAGGGCGCCGTAGTCGAGCCGGAAGCTGCCGTCCTCGGTGCGGAACTCGCAGGTGCCGTGCGGTTTCCCGTGGCGGTGCAGGCCTTCGGCGAGGCCGTGGCGGTCCAGGACCCGGACGGTGTTGGCGGCGAGGAACCCGGCCCGGGCCCTGGTCCGGACGTGGTCGGGGTCGGCCCGTTCGAGGACGACGCAGTCGACCCCGGCGGCGTGGAGGAGGTTCCCGAGGGTGAGTCCGGCCGGTCCGGCGCCGAGGATGACGACATCGGCGGTTTCCTGGGCTGTTCGGCCTGTCTGACGTTCAGTCACAGTACGGGGAGCATAGCCACCGCTGGATACAACGAAGCGCCGGAATCCCTCGGATCGGTGAATAGGGTGATGATCTTCACCGATGCTTCGCACAATCGCCGACTGCGGGGTGCCCTGCTCGAAGCTGATCGGGACTGCGCACTATTGCGTAATGATGGAGATCTCGACTATAAATCGATCATCTTCACGCACATTCGTGCAGTCTCGCGCAGGAGGACCTGATGGCCCACGTCGACGAAGAGATCGCCAGCCAGCCCGACTGCTGGCAGCGCGCCCTGGAACTGGCCCCGCAGCACCTGCCCGAACCCGGCGAGCGGGTCGCGGTCATCGGCTGCGGCACCTCGCTCTACATCGCCCAGGCCTACGCGGCGCTGCGCGAATCCCTCGGACTCGGCGAGACCGATGCCTTCGCCGCCTCCGAGTTCCCGCTCGGCCGCCGGTACGACCGGATCGTCGCGCTCACCCGCTCCGGTACCACCACCGAGGTGCTCGACGCCCTCGCCCGGGTGGGCGGCACCGAGACGGTCGCGATCACCGCCGACCCCGGGACCCCGGTCGGCGCCGCCGCCCGCCACCTGGTGGCGCTGGAGTTCGCCGACGAGCGGTCCGTCGTCCAGACCAGGTTCGCCACCACCGCCCTCGTCCTGCTGCGCGCCCACCTCGGCGCCGCCCCCGCGGACCTGCCCGCCCAGGCCCGTACGGCGCTCGCCGAGCCGCTGCCGCAGGGCGCCCTGGAGGCGCGGCAGTTCACCTTCCTCGGCACCGGCTGGAGCTACGGGGTGGCGAACGAGGCCGCGCTCAAGGTCCGGGAGGCCTCCGCCGCCTGGACCGAGGCCTACCCGGCGATGGAGTACCGGCACGGCCCGATCAGCGTCAGCGGCCCCGAGGGCCTGGTCTGGTTCCTGGACACCCCGCCGGCCGGCCTGGCCGACCAGGCCGGGGCGACCGGGGCCGCGATCAGCGTGCCCGCGCTCGACCCGCTGGCCGAACTGGTCCGGGTCCAGCGCCTGGCCGTCGGCCTCGCCGTCCGGCGCGGCCTCGACCCCGACCGGCCGCGCCACCTCACCCGCTCGATCGTGCTGGACCAGCCGTGACCGGCCGGCCGCCGGAGCACCCGCCCGGCCCGGCCACCCGCCCCGCCCGTCCGCTGACGGCACAGCCCGGAGGAGCACCGTGACCCTGGTCGGAACCGAAGAGATCGTCGCGCCCGCGGTCAGCAGCGGCCGCGGCGTGGGGGCGTTCAACGTCATCCAGCTGGAACACGCCGAGGCCATCGTCGCGGGGGCCGAGGCCGCCGGGGTGCCGGTGGTGCTGCAGCTCAGCCAGAACGCGGTGCACTACCACGGCGGTCTGGCGCCGATCGGCGCGGCGACGCTCGCGGTGGCCCGGGCCGCCGCCGTGCCGGTGGCCGTCCACCTGGACCACGCGACCGAGCGGCCGCTGGTGGCGCAGGCGCTCGCGCTGGGGTTCGGCTCGGTGATGTTCGACGCCTCGGCGCTGCCGTACGAGGAGAACGTGCGCACCACCGCCGAGGTGGCCCGGCAGTGCCAGCAGGCGGGCGTCTGGGTGGAGGCCGAACTCGGCGAGGTCGGCGGCAAGGACGGGGTGCACGCCCCCGGCGCCCGGACGGACCCGGCGCAGGCTGCCGAGTTCGTCGCCCGCACCGGCGTCGACGCGCTGGCCGTGGCCGTCGGCACCTCGCACGCCATGCTCACCCGCACCGCCGCGCTGGACCTCGGCCTGATCACCGCGCTGCGGGCCGCCGTCCCGGTGCCGCTGGTGCTGCACGGCTCCTCCGGGGTGGCGGAGCCCGTCCTCGCGGCGGCGGTCGCCCACGGGATGACGAAGGTCAACATCGCCACCCACCTCAACAAGGCCTTCACCGAGGCGGTCCGCGGCCGGCTCGCCGCCGACCCCGCACTGGTGGACACCCGGACGTACCTGGGGGAGGGGAGGACAGCGGTGGCCCGTGAGGTCACCCGGCTGCTCGGCGTGCTGACCGCGCCCCGGCCGGCGGACCGGGCCGGCGTCTCGCCCTGAACCGGCCTTTCGCCCCGAACCGGCGTCCGCCGCCGGGGTGCGCGGTTCGCTGCGCGCGGGTGCGCGGACCTGTCCGCGGGTGCAGTCACCGACCGTCGAGCCGGGCTGAACTACACTCCGTCCATGCTCAAAGCTGATCGCGCCGCCAGGATCGTCTCGCACATCGCCGAGGCGGGGAGCGCGGACGTGCGGACGCTCTCCGACCTGCTCGGGGTGTCCGACGCGACCGTGCGCCGGGACCTGCAGGAACTGCAGGACCAGGGGCTGCTCCAGCGCACCCGCGGCGGTGCGGTGACCGGGGCGGTCAACCTGGAGATCCCGCTGCGGCACCGGAGCGACCAGCAGGCGGAGGAGAAGCGCCGGATCGCCCGGGCCGCCGCCGAGCTGGTGCCCGACGGCGCCGTGGTCGGCCTGACCGGTGGCACCACCACCACCGAGCTGGCCCGGGTGCTCGCCGAGCGCGGCAACCTCACCGTGGTCACCAACGCGGTGAACATCGCCGCCGAGCTGATCGTCCGCCCCGAGGTCCGCCTGGTCGTGATCGGCGGCCTGGCCCGCTCGGCCAGCTACGAGCTGGTCGGCCCGGCCGCCGAGCGGATGCTCGACCAGTACCACCTGGACCTCGCCTTCATCGGCGTGGACGGCCTGACCGTCCAGCAGGGCTGCACCACCCACGACGAGATGGAGGCCCAGACCGACCGGGCGTTCCTGCGCAGCAGTGCGCACACCGTCGTGCTCGCCGACCGGACCAAGGTCGGCCGGGTCACCTTCGCCTCGATCTGCCCGCTCACCGACGTCCACGACCTGGTGACGGACGCGGGGCTGCCGGACGCCCAGGAGCAGGCGATCGCCGAGAGCGGCGTCCGGGTGCGGCGGGCCTGACGAGCGGGGCTTGACGAGCGGGGCCCGGCAGGCGGGCCCGGCGCACCCGGACGCCGGGGTTCGTCGTCCCGGGACGCCGCCGAGGTGCGGACGTGCGGACCCCGGCCGAGTCCGAGGCCACCCCTGCCCCCGAGCCGTCAGCACGCCCGGGGGCAGGGGTCCTTCCGTCACCGCCCGCTCCCCGAGGGACCAGGTCGTCCCGTATGAACGCGGTTGCCCCCGCCTCCGCCCCCGTCGGCACCGGCGCCCTGCCACCGGCGTCGCACGGCCCTGCCACCGGCGTCCCACGGCCCGGTCACCGGCCTCCCGAGGGCCCGTCGGAGCCGTCCCGCGCCCGTTCCAGGCCCGTTCCAGGGCCGTCCCAGGGCCGTCCCAGGCCCGTCCCACGGCCCCCGCCCACCGTCCCCGGCGCACCCGGGACGTCCCTGGTGCCGCCGACCCCTGGAGGGACGGGCGGCCGCCCCCCGAGAGTGGGCGGCACCGCTTGATCGACCGACAGGCACCCGACGGAATGGGATCGACCGTGAAGAAAACCTCGGCCCTGCGCGCACTCGCCGCGGGCGTGCTCGCCGCCGCCGTGCTGGCCCTGCTGCCCGCACAGGCCCAGGCCACCGACAGCACCACCTGGATCCAGCGCAACCTGGTGGGCATCGGCTACCTCGCGAGCAGCGGCGTCGACGGCGACTACGGCCCGCAGACCACCGCCGCCGTCCGCAGCTTCCAGCACGACAACGGCCTCGACGAGGACGGCGTGTACGGCGCCCGCACCGAACTGGCCCTGCACAACAAGGTCGCCGAGGTCCAGCGGGTGGCCGGCTCGGGCGCCGACGGCGCCTACGGCGACGGCACCACCAGCGCTGTCAGCACCTGGCAGCGCTCCCACAGCCTGAGCAACGACGGCATTGCCGGTCCGGCCACCATGAACGCGATGGGCGTCGCCCGCACGGTGCAGATCACCGCCCAGTGGAAGTTCCCCGGCCACGGCTGGAGCGTCAGCGGCCAGTTCGGCTGCCTGGACCAGATCTACAACCACGAGAGCGGCTGGAAGGTCTACGCGACCAACCCCTCCTCCGGCGCCTACGGCATCCCGCAGTCCCTGCCCGGCGACAAGATGGCCAGCGCCGGCTCCGACTGGCGGACCAACCCGGCCACCCAGCTCCAGTGGGGCCTGGACTACATCCAGAGCCGCTACGGCAGCCCGTGCAACGCCTGGAGCTTCTGGCAGTCCCACAACTGGTACTGACCGGCGGACCGGCCCTGACCGGTCACCCGCACCGCCCCGTACGACGTCCTCCCCTGTCGACTCCTCGAAGGAGCACGTGGTGAACAGCTCTTCCCTTGACCGTCGCGCCCTGCTGCGCTACGGCACCGGCGCGGTGGCCGCCGCCGGGCTCGCCGCGGTGGCCAACATCGGCCTCGCCCGTCCGGCCGCCGCCTACGGGTGGTCCGGCAACCTCGGCCAGGGTTCCTCCGGTCCGGCCGTGACCGAGCTCCAGATCCGGGTCGCGGGCTGGGCGGCGGACTCCGCCTCGCAGACCTGCGTCTCCGTGGACGGCTCCTTCGGCCCCGGCACCGCGGCCGCGGTGCGCCGGTTCCAGGCCGCCTACGGGCTGAGCGCGGACGGCGTGGCCGGCCCGCAGACCTTCGGCGTGCTGAACTCGCTGGAGAAGTCGGACGGTTCCACCGCCCACTTCAACTGGTCCGAGTTCACCAGCCACGACGGCTCGGGCTTCGGCGGCGGCAACGTCGGCGCCGCCGAGGTGAAGGAGAACGTGCGCCGCACCATGTACAAGCTGGAGGCGCTGCGGAAGAAGGCGGGCGACCGCGCGATCACCATCAACTCCGGCTTCCGCAGCACCGCCTACAACGCCTCCGTGGGCGGGGCGGGCAACTCCATGCACACCTACGGGGTGGCGGCCGACACCGCGGTCTCCGGCCTGTCCACGCTGGACGTCTACCGGATCGCCGAGACCTGCGGCTTCTCGGGACTGGAGACCCACACCGTCTCCTGGCAGCACGTGGACAGCCGGATCGAGCACTCCAACTACGGCTCGGGCTTCTGGTGGTGGCAGGACGGCGTCGCGTAACGGCGGACGCCACAGCGGCGGCGGCACCGCGCCCTCCCCAAGGGCGCGGTGCCGCTCTGTTGTGTGCCGGTCGTGCCGGTCGTGTCGGTGGTGCTGGGTTGGGCTGGGTGGTGCTGGTAGCGCCGGCGGTGCCGGCGGTTCGTCGAGGTTCCTGTGCTGCCCACAGGGACCAGGGCGGTCGGGTGCGGCCGGTCAGGCCTCGCGCCGCAGGGACCGCCGGCCGGCGGCCGCCAGGACCCCGCCCGCGCCGACCGCGAGCGAGACCAGGGCCACCCGCCGCAGCAGGGTGGCCTGCCGAAGGTGCGGGCACTCCGGGTGGTCCTCCCGGCCCGGGGCGTCGGCCGAGGGTCCGTCGGCCGGCCCGGACGGGGAGGCGGTGCCGCCGGGCCCGGGGACGTCCGGCGCGGCCGACACGAGGCGTCGGCTCTCCGCGAGGTGCCAGAGCTCCAGCAGGAGCTCGGCATCGCCCCCGCAGACCAGCGCGATGCTCTGCACCGCGCCGCGCGGGGGGAACTGCTTCCCGTTCACCCAGCGCTCCCACGAGGACTTCGCGTAGTGGGTGCGTTCGCTGAGCCGGGCGTAGGTGAGGCCCGACCGGTTCTTCAAGGACTGCAGCTCGCCGGCGAGCCGGTCGGCGGGTGAGGCGGCTGCTGCCGCTGCTGCGGGTGACGCGAGTGAGGTGAGTGACGCTAGTGACTCAGGTGATGGTGACGTGATCTCGGACGCGTGGTGGCGGCCCATGAGGTTTCCCCGAACTTCCTCTGAGATGACCGTTGTGGTGCATGGATCCGAACTTCACCGGGCGCCCCCGTCTGCTCCGACTGTGGCGAAGTCTTTATCCGGACCAGAACCGGTGTTGACTCCTGGGCTACCCGGCGCGGCCAACTCTGCGCGATCGGGCACCGATCTTCGACCGTCTCCGGGGCTTCTGAGACGCCGCGCGTCGTCCCCAGGGCCCTGAGCTGCGGGTTGGGACGCGGATCAGGAAACCCTTGAGACGATCCGCCGGGGTGCGGCTCGAACCGGACGGGAGCGCGGGGCGGGAGAGATTAAACTGATCATCCGAAAGTTGATCAGTTTGCGCCTGCCGTCGACCTGCCAGAGGTGCCCCCCACGTGAGTCAGTCCTGGAAACCGCTCCCTGACGACCTTTCGGAACCCGCCCGACGCCTGGTCGAGGAACTGCGCGCCGTCAAGGACACGCACCGGATCTCGCTCGCCGAACTCGGCCGGCTGACCTACCTCAGCAAGGCCTCCTGGGAACGCTGGCTGAACGGCAAGCGTCTGATCACCTCGCAGGCCCTGGCCGGCCTGATCGCCGCGCTGGACTGCGACGCCGTGCTGCTCACCTCCCTGCTGCGGCAGGCCGAGGCCGCGCGCGACGCGGAGGCGACGCCCGGCACCGCGCCCGCCGTGGCCCCGGCCGCCGCCGTTGAGCCCGCCGCCGTTGAGCCCGCCGTCGCCCCCGTACCCGTTCCCGTCCCACTGCCCGTCCCGGTGTCCCTCCCCGCCGCCCGCGTCGCCCTCTGGCGGCGGCCGCAGGCCCTGGTCGCGGTCGCCGCCGTCGCCGTGCTCCTGCTGGTCGCGGGCCTCTACCTGCACGGCCTGGACGGCGGTGGCAGCGCCGCCGCGGCCTCCTCGGGGCACGTGCCCGCGCCGACCGAGCCGACCGCCCCGATCGCCCCGCCCGCGGTGAGCACGGGTGCCCTGCCCGCCCAGCTCTGCCAGTCCGCCGGCTGCGCCGGCAAGGACCCGCAGGCCATGGGCTGCGAGGCCGACGACCGCACCGTGCTGACCGGCACCATCGGCAGGGTCGTGCTGTACCTCCACTACAGTCCGCGCTGCCGGGCCGCCTGGGCCGGGATCACCGACGGCTCCCCGGGGGACAGCGCCACCATCTACACCGGCACCGGGGGGCACGAGACCGCCCTGATCCACTGGGGCTACGACAACTACTCGATGATGGTGGACGCCGACGCGCCCGACGCCGTCCTGCGGGTGTGCGGCCACCGGGACGGCGGCGACGACTGCACCCAGCCCCTGTCCGGCGCCGCCGCCCGCTCGCGGGCCCTGTCCACCACCCCTTCGCCCAGCCCCACCCCCACCCCCACGCCCGCCCTCACGCCGACGGTGAAGCCCTCCTGAGGATCCCTCCGGAGGGCGGGCCGGGGCCCCGGCCACCGGAACGGCCACCGGTGCTCAGACGAAGTTCTTGTCGACGAGCATCTGCAGCACGTTCACGTGGAGGTCCGGGAAATCCATCGGGACGATGCCGAACCGGGCGCGCTGCCCGGTGCGCGCGCTCAGGTACGGGTAAACCGCCCGGTCCATCACGGCCTGCGAGCTGGTCCGGGGCCAGTAGCCGCCCGCGTAACTCAGGAAGTTCACGAACATCCGCGGATATCCCGGATTGGCGAAGGCCTTGTCGAACTGGGCGACGACGTACCGGCCCTTGTCACCCAGCGGGTCGGTGCCGCCGGTCTGCCAGACGTCCTGGGTGTCGAACCAGGCGTTCTGGCCGCTGGACCAGTCGATCAGGCCCCAGGGGTTGGCGAAGTCGGCGAGCAGCACCACCTTGCCGCGGGCCGTGCCGAGGGTGGGCCAGCCGTAGAGGTGGAACAGGCCGCGGTACCCCAGCGCGTCCAGGTAGTGGTCGACCCGCCGCTGGAACTCCGGGTCGTCGAGGGCCTGGCCGCCGGCCCGCTCGTTGCGCAGGCGCATCAGGAGCGTCTCGCCCGGGTGCGCCGCCAGGAAGGCGCGGCACTGGTCGAGCACGTCCTGCAGCCGGATGTGCTGGTAGTTGTCGGCGTGGTAGATCCCGAGTTCGTCGGGCGCGCCCTGGAGGCCGTTGCAGCGGATGTCGAGGAAGCGGACACCCTCCTGCAACTGCTGGGGGACGCCCCAGTTCTGGGTGTGCGACCACTCGGTGCCGTACCAGGGGTTCTGGCAGCAGGAGTCGTGGGTGCCCGGGACGGTGAGGTCGAGCAGGGACAGGTTGCCGTCCAGCCGGCCCATCCAGCTGTCCGTCGGCACCCCGCCCGGGGTGGCCGGGCCGCCCGCGGCCCGGGCGGCGGGTGCCCCGATCAGGCCGGCGACGGCGGCCGCGCCGCCCGCCCCCGCGCCCCACCTGAGAAGATCACGACGTGCGATGCCCATGGCCCGGCTCCCTCCGCCCCGCGAGCGGCTGCGACGACAAGTCCTGACGATCGGTCCGTCCTGACACTGGTCCAACGCCGCCGCGGCGTCAACGGGTTCAGCGCGGCCCGGACAGCCGGCCGTCCGGGCCGACCGCCAGCCACCAGGCGGGCAGCTCGATCCGGTCGCCCTCGGGGGTGAACTCGGTCAGGGACAGCGGCAGTTCGCCGCTGGCGAGGACGGTGAGGCCGGCCGAGCCGAGCAGTCCGTCGAAGGCCGCGTCGGCCACCTCGGCGGGGGCGAGTCCGTGGGCGAACACCGGGCGCAGCTTCGCCGGCGGCCCGGCCGGGGACTGGGCGAGCCCCTTGAGCACCTCCTTGGCGGACGCGGCCAGTTCGACCAGGAAGGCCCGGCCGCGCGATCCGAGCAGGGCGGCGACGGCCTCGGCGACCGGTCGGCGGTCGGCCGGCTCGCTCTGGTGGATCACCCCGCGCACGTACACGTTGGCGTCGCCCAGGCGCTCGTGCAGGGCCCGGACGGCGGCCGGGTCGGTGGCGTCCAGCTGGGCGAACTCGGCCCGCCCGGCCGGGTCCTGGCGCCGGGCGAGCTCGACGGCGGTGCCGGACAGGTCGACGCCGACGGCCCGGGGGAAGTGCTCGGCGAGGAAGCGGGTCTGGCGGCCGTTGCCGCAGCCCAGGTCGACCAGCGGCAGGTCCGGGTCCTGCAGGTGGGGCCGGAACAGGGCGAGGTGGCGTGCCGCG
The DNA here is from genome assembly GCF_055594965.1 of Kitasatospora sp. NPDC040550. Classification (NCBI taxonomy): domain Bacteria; kingdom Bacillati; phylum Actinomycetota; class Actinomycetes; order Kitasatosporales; family Streptomycetaceae; genus Kitasatospora; species Kitasatospora sp. NPDC040550. The sequence goes on along the minus strand of NZ_JBVIWC010000001.1, from coordinate 412,127 downwards.
GTGAGGGCCGGCTCGGCGTCCCAGATCACCGCGCCGGGTTCCTCGGGGGCCTCGCTCCAGAAGCCCTCCCAGGCGTCCCGGTACCGATTCGTCACGCTCATGGCGGGGGCCTTCCGGAGGTCACGCACGGTGTCGTCACGCACCGTGTCGGGACCGTGTCTACCGGTGCCCGATCCGGAAGGGCAAAATCACCGGCGCGGCCCGCCGGGTACCGGCGCACGACGGCCGCCCCGCGCCCTCCTGAGGAGAGTGCGGGACGGCCGTCGGGGCCGGTGGCCTCAGCGGCCGGGGTGCCAGTCGGCTTCGAGCGCCGTGCTGCCGTCCGCGCGGGTGACGGTGTGCCAGTGGGCGTGCAGTCCGCCGGCGGGACGGTCGGTCGAGCGCGGCGCGCCCATCGCGCCCAGGACGGGACTGTCCAGGGGGCTGGCGGCCAGCCGCTCCAGTACCTGGGAGAACGCGGCGCGCAGCCCGTGACCCCGGCGGCGGACGTCGGGCACGACGGAATGGAACGCAGCGACCACGGACATGCGACTCACCTCCGGAAGGACCTGCGGAACGTGCAGGTGCGTCCCTCAGCTTGCGCCGGTCCGCCCTTGCGCCCGCCCGGATTGACGCACTGCTGACGCGTCGCTGACGGGCCCCTGACGGTCGCGCCGTTCCGGGGTTCGTACCCGCCCCGGGGCCGTTCCTCATGCACCGGTCGAACCTGACCGACGACCGGCTCGCCCCCCCCGGGCGCCGGCGGGCATCCTGTCCACCTACCGCAGGTGGCACCCGGCCGACACCCCGATGGTCAACCAGACCCTCACCGACGCCCCTGCACGTCGGCAGCACCCACCGCCACCCGTACCGGACCCCGGCGACGCCGCCGAAGAAGTGACGCCCCACCCGGTGCAGGCGGCCGGCCGGGGGCAGCCGCCCCGGCCGGCCGCGCCGCTGCCCGGCGGCGCGGCCGGGCCCGGGGTTTTCTCATCACCGACCGGCACAATGCTTCCGGCCCGACCGGGCCTGGCGGCGGACGGACCGACGGACGGAACGGTGGTTTCGGGCCGTAGCCGTACCGACCGGTACGGTCGGTGGGCTGCGGCTGAACCCCGACCGGGGCGGGCGCCGTTGAGCGGGACGGAACGGGACGGGGGAGGAACGCCGGATGGAAGCGGACGGGCCGGAGGTGCGGGAGTACATCGCGGCCCTGGTGCAGATGGGCGCACCGGTGGTGCCGGGGCCCTCCGGGCTGGCGGTGCCGGCCTGCGGCGCGGCCGAGGTGACGGCCGTCGCCCGGCGGCTGGCGCTGGGGGTGCTGCCGGAGCGGCAGCGGCGCGCGGAGCCCACCCCGGGGCTGCTCGGCCTGGCCCGGGCGCTGGTGGTGGACGAGCACCCCTCCGCACCGGGGTGGACGGTGGCCGAGCGGGAGCGGCTGGCCGGCTGGGTCGCGGTGCTGATCGAGTACCGGGGCGAGGACGGGGTGCAGGACCTGGTGGAGGCGCTCAACGACGGCCCGGCGGCAGCCGGCACGGACTGAGCCCGCCACCGACCGGTCCCGGCACGACGGGGCGGCACCCGGCACCGCGCCGGGTGCCGCCCGGTCCGGGCGTTGGCGGATCGTTGGCAGGTCCTTGGCGGCGCCCGGCAGGCTGCTGTCTGCCGCCACGGGGGATGTCCGGCGGAAGCCCTGCCATGTGCCCTTGCCCGACCTGAGAGGTAGCGCGTGTCGAAGCAGTCCGTCGCTCCGTCCACGTCCGTCGCCCAGCCGCCCGCGGGCCCCCCTGTCGACCCCGTCGCTGCTCCGGAGCCGGCCCCGGCCCGACGGACCCTCGACCCCGACACCCTGGCCGAGATCCACCGGCTGCACGGCGGCTACCTGCTGCGCGCCCTGCTGCGCAACACCGGTGGCGACCGCGGCAAGGCCGAGGACATCCTCCAGGAGACCCTGCTGCGCGCCTGGCAGCACCCGGAGGCCCTGGCCGCCGGCCCGGAGCACAGCCGCCCCTGGCTGTTCACCGTCGCCCGCCGGATCGCGATCGACCACTACCGGATGGCCGCCGCCCGCGCCCAGGAGGCCATCGGCGAGCCGGTCGAGGACCGCCCGCTCGCCGAGGACCCGTACGAGCAGGTGGTGGTCGCCCGGGACATCGCGCTGGCGCTGCGGCGGGTGCAGAAGCACCACCGCGAGGTGCTGGTCGAGCTGCACCTCAAGGACCGCTCGGTGCTGGAGGCCTCGGCGCAGCTGGGCGTGCCGCCGGGGACGGTCAAGTCCCGCAACTTCTACGCCGTCCGGGCCCTTCGGCCGGTGCTGGCGGCCGAGCACGGGTACGCGCCGGCCACCGGCTGAGCCCCGGCACCGACCCCCGTGGTCAGTACACCTAGGCGACCGGACCGTCCACGGCGGTCCGGTCGCCGCCGGGTGCTCCGCCCGGCGGGCCGCCGGTTGTGCAGCCGGCCTCCGGCCCGTCCCCGGCGCGCAGGCTGAGCGAGGCCTCCAGACCGGCCGTGAACTCGCTGCGGTGCCCGGCCAGCCGGTCGTGCCGGCGGAAGCGCTCCAGCGCCGAGGCCAGCCGCTGCCGCACCTGCGGCGCGCGGCCCCGGGCCACCAGGTGGGCCGCGTAGGACTGTTCGGTGACCGCGTGGAGGTAGAGCAGGCCCGCCTCCTCGCAGGCGGCCAGCAGCCGGTGCCAGGCCAGGTCCGCGGCGTGGTCCCGGACGGTCGGCGGCAGGGCCTGCGCCTCGGTCAGCAGCGACCACAGGTGCACCTGGGTGACCGGGCGGGGCGGCAGCAGCTCCCGGGCCTCCCGGGACAGCCGCTGGGCGGCCGTCGGATCGCCGGTCGCCAGGCTCACCCAGCCCTGGTGGACCAGGGCGTCGACCAGCCGCTTCCGGTCGCCGGACCGGACGGCCAGCGCGGTCGCCTCCGCCGCCAGCCGCTGCGCCCCGGTGGAGTCCCCGAGCATCGCGGTGACCAGGGCCAGCGTGCCCTGGGCCCGGACCCGCGCCGAGGCGGCGGCCGGCCCCTCGGCGGACTCGACGGCCGCCACCGCGCGCCGGGCCGCCTCGGCCGACTCGTGCCGGCGCTCCAGGGCGACCAGCGCCTGGGCCCGGCAGTTGTGCAGGAACGCCACCGCGACCGGGTCGGCGCAGCGCTCCGCCGCCGCCAGACCGACCTCGGCGCGGGCCAGCCAGTCGGTGAAGCGGCTGGCGCCGTAGTAGAGCGAACCGGTGGTCAGGGCCAGCCGCCAGGCCCGGTCCGGGTCGCTGACGGCGGCCTCGTCGATCAGGGCCCGGAGCACCGGCTCCTCGGCGCGGAACCAGTCCAGCGCGGTGCGGATGTCCACGGCGGGCGGGACGGCCTGCGGGGTCCGGGCGGGCGCCCCGGCGTCCTCCTGGCCGGGATCGAGGTAGCTCCCGCAGTGCTGCAGCGCGGCCCGGTAGTGGTCCAGCAACCGGGCCCTGGCCTGCTCCCGGAGCTGGTCCGGCTGTTCGGCCAGCAGCTGGACGCCGAACAGCCGGACCAGCTCGGTGCGGTGGTACCGGCCCGGGGCGGTGCCGGTGAGCAGGTGGCGGGAGGCCAGTTCGCCGAGCGCCCGGTGGGCGGAGGCCGGGTCGGTGTCGAGCAGGGCGGCGGCGGCCTGGCCGTCCACCTCCGGGCCCGGGTGGACGGCCAGCAGGGCCAGCAACCGGGCCGCCACCGGCGGCAGCTGGCGGTGGGTGAGGAGCAGCTGCTGACGCAGGCCGGTGCGCTCGTCGAGCTCCAGGGCGGCCAGCCGGCCCTCCTCGTCGGCGAGGTCGGCGACCAGCGCGGCGACCGTCCAGTCCGGGTGGGCGGCCAGCCGCGCGGCGGCGATCCGCAGGGCGAGCGGCAGGCCCTCGCAGAGCCGGACGAGTTCGGCGGCGGCGGCCGGCTCGGGGCGCAGCCGGTTCGGCGTCAGCAGGTGCTCCAGCAGGGCCAGGGCGTCGTCCTCGGGCAGGGCGGTCAGCCGCAGCAGGGCGGCGTCGTCGGTGGCGACCAGCTTCTCCAGGGAGCAGCGCGCGGTGACCACGGCGGCGCAGCCCGGGCCCGCGGGCAGTAGGTCGGCGAGCTGCTCGGCGTCGGCGGCGTCGTCCAGGACGACCAGCAGCCGGCGGCCCCGGGTGCGCTCGCGGTAGAGCGCCGCCCGGCCGGCCCGGGTGGCCGGGACGGCGCACTCCGGGACGCCGAGGGCGCGCAGGAAGCGGCCGAGGACGGCGCCGGGCTCGGCCGGACCGGCCGGGTCGAGGCCGCGCAGGTCCGCGTACAGCCGGCCGTCCGGGAAGCGGTCGGCGGCCCGGTGGGCCCAGGCAGTGACCAGGGCGCTCTTGCCGGTCCCGGCGGGGCCCACCACCAGGGCCGGCCCGTCGGTGGTCCGGTCGGGGGCGCAGGCGCGGTCCAGCCAGCGGAACTCGGCGGTGCGGCCGATCAGTTCCACGCGCAGCCCGGGCAGCTGCTGGGGGACCGTCGGACGCGGTTCGGCGGGCGGGGGAGCGGCGGCCGTCCCGGTGCCGGGGGCGGCGGGCGGGGCCGCGCTCGGCACCGCGGCCGGCGCCGGCCGGTCGTCCGCCAGCACCTCGGCGAACGCCGCCCGCAGCGCCGGCCCGGGCCGGATGCCCAGCTCGCGGTCCAGCCGCAGCCTGGTCCGGTGGTAGGCGCTCAGCGCCTCCGCCGGCCGTCCGGCCTGGTGCAGGCAGCGCATCAGCAGCGCGACCAGTTCCTCGCGCAGCCCGTCCCGCCGGACGCTCTGCTCCAGCAGCGGCACCGCCGCCGCCCCCGCGCCCTGCCCCAGCCGCAGCGCGGCCCAGCGGAGCAGGGCCGCCGTCGCGGACTGCTTCAACTGCTCCGCGGTGGCGGCCCGCAGGGGGGTGTCCGGCAGGTCCGCCAGCGCCTCCCCGCGCCACAGCCACAGCGCCTCCTCCAGCAGCGCGACCGCCTCCCCGTCCGCACCGCGGTCGGCGCGGTCGGCGGCCCGGCCGGCCAGCCGCGCGAACCGCAGCGCGTCCACCTCCTCGGCCGGCCCGCTCAACAGGTAGCCGTGGGCCCGGGTGTGCAGCTCGAACGGGGTGTCGGCGAGCACCTTGCGCAGCGCCGCCACGTGCCCCTGCACCGCCGCCCGGGCACTGGCCGGCGCCCGCTCCCCCCACAGCAGCTCGCAGAACTGGTCCATGCCGACCACCTGCCCCAGCCGCAGTGCCGACAGCGCCAGCACCGCGCGCCGCTGCGCCCCCGCCAGCGTGGCGAGGCCGCCCGCCGCGAGCCGCAGCTCCACCGGCCCGAGCAGCCGAATCCGCACCCGTACCCCCACCTCACCTCACCCGAGACCGACGGCGACCCTCCGGGACGGAGCAGTCGTCCTGCCCGCACCGGCCCGGTTCGTGCCCGGACGCTCGTCGCCGCGCGGGCCGCCAGGGGTACAGAGTCCCAGGAGGGGCCGGATGGTTGCCTGCCGCGGGCCCGAGGGCCCCGCGGCGGCCCGCGGCGGCCCACGGCGGGGGCGCGGACGCCGGTTGCCGCAGCGGTGCCCGGGCCGGATAGCGTGCGGGCATGGACGAGCACTCCGAGAGACACGTGAACGCCCGGTACGAGCGGCTGGCCCAGCGGGTCCGCGACGAACTCGCCGCCGCCGGGCTGCCGGTGACGGCCCCCGGACTGGACCGCGGCCTCGCCACCGGCGCCGAGGTCCGGGTCAGCACCTGGAACCAGCACTTCGGCGCGGCGGACCCGGAAGTGCTGGTCAGCTGGCACGTCAGCCCCCGGCTGCGCGACCGGGCCGGCGAGGAGGCGCGGCGGGCCGACGGCGAGACCCCGGCGGTCCGGCAGTCCGGCGAGGCCCGGACGGCGATGGCCACCGCGATGATCGCGATCCTCACGGCGGCCGGCTACACCGCGCGCGACCACGGCAACGAGTACGCGCCGTACGACGTCCAGGTCCTCGCCGGGCCCGACCGCCGCACCGCACCCGCCTGGGCCGACCGCGAACCGGCCCCCGGCGGGCCGGACGGCGGGCCCGGGAACTGAACCGCGCAGGTCCGCCCCGTCGTCCTTCCCTACGGGGGCGACGGCGCGGCACCGGAGGCCGACGACCCCCGACGGGAAGGGGAGCATGGAGATCGAGCTGCTCGGGCCGATGACGGTCCGGCGGGCCGACGGCACGGTGGTCACCCCCTCGGCCCCGAAGCGGCGCGCGCTGCTGGCGGCGCTGGCCGTCCGGCTGAACCAGCCGGTGGGCGCCGAGGAACTGATCGAACTGGTCTGGGACGGCGCCGCGCCGCCGACCGCGCGGGCCGCCCTCCAGGGCCACGTGGCCGCGCTGCGCCGACGACTGGACGACCCCCGGCTGGTGCTGGGCACCCGCGGCGGCGGGTACGTCCTGGAGGGCGACGCGGACCGGGTCGACCTGGTCCGCTTCGGCGCGCTGCACGACCGGGCCGGGGTGCTGCTCCCCGGCTCCGCCGCCCGGCTCGGCGCCGACGACCCGGCCGTCCCGCTGCTGCGCGCCGCGCTCGACCTGTGGCGCGGCCCGGCGCTCGCCGACTGCGGCTCCGAGCTGCTGCGCACCCGCACCCTCCCGGACCTCACCGACCTGCGGCTGCGCACCCTGGACCGGCTGGCACAACGGCTGCTGCTGGCCGGCCGCGGCGGCGAACTGGTCGCCGAACTCGGCGAGGCCGCCGACGCCCACCCGGGCCGCCAGGCGCTGGCCGCCCGGCTGGTCCAGTGCCTGGAGCAGGCCGGCCGCGGACTGGAGGCCCGGGCCCGGTACGACCGGGCGCTGACCCGGCTGTCCGGGCCGCCCGGGCCGGAACTGCGGCTGGCCGGCGAACAGTTGGCCCGGCACACCCCGCCCGACCGGCGCTTCGTCGGCCGCGCCGCCGAACTCGCCGGCCTGCACGAGGCGCTGGCCGTCGCCGCCCGGACCGGCCGTCCGATCCTGGTGACCGGCCCGGCCGGGGCGGGCAAGACCGCGCTCGTCCAGCACTGGGCGGCGCAGCGCTTCCCGGACGGCGTGCTCCGCGCCGACCTGCGTGGCACCCACCCGGACGGGCCGCGCGAACCCGCGGACGTCCTGGCCGGGTTCCTCACCGACCTCGGCGTCGCCCCCGAGGGCGTCCCCGACGGGCTGGAGGAACGCGCCGCCCGCTACCGCGCCCTGCTCGCCGACCGCCGGATCCTGATCCTGCTGGACGACGCCGCCGACCACCCCCGGCTCGCCCCGCTGCTGCCCGGCCGACCCGCGACGGCCGGCTCCGTCCTGGGCCCGGTCGCCGTCGTCACCAGCCGCGACCGGCTGCGCGAACTGCTGCTCCACGAGGACGCCCTGGCGCTCCCGCTCGGCCCGCTCGGCGCCGAGGACGCCCGCGCGCTGCTCGCCCGCGCCCTCGGCCCGGACCGCCCCGCCACCGCCCCGCAGACCGCCGCCGAACTCGACGAACTCGCCGACCGCTGCGACCGCCTGCCGCTGGCCCTGCGCCTGGCCGCCGCCCGGCTGGCCGCCCGCCCGGACTGGACGCCGGGGGACCTCGCCGCCGAACTCGCCGACGAGCAGACCGGCCTGACCGCCCTGGCCGGCGCCGGTGACGGGCCCGACCCGAGCGGCATCACCGCCGCCCTGGACCGCACCTACCGGAGGCTGCCGCCCGCCGCCGCCCGGCTGTTCACCCTGCTGGGACTGCACCCCGGCGCGGTCATCGACACCGCCACCGCCGCCGCCCTCGCCGACCTGCGACCCGCCGCCGCCCGCACCCTGCTGACCGCGCTCGACGCCGTCCACCTGCTCGCCGAGACCGCCCCCGGGCGCTACGCCCGCCGCGAGCTGGTCCGCCGCTACGCCGCCGGGCAGGCCGCCGAACTGGACTGCGAGGAACGGTTCGGCGCCCTCGACCGGCTGATCGCCCACTACCTGGAGCTGACCGCCCCGTGGGGCCCGGACGGCAGCGGCGACAGCGCGGGTGGTGGCGGTGGCGACGGTGCCCGGCCGGCGGCCTGGTTCCGCCGGGAGGAGAGCGCGCTGCGCGCCGTCGTCCTGTGCGCCGAGCAGTACGGGCGCACCGGCGCCGCCTGGCTGCTCGCCCACCGGATCGGCCGGCTGTACGAACTGTCCGGGGACACCGGCGGCGAGGACCGGGCGCACCGGCGGGCCGTCGCCGAGATCGGGCTGCGCGCCGCGAAGGCCGCCCGGGACGACGCGGCGCTCGCCCGGCTGGGCACCGACCTGGCCGTCCTGCACGTCCACCGGGCGGCTCACCGCACCGCCCTGGAGCAGCTCGGCGCCGCCGTCGCGGCCGCCGACCGGGCCGGGGACGCGCTGCTGCGCCACCACTGCCGCCGCCGGGTGGCGGCCGCGCTGGCCCGGGCCGGGCAGTACGACCGTGCGGTGCCGCTGCTCACCGAGCTGGTGACCGCCGCCCGCGCCCCGGCCGCCGGGCACCTGCTGGTCGGGGCGCTCACCGAGCTCGCCGAGGCCCTGGTGCGGGTCGGTGCCCCGGACCGGGCGCTGGCGCACGCCGACGAGGCGGTCCGGATCGCCACCGACCGTACGGCCCGGGGGCGTTCGGGCCCTGCCCGGCCGGGCGCGGAGCGTTCCGGTTCCGCCGGGTCGGTCCGGACCGACCGTGCGGCGGTGCTCGCCACCCACGGCCGCGCCCGCGCCCTGCACGCCCTCGGCCGCCGGGACGCGGCGCTGTCCTCGGCCCGGCTCGCCGTCGCCCTCGGCCGTACCGTCGGCGACCCGGCCGTGGAGGCGCGCTCGCACGGGCTGCTGGCCGACCTGCTGTTCGCGTTCGGCCGCAGCGTCGAGGGCACGGAGGCCAGACAGCGGGAACGGGCGCTCGCCGCGGGGGAGCGCTGAGGGGCGCTCAGCGGCGGCTCAGCGGCGGCTCCGGGTGGACCAGGGGGCCGCTGGGGGCCTCGGGGTGGTCGGGGTGGTCGGGGGAGAGCACAACTGCCTCCCCGGGCCGACCGGAGCAGGCGGAACTACAGGCGGTTCCGCTGGGCGGATCCACCCGCCGGGCGCCCGTGTCCCCGGCATCCCCGCAGGCCGCGGCCGGGTACGCGCGGTCCGTCCCACGGGGCATACTTCTGCCTGAGACGATCTGCCCGGCGTGCGGCCCGGCAGAACTGCGGCGGAACCGCGCGAGCGCGGACCAGGGGGCGGGGCGGGGAGATGGTGCTTGCGAGCGGAACCGGGGAGTTCGGCCACCTGCTGGCCGGCCACCGGGTGACGGCCGGGCTGACCCAGGAGGACCTGGCGGCCACGGCCGGGGTCAGCCTGCGGGCCCTCGGGGACATGGAGCGCGGCCGCACCCGGGGACCGCAGCGGCGCACCGTGCAGGCGCTGGCCGCCGCCCTGGGCCTGGACGGCCCGCAGACCGCCGCGCTGGAGCGGGCCGCCCAGTCCGGCCGCCCCCGGGGCGTGCGGCAGGTGCCCCCGCAGGGCCCGGCCACCGCAGCCGTCGGTCCGTCGGCCGGCTCCGTCGGGCCGTCCGCCGCCCCGGACGGCCAGTCCACCGCACCCGGCGGGCCGCACCGTGCCGCCGGGGCGGCGCCCGGACCGGGTCCGGCCCCGGACCAGGCACCGCCCGGCGGCCCCGAGGCCCGCACCGACCCGCCGGTGCCCGGCGCCCTCGCCCTGCCACGCGACCTGGCCGACTTCACCGCCCGCGAGCAGGCCCTCGCCGAGCTCGCCGCGCTCACGGCTGACCGCCGACCCGCCCACCCCCGGGTGGTGCTGATCAGCGGTCAGCCCGGCCTGGGCAAGACCGCCTTCGCCCTGCACGCCGCCCACGCCCTCGCCCCGGCCTTCCCGGACGGCCAGCTCTCGCTGGACCTCGGCGGCACGGCCGCCACCCCGCTGCCCGCCCGGGAGGCGCTCGGCCAGGTGCTGCGCGCCCTCGGGGTCAAGGACGGCGCGGTGCCCGCCGGGACGGAGGAGCGGGCCGGGCTGTTCCGCGCCCTGGTGCGCGACCGCCGGCTGGTGCTGGTGCTGGACGACGCCGTCGACGAGAGCCAGGTGCGCCCGCTGCTGCCCGGTGCCGGCCCCGCCGTCACCATCGTGACCAGCCGGCACGCCCTGCCCGGGCTGGAGGCCGTGCACCGGCTGCGGCTCGACGTGCTCTCCCCGGTCGAGGCCACTGCCCTGCTGGCCCGGATCGCCGGGCCGGAACGGGTCGAGGCCGCGCCGGCCGCCGTCGCCGACCTGGCCCGGCTGTGCGGCTACCTGCCGCTCGCGCTGCGGATCGCCGGGCAGCGGCTGGTGGCCCGGCCGCAGCAGCCGGTGGCCCAACTGGCGCGCCAGCTCGCCGCCGAGGAGAACCGCCTCGACCTGCTGGAGACCGGGGACCTGGCGGTCCGTCCGGCCTTCGAGCTGTCCTACCGCCGGCTGCCCGCGGAAGCCCGGCTGGTGCTGCGGCGCTGCGCGCTGACCGCCGGGCAGGACTTCACTGCGGCCGTCCTGGCCCACTACGCGGGGCTGCCGGCCGGGCGCACCGAGCTGGTCCTGGAGCAGCTCGTCGACGCCGGCCTGGTGCAGTCCGCCACCCCGGAGCGCTACCGGCTGCACGACCTGGTGCGGCTGTACGCGGGCGAGCGGCTGGCCGCCGACGAGCCGGCCGGGGCCGTCGCCGAGGCCCGTACCGAGGCTGGGCGCCGACTGCTGCGCGAGGCGGCCGGGCACGGCCTGCGCTTCGACCCGGACCACACGGCGACCGCGGGCGCCGCCCCGGCCGGCGTCTCCGGTTCTGCCGATGCCTCCGCCTCCGCCTCCGCCTCCGGTTCGGCCTCCGCCTCCGTCGACGGTTCCGCGCTGCGGCTCACCGAGTCGGCCCGCTGGCTGGAGGAGGAGCACCCGGAGTGGCTGGCCGCGCTGTACCGGGCCCAGCGGGAGGGCCGCCACCGGGAGGTGATCGACACCGCCGAGGCCATGCACTGGTTCTCCGACCGGCTGCTGAGCTGGGACCTCTGGGGCGAGGTGTTCCAGCTGTCGGTGGACGCGGCCCGGGCCTGCGGTGACCGGCGGGCCGAGGCGGTGCACGTGAACTACCTGGCCTGGACGTACGTCACCTGCCTGCACCGCTACCAGCGCGGCATCGAACTCGCCGGTGAGGGGCTGGAGCTGGCCCGTGCGCTGGGCGACCACGAGCAGCAGGGCTGGGCGCTCACCTACCTCGGCTCCGGGCTGCGGAACCTGCAGCGCCACCGGGAGGCGAGCGAGAGCTACCAGCGGGCGGCGGACGCCTTCGCCGAGGTCGACAACCGGGCCGCCATGATCGGACGGCTGGTCACCCTGCGCGGCGCGGCGACCTGTCTGCGCGAGCTGGGCCGGGCCGAGGAGGCGGTGGACGTCCGCCGCCGTGCGCTGGCCGGCGCGCTGGAGCTGGTGGAGCGCTGGTGCTCGCCGCTGATGCACCTGCTGGCCGCCATGACGGCGCACGAACTCGGCCAGGACCGGGCCGCGTTGAGGCGCTGGCCGGCCGCGGAGAAAGCCTACCGGCAGGCCCTGGTGCACTACGAGGCGGTCGGGCGCCCGGACAGCATGACCAAGGCGCTGACCGAGCTGGGCACCGCGCTGATCGAGCAGGGGCGGGCGGACGAGGCCCGCGAGATCCTCACCGATGCGCTCACCGACCTGAGCGCGGACGGCCGCCCGGGCCGGGCCGTCGTGCCGTAGCGACGGTCCGGCCCGGGCGCCCGGTGCGGGACCAGGGCGTGTCGGGTCCGGGCGTCAGGTCCGGGCGTTCGTTCCGGGTGTTCGGTCCGGGCGTCCGGTCCTGGGCCGGGCGTGGGGTCAGATCCGGGTGTCCTCCACCACCGGCAGCCCCTGGTCGTGCTGGACGGTCCGCTGGTTCTGCTGGGCCGGGGCGTTGCCGGTGCGCGGCGCGACCTTCGCCGGCGCGGGCTTCTTCCCGCAGAAGGCCGGCTCCAGGGCGTTCATCAGGCCCTGGGTGACCGAGCCGTTGTTGGAGGCGTTGGCGAAGACCACCACCGAGCGCCGCCCGTCCGGGGTGGCGAAGGACTGGGTCTGGAAGCCCTGGACGATGCCGCCGTGCCCGTACACGTCGCCGCAGGTCAGCGAGATGCGGCGGAGCCCCAGCCCGTAGGAGACCTTGGCGGTGGGGGTGGGCAGCGCGGCCTCCATCTGGCGGAGGGAGTCGTCCGAGACCAGCCCGCCGTCGCCGCCGGCCATCAGCGCGGTGAGGAAGCGGTCGAGGTCCTCGGCGGTGGAGATGACGGCTCCGGCGGCCCACACCCAGGAGCCGTTCTGCTCGGTGGAGTCCAGCAGCGGCTTGGTGCGGTCGTCGTTGGTGAGGTAGCCGGTGACGTGGGAGCCGTCGATCCGCTGGTCGGGGACGACGAAGGAGGTCCGGCCCAGGCCGAGCGGCTCGATGATCCGCTCGCGCAGCACGTCGGCGTAGGGGCGGCCGGTGAGGTGCTCGACGGCCAGGCCCAGCAGCACGAAGTCGGTGTTGGAGTAGGAGTAGCGGCTGCCCGGGGTGTACTGCTGCCCGTGCTTGACGGACATCGCGACCAGGTCGGCCGGGGCGTACACCGTGGTGCGGATGCGGGCCTCGAAGGCGCTGGTGGTCTCCTCGCCGGCCTGCTCCAGCAGGTCGTTGGTGTGGTCGTAGACGCCGGCCCGGTGCTCCATCACCTGGCGGCCGGTCATCGTCCAGCCGTCCGGGAGGGTGCCGGCCGGCAGGTAGTCGCGCAGCGGCTTGTCGAGGTCGATCCGGCCCTCCTGCGCCAGCTGCATCACGAGAACGGCGGTGAACATCTTGCTGTTGCTGCCGACCCGGAACCTCCACGAGGAGTTCATCGGGGTCCCGTCCAGGTCGGCCTTGCCGACGGTCAGGGAGCGGGTCAGCTCGTCGTCGCCGTGGTCGCGGATCACCGCGAAGGCGCCGGGAGCGCCGGCGGCGGTGGTGGCTTGAAGCGCGCTCTGCACCCCCGCGGTGTCGGGGGTGGGCAGGGCCGGGCCGTCCTGGCCGGCGGCCAGGGCCGGTACGGCTCCGGTGGCGGCCAGGACGGCAGCGGCGGCGGCCACCGCCAGCGGACGCAGCAGACGGGTCTTCGCCATGTTCCTCGGCTCTCTCGTGCGCTGACGCGGTGTCGGGTCGCGTCGGGTCGATGATCACTATCACCGGTCCGGGCGGGCCGTGGCAATGTGAACCTTCGTGCCCGCTTCGTCCGTTGTCGGGTCGTTTTGCCGGGGCACGATCCGTTCTCCGGCCCGGGGGCAAGGTTTTACCTCCCGTCATCTACCCGCGTTGACCACCGCGACCGCATGCTGTTCGGGCCGTTCCGTTCAGCGTGTCCATGTCGTCCACACGGGTCATGCCATCTGACGCGTCCGCCCCCGGTGCCGCCACGCGCCGACTTCCCCCTCACCGACCATGGAGTCCCCATGCCCCTGGCCACCTTCGCGCGCCGTGCCGGCGCCCTGCTGCTCGTCGGCGCCGGCCTGATATCCGCCTCCGGTGCCGCCCACGCCGAGGCCGTCACCGGCACCTACTCGACGATCGTCTTCCCGGACCAGGACCACAGCGCGGTCTACGGCCTGATCAACTCGGCCACCAAGTCCGTCGACGTGACGATGTACGAGCTGCGCGACACCACGGCCGTGAACGCCCTGATCGCCCGTCAGCGCGCCGGGGTGCGGGTCCGGGTGATCCTGGACGGCAAGCACAGCTCGGTCAACGGCGCCGCCTACTCCGCGCTCAAGGCCGCCGGCGTCGGCGTGACGTACTCCTCCTCGGCGTTCGTCTACACCCACCAGAAGACCGTCACCGTGGACGGCGCCAAGTCGCTGATCCTGACCGGGAACCTGGACGCCACCTACTACTCCAGCAGCCGCGACTACGGGGTCGTCGACACCGACGCCAACGACGTCGCCGCGATCGAGCAGGTCTTCGCCGCCGACTACGCCAAGACCTCGATCACCCCCTCGGACGGCGACAACCTGGTCTGGTCGCCCACCGACTCGCAGGACCGCCTGCTGGCGCTGATCAACGGCGCCCGGACCTCGCTGGACGTCGAGGAGCTGGAGTTCGGCGACCCGGCCCTGGTCGACGCCGTCGCCGCCGCCGCCGACCGCGGTGTCACCGTCCGCGTCGTCGGGATGAGCCCGGACAGCTACGGCTCCTCCTTCGACGAGGTCACCGCGGCCGGCGCCAAGGTGGTCACCTACTCCTCCACCACCGGCCTGTACATCCACGCCAAGGCCATCGTCGCCGACTACGGCACGCCCACCGCCAAGGTGTTCGCCGGCTCGGAGAACTTCTCCGACAACTCGCTGAACAACAACCGCGAGCTGGGCCTGATCGTCTCCGACTCCGGGGTGCTCAGCACGATCGAGTCGACCTTCGCCACCGACTTCGCCAACGGCACGCCCTACTAGGCCGGTTCGGTCGCACTCCGGGTAGCTCAGTCACCTCCCGTCCGGGCGGCCCCGCCGGGGCCGCCCTCCACCCGAGGAAACGTCATGACTTCGTCCGCGAAGCCCCTGAACGACGCCCCCCGTCCGCGCTCCCGCTCCCGTCGCACCGCGACCGCGATCGGCTCGGCCGCCGCACTGGTCGCCGCCTCCGCCGGCCTGTGGGCCGCCACCGCCAGCACCGCGCAGGCCGCCGGGCTGCCCACGCCCGACCACATCGTGGTCGTGGTGATGGAGAACCACGCCTACAGCCAGGTCATCGGCAGCAGCAGCGCCCCCTACCTCAACAACACCCTCAAGGCGGGCGGCGCCAACCTCACGCAGTCCTTCGCCATCACCCACCCCAGCGAGCCGAACTACTACGCGCTGTTCTCCGGCTCCACCCAGGGCCGGGTCGACGACAGCTGCGTGACGGTCGGCGGCTTCCAGGCCCCGAACCTGGCCTCCGAGGTGCTCGCCGCCGGGAAGACCTGGGCGAGCTACAACGAGACCCTGCCCAGCCAGGGCAGCACGGTGTGCAGCAGCGGCAAGTACGCGCAGAAGCACAACCCCTGGTTCGGCTTCGGGAACGTCCCGCTCAACAGCGCCAAGACCTTCGCCCAGTTCCCGACCGACTACACCACGCTGCCCAACGTGTCGTTCGTGATCCCGAACCTGTGCAGCGACATGCACGACTGCTCGGTCGGCACCGGTGACACCTGGATCAAGAACAACCTCGGCGGGTACGCCGCCTGGGCGCAGAGCCACAACAGCCTGCTCGTCGTCACCTTCGACGAGGACAACAGCCTGTCCGGCAACCGCATCCCGACCCTGGTCTACGGCGCCCATGTGACGCCGGGCAGCAGCAGCTCCACCACCTACAACCACTACAACGTGCTGCGCACCCTGGAGGACCTCTCCGGGGCGAGCGGCCACGCGGGCAACGCGGCCGGCGCGACGGACATCACCGGCATCTGGAACTGACCCCGCACAGCCGACCGGCACCCCGGACCGGCGACCGCCCCGCGGTCGCCGGTCCCACCGTCGGCCCCTCCGTTCCGGCGCCGCTCCCGCCCACGATTCGGGTCGGCCGGGGCCGGTCGGTAGCGGCGCCGGGCGCCCGGCTGGTATCGATGGGGGCGTGCGATTCGAACAGGTGCCGATGCCGGAGCAGGTGGGGGAGCGCCCCCGGGACGCCCGCGGGTACCCGGTGCCGGCGATCACGCCGTGGCGGGACGGGCGGCCGCAGTTCGCGCTGACCGACCACGGGCGCAGCGCCGACTGCGCGCTGGAGCGCCGCTGTTCGGTGTGTGGCGCCCTGATGCCGCGCGGCCCGGTCTGGCGGGTGGTCGGGCCGGCGGAGAGCGCCGCGATCGCGGAGGCGCTCGGGGCCGGGCGCCCGTACCGCAACCTGGCGCCGACCATGGAGGGCCCGGGGCACCGCGCCTGCATGCTGTACGCGTCGATGGTGTGCCCGTACCTGGCCCGGCCCAACGCCCGTCGGCGGGTGAGCGCCGAGGGCGCGGGGGAGGGGCTGACCGCCGCCGCCGTCCGTGGCGCGGCGCGCGGCGGGACGGGGGCGGTGGTCGGGTTCGGCGACTACGAGTACGCGGTCACCGAGGAGCGGGTGCTGTTCCGCTTCCTCGACCTGGTCGAGTTCCTGCCGCACGAGTCGGCGGACGAGCACCTCGCGGAGCTGCGCGCCGAGTTGGCGCGTCCGACCCCGGATCAGGGCCGGTAGACCGGCAGGCCCTTGATGGTGGAGACCTGGACCGGCGCCGCCGAGCCGTCGGCCGGCACGGTGCTGATGCCGTCCGGGGTGCGGGCCGCGACGGTCCTGCCGTCGGGGGACCACGCGGGCTCGGTGTAGTCGGTGCCGGCCGAGGGGGTGAGGTCCTTCTCGGTCGTCCGGTCGTGCTCGGTGGAGCGGGTGAACAGGTGGTCGTGGCCGTTCACCGAGCGGACGAAGACGATGTTCCCGCCGTCCGGGGACAGTGCGGGCTGGGAGCCCTTGCCGATGTCCCGGGTGGCCGGGCGGATGTAGTCGTCGTAGATGTACACCTCGCCGGCCGGGGTGTTGGCGTACGCGATGTCGGCCTGCTGCCCGCCGGCGTTGGCCCAGGTGTTGCCGGTCTGCGGCGGCTGCGGGGCGCCGGCCGCGTCGCCGGCCTCGGAGTTGTGCGGGGCGAGCTCCTCGACGGCGCCGCCCTTGGCGGGCACCTTCTCCAGCCGCAGCACGCCGCCCTTGCCGGAGGTGAACACGATGTTGTTGTAGCGGTCGGTCTCGTCGGGCACCGCGCCGCCGCTGGGCCCCTTGTCGGCGTGCTGCCAGGTCGGGTGGGACCAGGTCTCGCCGCTGGGGGCCTTGGCGAGGGTCGTCCTGCCGCTGCCGTCCGGGGCGGCGGTCAGCAGGTTGCCGTCGCCGTCGACGAAGACGACCTTCTTGCCGTCGGGGGACCACGCGAGGTCGCGCACCACGGTGCCGAAGTCGACCGTGGTGCCGTTCATGGCGACCGTCCGGGTGCCCGTGCTGATGGTCAGGTGGTTGGCCGCGGAGGTGCCGTTGACCTCCTTGCCGCCCGGCGCGGGGCTGCCGGAGTGCGATCCGCCGCCCGGCGCCGCCGTGACCGGGGCGCTGGGGGCCGCGGTCGATCCGGAGTCGCCGTTCTCGGGGCCGCAGGCGGAGAGCAGGACCGCGCCCGCGGTCGTCATCAGGGCGATGGCGGCGGCGGTGCCGAATCTGTTGCGCACGGACATCTCTGGGTCCCCCTCGGGTGGTGCAGTTCGCTTCCGAGAAGGAGGTTCCCAAGGCCGGGTCCGTGGCCGGTGCGCGCCGCGTCACAGCTGTGGAACAGTGCGGGGCCCTTCGCCGGACAGGGCGTCAACCTTCGGGTACGGAACGGGCGGGGGCGCTCAGAGCCCGAGCTCGGTGAGGCCGGGGTGGTCGGCCGGGCGGGCCCCGGCGGGCCAGTGCAGGAGGCGCTCCCCGGGGGCGATCGGCAGGTCGTTGATGCAGGCGAGCCGACGGGCCATCAGGCCGTTCGCGTCGAACTCCCAGTTCTCGTTCCCGTACGAGCGGTACCACTGCCCGGCGTCATCGTGCCACTCGTAGGCGAAGCGGACGGCGATCCGGTCGCCGTCGTGCGCCCACAGCTCCTTGACCAGGCGGTAGTCGAGTTCGCGCTGCCACTTGCGGGTGAGGAAGGCGGCGATCTGCTCGCGGCCGGTGAGGAACTCGGCCCGGTTGCGCCAGCGGCTGTCGGGCGTGTAGGCGAGGGCGACGCGCCGCGGGTCGCGGGTGTTCCAGGCGTCCTCGGCGGCGCGGACCTTGCGGTGGGCGGACTCCTCGGTGAAGGGGGGCACGGGAGGGCGCTGTTCGGTCACGGGATTCTCCTCGGGAACGGGCATTCCGCCGGTGAGAACGATCGTTCTCATCTCAGTCGCTACCCTAGGAGAATCATCGTTCTCACGCAAAGGGCACGGCAGATGGAACAGGTGGACCCACGGACCCGGATCCTCGACGCGGCCGAGGAGCTGTTCTACGGACGGGGCGTCCAGGCGGTCGGGATGGACGCCGTCCGGGCCGCCTCCGGGCTGACCATGCGCCGCGTCTACCAGCACTTCCCGGCCAAGGACGAGCTGGTCGAGGCCTACCTGCGGCGGCGCGACGCGCGGTGGCGGGCGAGCCTGGCCGTCCACGTCTCCCGGGCCGGCGGCACGCCCCGGGAGCAGGTGCTCGCGGTCTTCGACTGGCTCGGCCGGTGGTTCGCCGAGCCCGGGTTCCGCGGCTGCGCCTTCGTGAACTCCTTCGGCGAGCTGGGCGCCACCAGCCCCGCCGTCGTGGCCGCCGCCCGGCACCACAAGGCGGAGTTCGCCGGCTACCTGGCCGGCCTGGTCGATGCCGCCGGTGCCCCGCCCGCCACCGCCGCCCAGCTCGCGCTGCTCGCCGAGGGCGCGATCACCGTCGCCGCCGTGCACGGGGACCCGGGCGCCGCCACCGAGGCCCGCGCGGCCGCCGCCCTCCTGCTGGACGGGGCGGCACGCGCGCGGACCTGAACACGGTGGCCGCCCGGGGCCGGGGTCCGGGCCCGCACTCCCGGACCCCGGGGCGGACGGCGGCTCAGCCGATGGTGTAGCCGGAGCCGTAGGCGGTGATGGTGAACGGGCCGTCCAGGTCGTCGTTGCCGGTGGCGGCGATCCGCCGCAGGCACTCGACCCGGTCGACGGACTTGCGCCACTCCTCCGCGGTGGAGGAGTTGGCCGGGTTGTTCAGGTCGTCGATCCGGACGTCGAAGAAGGCGTCCAGCCAGGCGCGCTCACCGGCGGCCGAGGGCGCACCGACCTTGGCCGTGGTCCGGCCGATCAGCGCGGGCAGGGCGTCGTACTCGCTGCCGTTGCCGTGCTGGATGGAGGCGTCGTAGAGCTCGGCGCGGGCCAGCGCGGTGGTCAGGCCGAGCCGGTCGGCCTGGTCCATGGCCGGGGTGAAGTAGCGCTGGTCGACCTGCTCGTCCTGGACCTGCCGGAAGGCCGGGTCCTGGGCGGCCTGCTGCCAGGCGGCGATGTAGTCGGCCTCGGGCAGGCCGCTGGTGTCGCCGCTGCCGGCGGCGGCCAGGCGCTCCAGTTCCGGGACGAAGCGGGCGAGCGGGTTGTCGGGGGCGACGGCGGTGTAGGCGCGGACCACCGTGAGGGCGTCGCCGTCGTTGGTGGTGAACCCGGCCCGGCCCGCGGTGACGCCGCGGCCGTCGTGGATGTTCTCCGCGTAGCCGTACTGGATGGTGGTGGTGCCGTTCTCGAAGACGCTGACCAGCTGGTCGGCGCGGCGGCGCTGGTCGGGGGTGAGCCCGCCGGCCGCTGCCCGGGGGGTGGCGCCCGCCTGCCGGGCCGCGACCGCCGGGGCGGCGGGCCGCTCCGGTGCGGCCCGGGCCGGGTCCACGGCCCAGGCGCCGCAGGCGGCGGTGGACAGGAGGAAGGCGGCGAGCGCGGTCCCGGTGGTCACTGCCCGGGCGGTGTTCCTGGTCGTCCTGCTGGAGGCGCTGCGGTCCATGGGGAAGTCGTCCTCTCGGTGGGGGGAAGAGGTCGTGCTCGGATCCGACGATTCCTAGTTAGGAAACCTTCCTAACGATGGGAATTGAACCACCACCCGATGCCCCCGCCAAGCCGTCGGGCGGGGTGGAGTTCGGTGCGGGTACGCCCCTTCCGCCCCACGCGTCCCTCGTTTATCGCCCGTTGATCGCCGCCGCCTAGCGTCGGGACCATGGACGACAGGACGGCCGAGTGGCCGGGGGCGGCGCCCGAGGGGCGGATGACCGAGCAGGACGCCGAGCGGTTCCGGCAGTTGCTGGCCGGGTTGGAGAACTCGCTGGCGGCGGACCGGGAGGTGGCGGGGCGTGAGGCCTGAGGCCGCCGGACCGCGCGGCCCGGTGGCGGTGCTGCCGCTCTGGCGGCGCGCGGAGGAGTACCGGGACGCGGACCGGCCCGGGGTGCTGCGGGGGCACCCCGGGCCGGTGGCGTCGGATCAGCCGGAGCCGGAGCCGGAGTCAGGGGAGAAGGAGGCGCCGGTGTCGGTGTCGGAGGAGAGCTGACCGAACGTCAGCAGTCGCACCCGCAGTCGCAGCCGTCACAGCCGCAGGAATCGCAGCAGTCGCACCCGCACTTGCCGCACTCGCAGCAGCCGGGGTCGCAGCAGTCGCAGGCGCAGGCGCTGCAGCCGTCGTGCCGCTCGCAGAAGCCCTTGCGGCGCTCCCGGCTGAACGGGTCGTCGTGCTCGCAGCAGAGCAACTGGCAGGAGCAGGCCATCAGGGCCCACACCGCGCACCCGGCGAGCAGGTTGCGCGGGTGCGGTGGCTTCCCGCCGAGCGGCGGGCCGAAGCCCGGGCCCTGCGGCACCCACGGGGGGAGGGGCGCCTGGTCCGGGGCCTGGCCGGGCGGCACCTGACGCGGCGGCGCGTCCCGCGGGGTGTCGGCGGCGGCGTGCTCGGCCCCGGCCGGGCCGCGGCGGCAGCTCGCGGCGTGCCCGGCCCGGCCGAAGACCCGGTCCACCGCGGTCTCCGTCTCGTGGGCGAGCAGCACGTGCACCAGGGCCCGGTCGGTGAGCTCGACCTCCCGCAGCGCGAGCCGGATACCGTGCACGGCGTCCCGGCAGAGGCGTTCGGCCTCGGCGCGGTCGGTGCCGGTGGCGGTCAGCGGGTTCCAGGCGCCCGTTGCGGCGTCGGCCGCCTGGTCCTCGGCGGCGTCCAGCAGGTGGGCGAGCCGGCCGAACAGCCGCCCGGCCTCGGCGAGCGGGGCGGCGTTGCCGGGGCGCCCGGCGATCACGGCGGTGTGCGCGAAGGCGGCGGAGGTGGCGGTCTCGGTGGGTTCGGTGACCAGCAGGACGGAGCCACCGGGCCGCAGCGAGCGTTCCACCTCGCCCTGCCGGGAGGCGGCGTCGAGCAGGACGGCGGTGTCGAAGCCGACCGTGGAGGCGCTGCCCGCGCTCTGCCGGTCCCAGCGCCTGGTCACCGCGCGGGCCCCGGCGGCCACCGGGCGGCGGGCGAACACGCCGTCCCGGTCCTCGACGTGGTCGCGGATCTTCACCGAGGCGAGCGCGAGCGAGACGGCGGCCGCCAGCCGGGCGCCCTCGCCCTTGGCGACGGAGGCCGTGCGCATGCCGCGCAGCGGGCAGGGCCCGGCCGTGCGGCGCCAGTTGGAGTCCTCCCGGGCGGCCTGGGCCTCGACCAGGACGGAGATGATCAGGCCGTCGTAGTTGGTGGCGGTCCGGGCGAGCTGCCCGTGGTCGTCCCGCAGGGCGAGGCAGAGCCCGCACAGGTGCGCCATCCAGGAGGTGCGGAGGCGTTCGGACAGTCGGTGGCTGCACGGTCTGATGATGCCGAACACGATCGTTGGTCCCCCTTGCCGGTGGGCCGCGGAGTGGCCCCTCGGGCCGCTGACCGGCCCCTTTGTCGCCGAACATCATATGATCGCCGGCTCGGCGACGGCCGACCGGCGACCGAACCGAGGCCGCCCCGAGACCGAGCCGCCGTCAGACCTTCACCGTCCCCGGAGAACTCCCGGGAGGTGATCTCACATCCGGGATAGCATCACGGATATGGGAATCGACACGGCCGCCGACGAGCGGCTGGCACAACGGCTCGCCGAACTACGGGTCGAACGCGGCTGGACCCTGGAGGAGTTGGCGCAACTCGCCGACGTCAGCCGGTCCACCCTCTCCCGGGTGGAGCGGGCCGAGGTCAGCCCGACCGCCGCCCTGCTCGGGCGCCTGTGCACCGTGTACGGGCGGACCATGTCCCGGCTGCTCGCCGAGGTGGAGTCCGGCCCCGCCCGGTTGGTCCGGGCCGGGGAACAGCAGCTCTGGCGCGACGAGGCCACCGGCTTCGTCCGCCGCTCGGTCTCCCCGCCGCACGGCTCGCTGCACGCCGAGATCATCGAGGGCCGGCTCCCGGCCGGCGCCGACATCGCCTACGACCGCCCCTGCCTGCCCGGACTGGAACACCACCTCTGGCTGTTCGAGGGGCAGTTGGAGCTCACCCTGGACGACGAGGCCGAACTGCTCGGCCCCGGTGACTGCCTGCGCTACGGCTCCGGCAGCATGCGCTTCCGCAGCCTCGGCCCGGAGGAGGCCCGCTACGCCCTGGTGGTGGTCGAGTCATGAGCACCGCCACCGGCCCGATACCGCAGCGGGCGGGCAGGCAACGCTTCGACGCCGCCGGGCGCCGCGTCCTGCTGGTCTGCGTCGCGGGCGGCTTCACCACCCTGATCGACCAGTCTGTGCTGAACACCTCCATCCCCGCCCTGCGCGAGACCCTGCACGCCCAGCCCGCCCACCTCCAGTGGATCGTCGCCGGGTACTCGCTCGCCTTCGGCCTCGCGCTGATCCCCGGCGGACGCCTCGGGGACGTCAAAGGCCGCAAGTGGTTCTTCGTCACCGGCCTGGCCCTGTTCACCGCGGTCAGCCTGGTCTCCGCGACCGCCACCGCCCCGGAGGTGCTGATCGCCGCCCGACTGCTCCAGGGCGTCGGCGCCGGACTGGTCAACTCCCAGATGATCGGCACCCTCCAGGACGTCTTCGAGGGCCAGCTGCGCGCCCGCGCCCTCGGGATGTACGCCGTCACCGGCAGCCTCGCCTTCGCCCTCGGCCCGCCGGTCGGCGGCCTGGTCCTGGCGGCGGCCGGCCCCGAACTCGGCTGGCGGCTGACCTTCCTGCTCAACGTCCCGTTCGGCCTGGCGACCCTGCTGCTCGCCGTCCGGCACCTGCCCGCGCCCCGACCGGCCAGCCGGCACGCCGACCTCGACCTGCTCGGCCTGCTGCTGGTCGGCGCGCTCACCCTGGTCCTGATGCTGCCCTTCGTCCAACCGCCCGGCCGGGCCGGCTGGCTGGCCTTCGGCGCCGGCGCCCTGGCCCTGCTCGGCGCACTGGTCGGCTGGCAGCGCCGCTGCGCCCGGACCGGCGGGCACCCGCTGATCCACCCCGCCCTCAGCCGCTCCGCGCCGTACGCGCTCGGCACGGCCACCGCGATGGCCCAGTTCGGCTCCTCACTGGCCGCCTCGCTCGTCCTCACCATGTTCCTCCAGGACGGCCTGGGACTGTCCCCGATGGGCGCCGCCCTGGTCTCGCTGCCCTCCGCACTGGCCATGGCGGCGGCCTCCGCGCTCGCCTGGCGGGTGGTGCAGCGGCTCGGCCGGCGCACCGTCACCCTCGGGATGACCGGCTCCGCGCTCGCCATGCTGCTCAGCGGCGCCGTCGCGCACTGGGCCCCGACCGCCGTGCTGCCCTGGCTGCTCGCCCTGCTCCAACTGCTCAGCGGCGCCTCGGTCGGCCTGATGGGCTCCACCAACCAGGCCTACGTGCTGCGCCACGCGCCCGCCGAGGCGGCCGGGGTCAGCGGGGCGATCCTGCAGATGGCGCAGCGGATCGCGGCGGCCGTCGCGGTCTCCGCCCTGTCCGGGGTCTACCTGCGCGAGACGGCCGGGGGCGGCGGCCACCGCTCCGCCTACCTCGCGGCGAGCCTGGTCTGCGCGGCGGTGGCCGGACTGGCCGTGCTGGCCTCCGTGTTCGCCGGCCGGGCGACCGGGCCGGAACGCACCCCCGACGACACCGCCCCGGTGCGCCGAGGGCGAACGGCCGTCCGGTAGCAGCCGGTCGGCGCGTACGGTGGCGGTCATGACGACAGTACGAACGGTGGAACTGCCCGGCATCACGCTCGCCTACCAGGAGAGCGGACGCCCCGACGGCCCGCCACTGGTGCTGCTGCACGCCCTCGGCGAGCGCGCCGCCGACTGGGACCCGGTGCTGCCCGCCCTCGCCCCCGACCACCACGTGTACGCGCTCGACCTGCGCGGCCACGGCGACAGCGGCCGCACCGACCGCTACGGCCTGGCCGAGATGCGCGAGGACGTGCTCGCCTTCCTCGACGCGCTCGGCCTCGCCCGGGTCGACCTGGTCGGCCACTCGATGGGCGGCGTGGTCGCCTACCTGCTCGCCCAGGCCGCGCCCGAGCGGGTCGACCGGCTCGTCCTGGAGGACATCGCCGCCCTGTACCCGCGCCCGTCGAGCGTGCCGCCCGAGGGCGCGGACGAACCGGCGCACTTCGACTGGGCGATGGTCCGGGCCGTCAAGGCGCAGATCGACACCCCCGACCCGGCCTGGCGGGAGGGCCTGGCCCGGATCACCGCCCGCACCCTGGTCGTCGCCGGCGGCCCCACCAGCCACATCCCGCAGGAACGGGTCGCCGAACTCGCCCGGCTCGTCCCGGACTGCCGCCTCGTCACCATCGAGGCCGGGCACCTGGTGCACCGCACCCGGCCCGCCGAGTACGTCGCCGCCGTGGCGCCGTTCCTGGCGTCCTGAGCCACCGGGCCGGTTCCACCCGAACCGGCCGGTCGACGCCCTCGGCCGCCGGTGCCCTCGGCTGCCGGTGCCCGGTACGACCCCCCTCAGACCCCCTGCTCCGCGGGCAGCCGCCCGCTGCGCACCGCCGCCAGCAGCTCGGCGTGGTCGGCCTCGGTACGGTCCGCGTAGGCGACGGCGAAGGCGGCGACCGCCTCGTCCAGCGCCTCGTTCTTGCCGCAGTACCCGGCCAGCAGGCCCGGGTCGGCGGTGTGGGCGTGCGCCCGGGCGAGCAGCGCGCCGGTGATCCGGGCGTAGTCGTCCAGCTGGCCCGGCAGCAGCGCGGCCGGGTCGACGCTGCCCTTGCGGTTGCGGAACTGCCGTACCTGGTAGGGGAGTCCGTCCACGGTGGTCCACCCGAGCAGGGTGTCGCTGACCACCTGCATGTGCTTCTGGCCGAGCACCACGCGCCGGCCCTCGTGCTCCTCCGGCCGCTGCCCCCGGCCGCCGTCCAGGTACGGCAGCAGGACGGACGGCCGGGCCTCCTTCACCTGGAGCACCAGCGGCTGGTCCCGGTGGTCGGTGAGCAGCACGACGTACGAGCGGGTGCCGACGCTGCCGGTGCCGACCACCCGGAACGCCACGTCCTGCACCCGGTAGCGGGACAGCAGGGTGCGCACCTCGGCGGGCACCGTCGCCACGTACGGGCCCAGTGCCTCGGCGACCGCCCGGGCGGTCGCGTCGGTGACCTCGGTGAGCACCGGCGGGGCGGCCGTGAAGCGCCAACCGCCGTCCGCGGTACGGGTGGTGCTGCGGGCGGCGAAGCGGGCGCTGGTGTTGCCGAGGGCCTTCGCGCCGACCTTGCCCAGCACCTCGGTGAGGTCGTGCGCCTCGGTGAAGGACACCAACTGCTCGTCCGCCACGGCGTTCCAGGCGTCCAGGGCGGGCAGCTTGGCGAGGGTGCGCATGGTGCGCCGGTAGGAGCCGGCGGCGTGCGCGGCGGCGGCCCGGGCGGTGGTCTCGCTCGCCCCGGTCTCCCGCCCGGCCAGCACCAGGCTGGTGGCCAGCCGCTTGAGGTCCCACTCCCAGGGACCGGGCACGGTCTCGTCGAAGTCGTTGATGTCCATCACGAGTTGGCCGCGCGCGTCGCCGTACAGGCCGAAGTTGGCCGCGTGGGCGTCCCCGCACAGCTGCGCGGTGACGCCGGTCACCGGCGTGCCCGCGAGGTCGGCGGCCATCAGCCCGGCCGACCCGCGCAGGAACGCGAACGGGGTGGCGGCCATCCGGCCCACCCGGATCGGCACCAGCCCGGGGATCCGGCCCGCGTTGGAGGCCTCGATCGCCGCCACGGCGGTGGGTCGGTCGGGCGCGGGCGCGAACTCCGCGTGCCGCTCCCGGGGGACGCGCTCGCGCAGGGCCTTGCCCTGCTCGCGGGCCCGCTGCGCCCGGCCGTCCGGGCCGGTCGCGAATCCGGGGACGCCGAACTGCCGCCGTGTCTCGCTGCCTCTGTTCTCCGTCACTGTCCCCGCCCCGCCCGCCCTGCTCGAACTCCCGCCCGTGACCTGCACGGATGGCTCAACAGGGGGAGTGACGTCCGGGATGGCGCGGTGGTTCCCGGGGCCACTGGGTCCGGTGGGCCCGCTGCGCCGCGCGGGCGGAGCAGGACCTACCGTGGGGCGGATGACGGAACTTCGGAACGGCCTGACGGTACGACTGCCCGCCGCCGCGGCCGTGCTGGTGACGGTGGCGGCGGGCCTGGGCGTGCGTGCCGTGCTGACCGGTGAGGTGGCCAAGTGCGCGGGCGACGCCCTCTACACCGTGCTGGTGTACGCCCTGGCGGTGCTGGTCGTGCCCCGGGTGCGGCCGGTGCGGGCCGCCCTGGTGGCGGCCGCGGTGAGCTGGGCGGTGGAGCTGTTCCAGGCCACCGGCCTGCCGGACGCCTGGGGGCGGCACAGCCCGCTGGTGCACCTGGTGCTCGGGTCGACCTTCAACCCGCCGGACCTGTTCTGGTACCTGGTCGGCGCGGCGGGTGCCGCGCTGTCGCACCGGGCGCTGCGGGCCGGTCGGACCGGCCGGGTCGCAGCACCCGGTGCGAACGCCTGACGGGGCGTCACGAGCTGATGGAGCGTCAGAGCGGCATCAGATCGGGGCGCTTGGCCTCGACGTGGTCGCCCGAGGACTCCCCGCGCAGGCGCCGGCCGACCCAGGGGATCAGGTACTCGCGGGCCCACTGGAGGTTCTCCCGCCGCTGGTCGGCGGGGGTGAGCACGCGGGCGGTCGGCCACGGGGCCTCCGGGTCGTCCTGGGTGCGCAGGCCGAGCGAGCGGGCGGCCAGCAGGGCGACCCGCTGGTGGCCCTCGGGGGAGAGGTGCAGCCGGTCCTCGCTCCACGCCCGGCGGTCCTGCACCGCGCGCAGCGACCACAGGTCGGCGACCTTGCAGTCGTAGCGGTCGGCGACCGCCCGCATGTGGCCGTTGTAGGTGGCGATCTTGCCGCGCAGGTGCCTGATCAGCGGCACCTCGCGGGTGTCGAAGCCGGTGCAGATCAGCACCGTCCCGGCGTTCTCGGCGAGTTGGGCGATGGCGGCCTCGAAGCGGACGGCCACCTCGTCCGGGTCGCTGCCGGGTCGGAGGATGTCGTTGCCGCCGGCGCAGAAGGTGACCAGGTCGGGCTGGAGCCGGCGGACCTGCGGCACCTGCTCGGCCACGATCTGGTCCAACAGCCGCCCCCGCACCGCCAGGTTGGCGTAACGGAACCCGCCCGGCGGCCGCCCGTCGGCGAGCAGCCCGGCCAGGCGGTCGGCCCAGCCGGCGAAGGCGCCGTCGGCACCGGGGTCGTTCAGACCCTCGGTGAAGCTGTCCCCGAGGGCGGCGTACGAACTGAGGTCAAGGGTCTCCTGGAGGTTCGGCATGAAAGAGATAGTTCACCCATTCAAGTGACCTACGCCACCGTAGGTGAGCCTGGCCGAACGTGAGATGGGCCACGTACCCTCTACGGCCCCGCCGGGTCGCAGAGCGCCCGGCCCGGGAAAGCACAAGGTCCGCTCCCCCTTCCGCTTTCCGGCCCGCCCGGACGATGCTCGAAGGACGGCCCGCCGCTCCGGCCGCCGTACCTTCCCTGGGGGAACACCGGCCATGAACAGCTCCGAGAACTGGACCGTCGACGACCGCTGCACCAACTGCGACGTCGCCCGGCAACTCGCGCCCGACCTGATCCGGGAGCGCGACCGCAAGTCCGAGCTGGTCCGCCAGCCGCGCGACGAGGCCGAGCGCCGTCAGCTGCTCGCCGCCGCCCACGCCTGCCCGACCCGCTCGATCCGCCCCGGCAACGGCCCGCTCGACCGGGCCACCGACCCCTTCCCGCTGGCCCTCGACGAGGCCGCCGAGGTGCTGCTGCTGGGCCACAACTCCCGGCAGACCGCGGGCGCCACCGCCTACCTCTGCCGCCGCCCCGACGGCTGGGTGATGATCGACACGCCCCGCTGGAGCGAGGCCCTCGCCGCCCGCTACGAGGCGCTCGGCCCGGTCACCGACGTCCTGCTCACCCACCGCGACCACGCGGCGCACGGCCGCGCCTACGCCGACCGGCTGGGCGCCCGGCTCTGGATCCACGAGGGCGACCTCGCCGCCGCCCCGGACGCCGACCGGGTGCTGCGCGGCACCGACCCGGTGGAGGTCTCGCCCGGCCTGGTCGCCCACCCCTTCCCCGGCCACACCCGCGGCAGCGTGCTGTACGTCGCCGACGAGCGGTACTGCTTCAGCGGCGACAGCCTGTACTGGTCCCGGACCAGCCGGGACATCGAGGTGCAGGAGGCGGTGACCTGGTACTCGATCGAGGAGCAGGCGGCCTCGCTGGAGCGCGGCCTGGACGCGCTGCGCTTCGAGTGGCTGCTGCCCGGCCACGGCGACAAGCACCGGATGCCCGCCGAGGAGGCGGACCGCCGGCTGCGCGCCCTCGCCGTCCGGGCCCGCGCGCTGCGGACCGCGCCGGTGGACTTCGCGGCGGTGCGCTGGTGAGCGGTCAGGCCCGCCGGTGAGCGGCCCGGCCGACTGGTGACCGGCCCGACCCACCGCGGAGCCGGCGCCGGTCCGTGCGCCGGGGCTCGCGCCGGGTGCGCGGGGGGTTGCGCCCGCCGGGGGCGCCCGCGCGGGTGTGCGAGCGGGGATCGCGGGGCAGCCGCCTCAGCAGCGACCCGCAGCTCCGCTCCCGAACTCCCCGCGATCCTAGGACGGTTGAGCAATGCCCACGCACACCCCGGCACGTACGGCGCGGCCCCGGCGCTACCTGATGTGCCGGCCGACGTACTTCACGGTGGACTACGCGATCAACCCGTGGATGGACCCGGCGCAGCCCACCGACACCGCGCTCGCCGTCCGCCAGTGGGAGCGGCTGCACCGGACCTACCGCCGCCTCGGCCACACCGTCGAACTGATCGACCCGGTGCCCGGCCTGCCCGACATGGTCTACGCCGCCAACGGGGCGACCGTGCTCGACGGCCGCGCCCTGGTGGCGACCTTCCGCCACCGGGAGCGGGCCGCCGAGTCCGAGGCCTACCAGTCCTGGTTCCGGCTGCACGGCTACCGCGCGGTGCGCCGCGCCGGGTACGTCAACGAGGGCGAGGGCGACCACCTGGTGGTCGGGCGCCGGGTGCTCGCCGGTACCGGCTTCCGCACCTCGCGGGCCGCCCACGCCGAGGCGGAGGAACTGTTCGGCGTCCCCGTGGTCAGCCTGACCCTGGTCGACCCGCGCTTCTACCACCTGGACACCGCACTGGCGGTGCTCTCCGACGACCAGGTCATGTACTACCCAGAGGCCTTCGACGCCCACAGCCGCTCCGTGCTGCGCACCCTCTACCCGGACGCGATCCTCGCCGACCGGGCCGACGCCGAGGTGTTCGGACTGAACGCGGTCTCGGACGGCCGCCGGGTGCTGCTCCCGGACACGGCCAAGAACCTGGCGGGCCGGCTCGCCGAGGAGGGTTACGAGCCGATCCCGGTGGACGTCTCCGAACTGCTCAAGGGCGGCGGCGGGGCGAAGTGCTGCACCCTGGAGCTCAGGCCCTGACCGCGTCCGGCCGCTGACCGCACCGCGACCGCCGGGAACGGCGGCGGCCCGCCCGTGGTCGTGCCGAGCGGGCCGCCGGCGCCCCGGTGACTCGGACGCCCTGGGGACTCGGACCCCGTGGGGACTCGGACGCCGTCGGAACTCGGACGCCCTGGGACGTCAGGCGCCCAGCCAGAGGTCCGGCCCGAACACCTCGTAGTGGATGGCCGCCGCCGGGACACCCGCCGCGAGCAGCTGGGCGCGCACGGCGCGCAGGAAGGGCAGCGGTCCGCACAGGTAGGCGGTGGTGCCGGCCGGGACGTCGACGGTCGACAGGTCGACCCGGCCGGTGCGCTCGGCCGGCCAGTCGCCGAGCGGCTGCTCGTAGAAGACGTGGGCGGTGGCGTCGGCGAGCCTGGCGGTCAGCTGCTCCAGGTCGGCGCGGAAGGCGTGGCTGAGCTGGTCGCGGTCGCCGTGCACCGAGACGATCCGCCGGGTGGAGCCGGTGGCGGCGAGGTGGTCGAGCATCGCGGTCATCGGGGTGTTGCCGATGCCGGCGGAGGCGAGCAGCACCGGGCCGTCGCCGTCGGCGAGGCTGATGTCGCCGAGCGGGGGCGCCAGTTCGACGGTGCCGCCGGCGTGCAGGTGGTCGCGCAGGTGGCCGGAGACCTCGCCGCCGGGCTCGTGCTTGACGCTGAACCGCAGGGCGCCGTCGGCCCCGCCGGACAGGCTGTACTGGCGGATCTGGTGGGCGCCGTCGGCGAGTCGGGTGCGCACCGAGACGTACTGGCCGGGGCGGGAGGCGGGGGTGGGGCGGCCGTCGGCCGGGCGGACCAGGTAGCTGGTGACGGTCGAGGTCTCCTGGTGGCGGGTGATCACCGTGTACGGGCGCCACAGGTCGGCCGGGTCGCCGCCGGCCGCGGCCTCGGCCCGCAGCCGGTCCTCGATCGCGATCAGCGCGTTGGCCATCAGCCAGTACACCTCGTCCCAGGCGGCGGCGACCTCCGGGGTGACGGCCTCGCCGAGCACCTCGACGATCGCGGCGAAGAGATGCTCGCGGACGATCTTGTACTGGGCGCTCTCGATGCCGACCGAGACGTGCTTGTGGGCGATCCGGGCGAGCATCGCGTCCGGCCGCTGGTCGGGGTGGGCGATCAGCGCGGAGGCGAAGGCGGCTATCGAGCCGGCCAGCGCCTCGCGCTGGGTGCCGTTGGCCTGGTTGCCCCGGTTGAACAGGTCGCGCAGCAGCTCGGGGTGGGCGGCGAACAGCCGGTCGTAGAAGCGCGGGGTGATGTCACCGATCGCGGCGCCCACGACGGGCAGGGTGGCCTCGACGACCTCGGCGGACTTCGCGGACAGCATCAGAGGGACTCCTGACGGGTAGCTGAGAACAGGTAGCTGAGAACAGGTAGCTGAGAACTGGTATCTGAGACTCTTATTCAACGACGCGGGTGCCGACCGACCCCTCGGGGGCGGGGTCAGTCGACGGGTCGGGCGGTGAGGCCGAGCAGGACCGGTCCGGTGGGGGAGGCCACCAGCTGGTCGATGCTGAGCGGGTCGAGCGCGGCGAAGAACGCCTCCTGGGCGGTGCGCAGCGCTCCGCGCAGCCGGCACGCGGCCCGCAGCGGGCACGGCGGGTCGTCCTCGCAGCCGACCACGTCGCCGACGCCCTCCAGTTCGCGCAGCAGCAGGCCGAGCGAGCCGGTCCGCCCGGCGAAGGTGATCATCAGCCCGCCGCCGCGACCGCGCCGGGCCTCCACCACCCCGAGGTGCTGCAGCCTGCTGACCACCTTGGCCGCGTGGGTGTACGGCACGCCGACCGCCGCGGCCACCTCGCGGGTGGTCGGGTTCTCGCCCTCGCCGATCACGGCGAGCCGCATGGCGATGCGGAGGGCGATGTCGGTGCTCTTGGTCAGCCTCACGATCGAAACGCTAGCGAATGCGACTCCAGAACTCCAATTTCCTGCCCGACCGCTACCCGACGGTGACCCCGACCGCATCTCGGTCGAATCTGAACAGTTGGCGACATTACCGATCAACTCCTGACGTGCCGTCACCACGCGATCTACGCTTCGCAGCGGCTCCGGAGCCACATCCCTTCCGCAGCACCCCTTCCGCAGCATCCCTTCACCACCTCCCCCTGGCTCGACCTCCCCTGGAGAATCCGTGAGATCACCGCGCGCACCCCGGCGCACCTGGACGGCCGTGGCGGCGATATCCGCAGCCACGGCCGCGCTGCTCTCCCAGCCCGCCACCGCCGAGGCCGCCGCGCCCCCGCCGACCGTGGCGGCCCACGTGCCGGTGGCGCCCTACCCGGCCGGTGTGGCGCTCACTCCGGACGGCGCCCGGGCCTACGTGACCAGCCAGAGCACCGGCACGGTCAGCGTGCTCGACACCGCGAGCCGGACGGTGACCGGCAGCTTCACCGCCGGCACGGGCTCGTACGCGGTCGCCGTCTCGCCCGACGGCAAGCGCGCCTACCTGACCCACCACCTGGACAACGCGGTCAGCGTCGTGGACACCGCGAGCGGCACCGTCACCGCGACCGTCCCGGTCGGCGTCCAGCCCTGGGGCCTGGTGCTCTCCCCGGACGGCGGCCGCGCCTACGTCAGCAACGCCGGGGCCGGCACCGTGAGCGTGCTGGACACCGCGAGCAACACCGTCACCGCCACCGTCCCGGTCGGGGCCGAGCCGCACGGGCTCGCCGTCTCGCCCGACGGCAAGCGGCTGTACGTCGCCGCCTCCGGCGCCAAGGCGGTGAACGTGGTCGACACCGCGAGCAACGCGGTGAGCGCCACCGTCGCGGTCGGCCACAGCGCCTTCGGCCTGGCGCTCAGCCCCGACGGCAGCCGACTGTGGGCCGCCGACGGGGACGACAGCACGGCCGCCGTGCTCGACACCGGCGCCAACGCCCTGGTCGGCACCGTCGCCGTCGGCAACGGCCCCTACTCGGTGGCCCTCTCCCCGGACGGCTCCACCGCCTACGTCTCCAACTACGCCGACAACACGCTGAGCGTCATCGACGCGGTCGGCCGGACCGTCACCGGGACCGTCCCGGTGGGCGCCGGCCCGTACACCCTGGCGCTGAGCGCCGACGGACGGCGCGGCTACCTCGCCGACTTCACCGGCGACGCCGTCGACGTGCTGAACTTCCCGCTGCCGGTGCCGGCGGTGACCGGGATCAGCCCGAACGGCGGCTCCGGGGTGGGCGGCACCACGGTGACCATCACCGGCACCGACCTGAACGGCGCCACCGCCGTCACCTTCGGCGCGGCCGGCCCGGCCACCTCGTTCAGCTGCACGAAGACCAGCTGCACCGCGACCGCTCCCGCCACCACGGTGACCGGCCCGGTCGACGTCCAGGTCACCACGCCCGGCGGCACCAGCGCCGCCGTCGCCGCCGACCGCTTCGGCTACACCGCGCCCAGCGCCCACCTCGCGGTCGCGCTCACCGCGACCCCGGTCACCGACCTGCTCTCCAGCCGGGTCGACTACACCGTCACCCTCACCAACCAGGGCCCGGACCCGATCACGGCGGCCACCGTCGGCGCGGCCCTGCCCACCGGGCTGACCACCACCTCCACCGACTGCGCGGTCGCGGCGGGCAAGCTCACCTGCACCTTGGCCGCTCCGCTCGCCAAGGGCGCCGGCACCACCCGGCACTTCTCCGTCCGGGTCGGCCTGCTGAACCTGGCCACCTCCTGGGACGTCACCGTGGCCCGCACCGCCGGCGCCCCCGCCGACCCCTCGCCGGCCACCAGTCGGGCGACCCGCAGCTGCACCTCCGTCCTCGGCCTGCTGATCACCTGCCGCTGATCACCTGCCGCTGATCACCCGCTGCTGATCACCCGCCGCCGGGCGCCCCTCGGAGGCCCCGTCCGGAACGCCGGACGGGGCCTCTCCCGTGCCTGGCCCCGCGCACTGCTGGACCAAGTGTCCGAGTCGGACGTACAGTCCATCCATGCCTGCCGAAACCCCCGACCCACGCGTGCGGACCTGGTCGCCGGTCTGCCGCGCGGTCGCCCAGCTGCTGGGGCCGTACGCCGAGGTGGTGCTGCACGACACCGCCACCGACCGGGTGCTGGCCATCTGGAACCCGATGACCCCGCGCGCCCCCGGCGACCCGTCCCTGCTCGGCGAGCTGGACGGACTGGACCCCTCCGCCCCGGACGTCTACGGGCCGTACGAGAAGCTGCTGCCGGACGGCCGGCGGCTCTCCTCGGTCAGCGCGGTGCTGCGCGACGACGCCGGCCGGCCCTCGGCCGTGCTCTGCGTCAACCTGGACCGCGGCCCGCTGGACCAGGCCGCCGCCCTGCTGACCAGCTTCGCCGCCCCCACCGCCCCCCGCCCCGAGCCGCTGTTCGAACGCGACTGGACGGAGCGGATCAACGACGTGGTCGGCGGCCACGTCCGCGCCCAGGGCCGCCCGCTGGAGCGCTTCACCCGCGAGGACCGGCTCGCCGTGCTGCGCGAACTGGACACGGCCGGGGTGTTCGCCGTCCGCCGCGCCGTCCCCGCCGTGGCCGTGGCGCTGCGGATCTCCCGCTCCACCGCCTACGCCCTGCTCGCCGAGCTCAAGCACCCCGCCGTGCCCAGGAAGAACTGAGGACCGCCCGATGACCCAGCTGCCCGACTTCCGGCTCGAAACCTACTTCACCCGCTGGGAGTTCACCGCCCGCCACCACCTCACCGCCTCCGACGCCCAGACCATGACGATGGCCGAACTCCTCGCCCTGGCCGGCCCCGAGGACCGCGAGGCCTGGGACACCCTGGCGCTCGGCTACACCGAGACCTTCGGCGACCCGGGCCTGCGGCAGGCGATCGCCGGGATGTACGAACGGGTCGACGCGGACGACGTGATCTGCTTCGGCGGCGCTCAGGAGGGGATCAACCTCGCCATGCAGGTGCTGCTGGAACCGGGCGACCACGCGGTGGTGGTGACCCCCAACTACCAGTCGGCGGAGACCATCCCGCTCTCGCTCTGCGAGGTCACCGGCGTCGCCCTGGACGAGCGGCAGGACTGGGCGCTCGACCTGGACGCGGTCGAGGCGGCGCTGCGCCCGAACACCAAGGTGCTCTCGGTCAACTTCCCCAACAACCCGACCGGCACCCTGATCGACGCCGCCGACCTCGCCCGGCTCGCCGAACTCTGCGAGGAGCGCGGCATCCGGCTGTTCTCGGACGAGGTCTACCGCGGCCTGGAACGCGACCCGGCCCGGATCCTGCCGCAGGCCGCCGACCTCTCGGCCACCGCGCTCTCGCTCAACGTGACCTCCAAGTCGCTCGGCCTGCCCGGACTGCGGATCGGCTGGATCGCCTGCCGGGACCGTGAGCTGCGCACCCGGCTGGAGCGGGCCAAGCACTACACCACCATCTGCAACTCCGCGCCCGGCGAGGTGCTGGCCCGGATCGCGATCACCGCCCGGGAGTCGATCCTCGCCCGCAACCGGGGGATCATCGCGGCGAACCTGCCGCACTTCGACGCCTTCTTCGCCGAGTTCCCCGAGCTCTTCGACTGGCGCGCCCCGGACGGCGGCTGCGTCGCCTACCCGCGCTACCTCGGGCCGGACGGCGTGGAGGACTTCTGCACCGCGCTGGTCGAGCAGGCCGGCGTGCTGCTGATGCCCGCGAGCATGTTCCGCTCCGAGCTCACCCCCACCCCGGCCGACCGCTTCCGGATCGGCGTCGGCCGCCGCGACCCGGGCCCGGCCCTGGAGGCCTTCGCCGCCTGGCTGCGCAAGCGCTGAGGCGGCCCACCCCGCCGGCGCCGGCCCGGCGGGGACGGTCGGGCCGGGACGGTCGGGCGGGGACGGGGGGGGGGGGGGGGGGGGGGGGGGGGGGGGGTGGGGGGGGGGGGGGGGGGGGGGGGGACCCCCCCCCCCCCCCCCCCCCCCCTCCGCCGTCGGTGACCGCAGGGGTCAGAGCTTCTGCCAGGCCGGCTTGGCCGCGTAGGTGTCGCGGAAGTAGTCGGCGAGCTTGAGGCGGGAGGCGGCGGCCTCGTCCACCACCACGGTGGCGTGCGGGTGCAGTTGCAGCGCCGAGGCGGGGACGACGGCGGCCAGCGGGCCCTCGACGGCCAGCGCGACGGCCTCGGCCTTGGCCTCGCCGGTGGCCAGCAGCACCAGGTGGCGGGCCTCCAGGATGGTGCCGATGCCCTGGGTGATGACGTGGTGCGGGACCTCGTCGATGCTGTCGAAGAACCGGGCGTTGTCGACCCGGGTCTGCCGGGTCAGGGTCTTGATCCTGGTCCGGGAGGAGAGCGAGGAGCAGGGCTCGTTGAAGCCGATGTGGCCGTCCGTGCCGATGCCGAGGATCTGCAGGTCCACGCCGCCTGCCTCGGCCAGCGCGCGGTCGTAGGCGGTGGCGGCCGCGGCGATGTCGGCGGCGTTGCCGTCCGGGCCCAGGAAGGACTCCTCGGTCAGGCCGAGCGGCTCCACGACCTCCTTCAACACCACCGAGCGGTAGGACTCCGGGTGGCCGGCCGGCAGGCCGACGTACTCGTCGAGCTGGCAGACGCGCGCCCGGGAGGCGTCCAGGCGGCCGTCGCGGACCCGCTCGGCGAGGGCCTGGTAGATCGGCAGCGGGGTCGAGCCGGTCGCGACGCCGAGCAGGGCCTCGGGCTTGTCGGCCAGCAGATCGGTGATCGCCGCGGCGATGAGTTCGCCGGCCGCTGGGGCGTCAGGGACGATCACGATTTCCATACTGGGTCCACCGTTCTGAGGCGAGGCTGAGGTCTAGACCTCCGAGGTCTAGACCAGTTTGCCGTGAACGGGGCCCCCAGGTCCACCCGGGCCCGGTGCCGGACCCGGATGTTCTGCCTGGTGGGGGCTCTCCGAGGAGCCCGGGTCGCCCGGGAAGCCCGAGGAGCCGGCGCCCGAAGGCCCCGGCTCCCGGTGCCCGGAGGGCCGGGCTGCCCTGTCTTACGGAGGTGTCCTTCCGGACGGCGCCCTTCCGGTGGCCGATCGGGGCCGGCTCACCGGAGTGGAGCGCGCCGGATCAGAACGGGTTGGTACAGGTGGTCACCTGCTTGGCGGCGTCCAGCGCCGGGCCGGCGGTGGCGCAGATGATGCGGGGGGCGGTGGCGGTGACCTTGGGGGTGACGGCCTGGGCGGAGCCGAGTCGGACGGTCGTCGCGCTGGCGACCGTCTCCCACGGGCTGCCCCAGGCCTGCTGGGTGCGCACCTCTACCTGAACCATCGTCAACTGGGTGGGGTCCGCGTTGACCTGGGCGATGCCGACGATGCCTGCACCGTCGGCCTGGTGCGTGATGCAGGGGCGGTTGAGCACCGTGGCGCAGGCGACGGTGCCGGCCTCGGACGTCGCCGTGGCGGCCACGGCGGGGGCGGCCGACAGCCCGGCGATCCCTGCCACCGTCATCATC
This sequence comes from Kitasatospora sp. NPDC040550, assembly GCF_055594965.1. Classification (NCBI taxonomy): domain Bacteria; kingdom Bacillati; phylum Actinomycetota; class Actinomycetes; order Kitasatosporales; family Streptomycetaceae; genus Kitasatospora; species Kitasatospora sp. NPDC040550. The sequence continues at coordinate 375,469 of NZ_JBVIWC010000001.1, read as the reverse complement.
ACGGCTGCAATCCGAGTGCGCATGATACGAACCTCCTTGGAAACAAAGGGAATCTCACTTCTTGAGATGAGTCTTGCACACATCATGAGATCGGCAAGTGTGCGTTGCGTCACACCCATGGTGACGGTTCAACTACTGGCTGCAATCGTTCGCCGGATGTTCAGCGCACGGACAAGTCGCGGCCTGACGGATGATCAGTCGATCCGCACCGTCCGGGCCTTCCACCAACTTCCCCACCTGCGAGGGTTCGTGGCCGACCTCGACCGGCGCCGGCATCCCGCCGGGGACGGCGGGATGCCGGGCGGAGACCGGCCCGTGTGCCGGGGGAGGGCTGGAGGGGCTCCGGGGCCAGGTTCCCCGTACTCCGACTCCCCCTCTTTGACCAGGCCTTGAACCGCCCTTTTGTCGACGGCGACCGTCCGGGGACGCGGCCGGCCCCGTCACTCGCCCAGGTCCCTTCACCCGTCCGGGTAAGTGCCTTGCCACCGGGGCGAATCGGACGGATACCATCGAACCGATCCCACGGAGGTGGCGGCGTGGACACGGTCATCGTGCAACTACCCGGCCAGAGGCCGGAGTCGGCGTCCGGCACGGCGCCCGCACTGCTGCGGATGGGCCCCGGTGAGACCGCGGTGTTCGGCCGCGGCGAGCCCGCCCGGCCCGTACCCATCCCGCTGCCCGACCAGGGCGTCTCCCGCCGGGCCGGCGAAGTGGTCGCCGCCGAGGACTACTGGCTGCTGTCCAACTTCTCCACCACCGCCACCTACGTGGTGGAGAACCTCGAAGGCGCGGGGGAGCACGTCAAGGTCGCCCCCGGACGGCTCGGCGCACCCGTCCCCTTCGAGCTCTCCCGGGTCCTGCTGCCCGCCCTGGGCGAGCCCGCCGCCTTCAAGGTCTTCGCCCCGCAGCACTCCTACCTGGACGGCCACCCCGCCGGCGCGGACGGCGAACACACCGTCAGCCCCTTCGCCCTGGACCCGACCGCCAAGTACTTCCTGGTGCTGCTCGCGCTCTGCGAACCCCGGCTGCGCTCGCCCTCCACCGCCGCCGTCCCCGGGGTGACCGAGGTACTGGCCCGGCTGCGCGCCCTGCCCGCCTGCCACGGGCTGACCCGCTCGGCGGTGAACTACCACATCGACTACCTGGTCGGCGCCAAACTGCGGCTGCGCGAGCCGTACGAGGAAGGCCCGGCCGGGGGCAAGCGCGAGGAACTGGTCGCCCTGGCCCTGCGCTTCGACCTCGTCCGGGAGGAGCACCTCTCGCTGCTGCCGCCCCGGCGCCCGGTCGTCCGGCCGTGATCCCGGCCGACCGACCGGACCCGGACCGGCCCGACCACGACGAGCCCGACTACCAGCGGCCCGACTACCAGCGGCCCGCCCCCGAGCGGCCCGCCCACGACGGGCCGCCGCTGGAGGAGCGGTCGGCACGGCGGCCGCCCTTCGAGGTCCCCCCGGGCTACCCCCTGGCCGGCTACCGCACCGGAGCCTTCCTCGGCGCGGGCGCCTGGGGCAGCGTCTACGCGGCCGAGGGCCCGGACGGCACCCCGGCCGCCGTCAAACTGCTCGGGCCGTCCCGCTCCAGCCCCGGCCAGCGCCGCACGGTGGCCCAGATGGCCGCCGGGGAACTGCGGTTCAGCCGCCGCGCCGACCACCCCCACCTGATCCGCACCCTCGCCGTGGTCACCGTCGACGACCCCGACCACCCCGAACTCGACGGCGCCGTCGCGCTGGTGATGGAACGCGCGGCCCGCAGCCTCCAGGACCTGCTCGCCACCGCGCGCCCCGGCCGGGCCGTTCCCGGCGCCGAGCGGATCCTCGCCGGGGTGTGCGCCGGACTCACCCACATGCACCGGGTCGGCTGGGTGCACGGGGACCTCAAACCGGCCAACATCCTGCTGATGCCCGACGGCACCGCCAAGATCGCCGACTTCGGCCTGACCGCCGAGCTGGAGGGCACCCACGCCTACGCCCCGCCGCTCGGCTCGCCCGACCACGTCCCGCCCGAGTGGTGGTCCGAGCGCACCGGCGCGCGCGGGGTCGCCGTGCGCCCCAGCGCCGACGTCTGGGCCTTCGGGGTGATCGCCCACCAGCTGCTCACCGGCGGGCTGCACCCCTTCCTCGGCGCCACCGCCCGGGCCCGCTCGCTCGCGGCCCAGGCGTACGCGCGCGGCGCGGCCCCGCTGCGGCTGGACCAGGCGCTGTCGGCCCGCTGGCGGCCGGTGGTGGCGGCCTGCCTGGCCCCGGACCGGGAGGAGCGCGCCCGCACCGACCTGGCCGCCCTGGTGGCCCGGGCCGGCACCCGCCCGGCCGCCCGCCGCCGGGTGCTGCGGGCCGGCCTCGGGGTGCTGGCCTGCACGGCCGTCCTGCTCGCGCTCACCGGCGGCCCCGAGCCGGTCGGCCGGGGTGGGCCGGGCGGCCACCGCGCCGCGCCGCTGCCCGGGGCGATCCCGGCCGGCTCCGACGTCCCGGTCGCCTACCGGGGCATGGTCGAGGACGCCGCCCGGCGCTGCCCGGAGCCGGAGGTCACCCCCGTCCTGCTGGCCGCCATGCTCAAGGCGGAGAGCGGCTTCGACCCGAACGCGGCCCGCCCGGAGACCGGCGAGTACGGCATCGCGATGTGGACGCCCGCGGTCTTCGAGGCCTGGGCCAAGGCCGCCAGCCACCCCGGGCCGAAGTCCTACTTGGACCCGGGCGACGCGATCGCCGCGATGGGCAACTACGTCTGCTGGCTCGACCAGCAGCTCAAGCGGCAGGGCTTCACCCGCGACCTGCCCGCGCTGGTCGCCGCCGCGTACCGGACCAGCGACAAGACCGTGACGGCCGCCGGGGGCGTCCCGGAGCGGGTCCGGCCGCACGTCGACAAGGTGCTCCGGTACCTGGCCGACTACGGGGGGTGACCGCGCAGAACGGGATGAGTTGTGCCACATCCACCCACCTCCGGCGCGGGCACCCGGGCGACCGGGCTCCGGTCTGGGATCCTCGGGCGCATGATCACGAAGCTCCGCGCCGCCTCCGCGCAATGGACCGTCGTCGTCCCGGTGGCGGCGTTCGTCGTCCTCGCCCTCACCTGGCACGAGGACCTCCCCGGCTGGATGGTCGGCGTCGTCGCCGTGTTCCTGGTGGGGGCGGTGCTGGCCGCCGTGCACCACGCCGAGGTGATCGCGCACTGGACCGGGGAGCCGTTCGGATCCCTGGTGCTGGCGGTCGCCGTCACGGTGATCGAGGTCGCGCTGATCGTGACGCTGATGGCCGACGGCGGGGACAAGTCCTCGACCCTCGCCCGGGACACCGTGTTCGCCGCCGTGATGATCACCTGCAACGGGATCCTGGGCCTGTCCATCATCGTGGCCGCGGTCAAGTACCGCACCGCCGTCTTCAACGCCGAGGGCACCGGCACGGCGCTCGCCTGCATCGCCACCCTGGCCACGCTGAGCATGGTGCTGCCGACCTTCACCACCAGCACCCCGGGTCCGCAGTTCTCCACCACCCAGCTCACCTACGCGGCCATCGCCTCGCTGGTGGTGTACGGGCTGTTCGTGACCACCCAGACCCTGCGGCACCGGGACTACTTCCTGCCGGTCACCCCGGAGGGCAAGGTCCGCCGGGAGGAGGACGAGGAGGACCACGCGGCGCCGCCCACCGTCCGGGCCGCCGGGATGAGCCTGCTGCTGCTCGCCGTCGCGCTGGTCTCGGTGGTCGGCCTGGCCAAGGGTGTCTCGCCGACCATCGAGTCCGCGGTGGACAGCGCCGGACTGCCGCACGCCGTGGTCGGCGTGGTGATCGCCATGATGGTGCTGCTGCCGGAGACCATCGCGGCGCTGCGTTCGGCCGTGCGCAACCGGGTGCAGACCAGCCTCAACCTGGCTCTCGGCTCGGCACTCGCCAGCATCGGCCTGACCATCCCGGCGGTCGCGATCGCCTCGGTCTGGCTCTCCGGCCCGCTCGTCCTCGGCCTCGAACCCTCGCACCTGGTGCTGCTGACCCTGACGGTCGTGCTCGGCACCCTGACCGTCATCCCGCGCCGGGCGACCCTGCTCCAGGGCGCGCTGCACCTGGGGGTGCTGGCGGAGTTCGTGGTGCTGGCGGTGAATCCGTGACGGGAGTGAACCACTGAGGCCCCGGTGGCCGTGGAGATGAACGGAAGCCCCTGGCACGTCCCCCCGTGCGGTCAGGGGCTTCCGTCGCGTCCCCGCCCCTGATCTGACGGGATCACGGACGAACCTGATCCGGCGGGATCAGGGACGACCCCGGCCCCGCCGACGGACGTCGACGGGGCCGGGCGCTTCGGTGCCGCGGCTCAGACGCGGCACCGCGGCCCCCGGAGGGCTCAGACCCCCGGGGACCGGCGTACCGGGGTGCCTCAGGCGGAGGTGCGTCGACGGCGGGTGTAGACCACCGCGCCCGCACCGGCGACCAGCAGGGCGGTGCCGGCGCCCGCGTACAGCAGGGTGCCGTCGCTACCGGTGGTGGCCAGCTTCTTGCCGTCGGAGGCCGCGCCCGGGATCGGGGTCGGGACGCTGACCTTGGCCGGCACGACCAGCGGCTGGCTCGGGCTGACCTTGGTGCCGTTCCCGGGGTGCACCGGGACGGTGGCGGTCGGCGGGGTGGACGGCCCGGCGCTCGGCACCGTGCTCGGAGCGCCGGTCGGAACCTCGGCGGCCGGGGTGGTCGGCGGAGTGGTGGCCGGGGCGGTGGCCGGGGCGGTGGGCGCGGGCGTCTTCGCGGGCTCGGTGGCCGGGGCGGTCGGCGCGGGGGTGGTCGGCACCGGCGGCAGCGGGGTGGTGGACGGCGTGGCCGAGTGCGAGGGCGCGGGGGTGTGGCTGGGCGCCGGGGTGTGCGACGGCGTGGCCGAGTGCGACGGTTCCGGGGTGTGCGAGGGCGCCGGGGTGTGCGACGGGCTGGTGCTCGGCACGGCGGTCGGCTTGCCGGTCGGGGCCGGGGTCCGGCCGCCGCAGTCGACCTTGAAGACCTTCTGCTTGGGGTTGCTGACGTCCGGGTTCTCCGGCAGCTCGCCGTCGACCAGCGGGACGGCCGCCCAGAACAGCTTGTAGTGGCCGTCCGGGAGGTTGATGTCCTCGGTGCGGACGTGGCCCTGGTCGTCGACCGGGAGGTCGCCGTACACCAGCGGTTCGGTCATGTCGCCGTTCATGTCGAAGATCGCCCAGAGCACGTCCTGGTTCGCGTCGAAGCCGAAGGAGTCCAGGTAGAAGGTGCAGACCTTGGGCTCGTTGCGCACGTCCTCCTGACCGGTGGTGGCGTCGTGGATCTTCACGGTGCCGTTGTTGCCGGGGGCGCCCTTGCCGTTGCCGCCGGCGACGGCGTGTGCGGCGGGGGCGAGCAGCAGCAGGGCGGCGGCGGTGGGGACGGCCACCAGGGAGCGGGCGGCGGTGGAGCGGAGGTGCATGGTGATCCATCGGGTACGGCGGGCCGGGACGAGTCCGCGCGGTGGGTGGGGGCCTTCGGTCGCCCGCCGGACGGGAGCCGGCTGGGTACGACGTGAGGGGCACAAAAGTTCCCGCAGTACGAAAGGTGACGCAAGGGGGATTTGGCTGGAATGCAACGCTGAGAGCGATTGGTCCGACTAGTTCCCCACAACGATCCGATCACCCGATTGTGGTGAATTCATGTGCGCCACAGGCCTCTGACGTGGTGATTTGCCGACCGGGGCCGGGCTCGGCGGGCTGCAGCGGGGCTCGGCGGGGCGACGGCAGGGCGCTCGGCGGGTGGCCGGTAATGGCCGCTTCGAGACCCGGGTCCGCGTGTCATGGCGGCGGGCGGTGGGCCTGGTTCTCTATCGTCCGTCTGGAACCGCCCAGCCCGCCGATTCCGTTGTGCGTGCGGCCGATCGCGTCAGCCACCGGTCGAGCCAGCAGCCGATCCGACCCCAGGGGGAGTGCTCGATGACCGGCCCAGAGCAGCAGCTGCGAGCGGAGCGGCAGCGGCCCGCCCCGACCGAGGACAGTGCCGACGTCATCGTGGTCGGCGCCGGACCGGCCGGCTCCACCGCCGCCTACCACCTCGCCCGCACCGGCCTGGACGTCCTGCTGCTGGAGAAGTCCGCCTTCCCACGCGAGAAGGTCTGCGGCGACGGCCTCACCCCGCGCGCCGTCAAACAGCTGGTCGACATGGGCATCGACGTCTCCGAGGAGGCCGGCTGGCTGCACAACCAGGGCCTGCGGCTGATCTCCGGCCACCGCTCGCTGGAGTTCGACTGGCCCGAGCTCTCCGCCTTCCCCGGCCACGGACTCGTGCGCCGCCGCGCCGACTTCGACGAGCTGCTCGCCCGCCGGGCCGCCGCGGCCGGGGCCCGGCTGATCGAACGGGCCAACGTGGCGGGCCCGTTGACGGACGAGCGGTCCGGCCGGATCACCGGTGTCACCGCCAAGCTGGGCGAGGAGCGCAAGCCCGTCGAGTACCGCGCCCCGCTCGTGGTCGCCGCCGACGGCAACTCCACCCGGCTGTCCGTCGCGATGAAGCGCTACCGGCGCACCGACCGCGCGATGGGCGTCGCCTACCGCACCTACTTCACCACCCCGCGCCACCAGGACCGCTACCTGGAGGCCTGGCTCGACCTGCGCCACCCCGACGACCCGGCCCGCCGGCTGCTGCCCGGCTACGCCTGGGTGTTCGGCATGGGCGACGGCACCGCCAACGTCGGCCTCGGCGTCCTCGACACCGCGAAGACCGACCTGGACTGGCGCGAGCTGCTGCGGCGCTGGTGCGCCGACCTGCCGCCCGGCTACGGCTACCACCCCGAGGCTGTCACCGAGCCGATCCGCGGCTCCGCCCTGCCGATGGGGCTCAACCGCCAACCCCACTACGCCGACGGCCTGTTGCTGATCGGCGACGCCGGCGGCACGGTCAGCCCCGGCACCGGGGAGGGCATCGCCTACGCGATGGAGTCCGGCCGCTACGCCGCCGAGACCGTCGTCCAGGCGCACGCCCGCCGCACCGACCGCGGCCGTGAACTCGCCCTGCGCGCCTACCCGCAGAAGCTCCGCTCCGCCTACGCGGGCTACTTCGCGCTCGGCCGGCTGGCCGCCGACCTGCTCGGGCGCCCCCGGCTGCTCGGCGCGGCCGGGGCCGCCGGGCTGGGCCACCCGGCACTGTTGAAGGTGGCGTTCCGGCTGATGGTCAACCTGACCGAGCCCGACTCCAAGGACGCCCTGGACCGGCTGCTGCACCTGCTCGGGCGGGTCGCCCCGGGGCGGTGAGTCCGGCGGCCGGACCGGGCCGGTCATCCGTCCGGGTGAGCGGCCCGGAGGCCCGGGCCTCGGCCGAAATCGGGGAAACAGGTCGGCCTTCGGCCAAGTCGTGTTGACGAATGATCAGTGAATCCGCTTGCCTGGTGCCGAACCGGCCACGGAGGGTGAGCAGAACGCCCTCCGTGGCTCCGCTCCCACCGATCCTCGTTCGACGGAGACACCGTGCGCCTTCGCCTGTTCGTCGCGCCCCTCGCCGCGGCCGCCGCCCTGACCGCCGTGAGCCTTCCCGCCGCTGCCGCCGACACCAGGGCGGCCACCCCGTCCGACCAGTGCTCCGCGACCTTCTTCGACGGCGACTCGCGCCTCGGCCCCGAGGACCTCCCGACCACCGGCCCGGTCGGCCGCCAACTCGCCGGCTACCAGCGCACCGGCGGCGCCGGCGAGCAGGACTTCCTCGCCACGTACTACGACCCGGCCGCCAACGGCGGCAAGGGCGGCTGGATCTACCCGCCGTCCGACGGCTACGTCACCCTCCCCGACGGCAGCCCGGTCGAGTTCGACCTCACCCTCTACCCGAACCAGAACATCGACCGCTACGGCAGCGAGTACGGCTCCTTCCTCGCCCCCGAGGGCCTGCCCTACGCCAACCGCGCGATCCCCCCGCAGAGCCTCGACAGCACCCCGGCGGCCGGCTGCAACTACCACGACTACAAGGTGGTCAAGTCGTTCAAGGTGCACGCCGGCCCGATCGCCCCGTGGTTCAACCAGCCCGGCTGGGGCCTCCAGTACCAGCTCGACGCCACCCTCGTCCCCGGCGGCCCGGCGAAGCTGAACGTGCTCTGGCTGGTGGAGAACGGCTACCTCGCCCGGATCTGACCGGACCCCGCACCACCGCGCACCCGGGCCCGGCCCGGGTGCGCGGTCGTGCCCTTGCCCGGGCCGGCCCGGTCGCCGCCGGATTAATCACTGGCGGGAGCGGCGCGGCGGGAGATAGGAAGACGGGGTGACCACCAGCGACCCGGCGACCGACCGGCACCCCTTCCAGCCCGAGGTCCTCGACCTGGGAGCCTTCCTGCTGCGCCCCTGGGGCCGCGCCCTCGACCTGCCCGGCGGCACCGTCGCCGCCGTGACGGCGGCCGCCGCTGACGCGGAGATCGCCCGCTGGAACCCGCTGCACGACGCCGTCCATCCGGCCGGCGCCGAGGCCTACCTCGACCGCGCCGACCAGCGCTGGGCCGACGGCAGCACCGCCTGCTTCGCCGTCACCGACCGCGCCGACGGCCGGCTGTGCGGCAACGTCGCGCTGCTCTGGACGGACCAGGGCGAGGGCGTCGCCATGGTCGGCTACTGGCTGCTCGCCGCCGCCCGCGGCCGCGGCCTCGCCACCCTCGCCACCGCCGCCGTCACCGACTGGGGCGTGCGCACCGCCGGAGTGCGCCGCATCGAGCTCTACCACGCCGTCGGCAACGAGTCCTCCTGCCGGGTCGCCGCCCGGGCCGGCTTCCCGTACGAGGGCACCCTGCGGAGCTCCTACCGCTACGGCGACGGCCCGTACAACGACGAGCACCTGCACGCCCGGCTGGCGACGGACCCGGCGGTCGCCCTCGGCCACTGAGGGCTGCTGCGCGGTGGGCGTCCGGAAAACCGGGTGACGGCCCCTACCGGCCCGGCGATCATGGGCCGATGAACGGTACCGACCGTCCCGGACGGGACTTCCGCGAAGCCGTCGCCCGCTGGGGCGCGGGCCTGGCCTGGCGGCTCGGCGCCCACCCGGAGCTCGGCCCCCGGCGGCGCCGGGTGACCACGGCCGCCGAGCTGGTGGCGGACTACCTGGCCGAACTCACCGGGATCCTGGACGAGTTGACCCGGCACGACCCGCCCGCCGAGGACCTGGTCGAGTGGCTGGCCCTCGCCCGCAGCCGCTCGATTCCCCGGATCGGGTTGATCGGCGGAAGGCGCTACCAGGTCCACGGCGCGGGCTGCTGGTTCACCGGCCCGGACGGGGTGCTGGTCGACGCCGACACCGCCGGGCCGGGTGCGGTGGCCTTCGACGCCTGGCGGCTCCGGTGCTACGGCGAGAGCCTGCCCGAGCCGTTCCGCGCGGCACCCGAAGAGCTGCGGGCCGCCGCCTCGGCGGTCCCGCAGCTCACCGAGGGGGTGCCACCCGGCTGGTTCGTGCTGACCCGCACGTCACGCCCTACCCGTGGAACTGGGCGAGCTGGATGAGGTTGCCGCAGGTGTCGTCCAGCACCGCGACGGTGACCGGGCCCATCGCGGTGGGCTCCTGGGCGAACCGCACCCCGAGCCGGTGCAGGCGGTCGTACTCGGCGTGCACGTCGTCCACCGCGAACTGGGCCGCCGGGATGCCGTCCTCGACCAGCGCGGTCTTGTACGGTCCGACGGCGCGGTGGCTGTCGGGCTCCAGCAGCAGCTGGGTGCCGTCCGGTTGCTCGGGGGAGACCACGGTGAGCCAGCGGTAGGCGCCGAGCGGGACCTCCTGCTTCTTCACGAAGCCCAGCACCTCGGTGTAGAAGCGCAGCGCCTTGTCCTGGTCGTCGACGAACACGGTGGTCAGGTTGATCCTCATGGGGTGTGGCCTCCTATGCGCCCGGGTGGTGGCGGCGGTCGCCGAGCCGATCGTAGATCGCCCGCAGCCAGGGCCCGCGGACGGCGGGCAGCCGGGCGAGGCGGTGGCGCAGCAGGTACCGGTCGGGTTCGAACAGGCGGGAGGGGCGCAGCGGCAGCGGATCGTCCCGTTCCTCCCCGGCGGGCAGCCTGCTGGCGAGGCGGGGCGGTGGGAACGCCAGGTAGGTCCACACTCCGGCGTCCAGCGGGACGGCCACGGTGCCGGGCGGCGCCGGCCAGGCGGCGCCGGTCCACGGGTGGCGGGGCACGAGGGCGATGTCCGGGGCCGGGACGGCGGCGAGACCGGGCCCGGCCGGGCGCAGGGTACGGGCCGGGGGACCGGCGGGGAGCAGCCGGTGCAGGGTACGGCCGAAGGTCTCGGTCAGCAGGCCGGGGGCGGTGGCCACCGGCTCGCCGCCGGAGGCTGCCAGCACCTCGGCCAGGGCCGCCCCCACGGCGGCGCTCCAGCGCTCGCTCCACCAGCCGCCCGGCTCGACCGGGGGCGCCGGCGGCACCGTCCAGCCGTCCCCGGCCGGCCGGGCCGGGCCCTCGACCGGGAGACGCCGGACGGCCCGGGGGTGGAGCCACACCGCCTGCCAGCGGTAGCAGTCGTCGACCCGGGCGCCCACCTCGCGCCCGCAGCCCGCGCAGGCCAGGTTCGGGCCGCCGGCCGCCGCACAGCAGCCCTCGCACTGCTCGGGGAGCAGCACGGTGGCCCGGGTGTCCCCCGGGGCCAGCAGCACCGCGCCGCCGGGGCCGCTCCACAGGCCGTCGACCGGGGCGTACAGGCCGCGTTCGGCGGCCTCCGCCGCCGTGATCGCGGACCAGGGCCGCCAGGGCCCTTCGGTCGGCTCCGGGTCGAGGGCGAAGGTGCCGGGCTCCAGCAGCGGCGGCAGGTACCGGTCGCCGCCCTCCCGGTGGGCGTGCGGCGGCAGTGCCACCTCCGCCACCGGCACCGTCAGCTCCGTGCCGCACCGGGCGCACGCGAACACCGCCACCCGCGCTCCTCCCCGTCGACGGACCTTCGGAGTATTCCGGCCCGCGCGGCGCCCGCCAAGCGGTTTTCCGGTGCCCGGGGCGGCCGTTCCCGGCAGGCTGCGCGCCGGGCCGGGGAGCGTCCTAACCTGGAAGGGCACGCGGTGCGTGACCTGCGCGGGGCAAGCCCCGAGGCAGGGCCCGGAGCACGGGAGAGGTGGCCATGACGGTGATCTCGGCGGCCCTGATCGGCACCGACTGGCGGCCCCGGCTGCCCGGCGGCGCCGAGCTGTTGCGCGAGTGCGCCGCGCGGGGCTGGACGGTGGTGCTGACGGGCCCCGGCCCGGCCGGGGCGCGGGCACTGACCGTGACCGCCCCCGGTGGCGACGCCGTGCGGGCCGCGCTGACGCTGGTGGGCGGCGGACCCTCGCACGCGGTGGCCGTCGCGGGGAGCGTGCGCGAGGTGCTGGCGGCGCGACGGGCCGGGGTGCCCTGCGTCGCCCTGGAGGCCGGCGGGGACGCCGGCCCGGAGCTGCGGGCGGCCGGCGCGGTCGAGGTCCACCGCGACGCCGCCGCCCTGCTGCGCGTCCTGGACGACAGCCTGCTCGCCCGTCCCCGGGCCTTCGGGCGCGTGGCCGCCGGAACCGGCGGCCCCCGGAACGGTTAACGCCGGCCCGTACCGGGCAACCGCCCGGATGCGAGCACGTCACCCGAAGTGTCGGAGGTGACCGAGATGGACGGACCCGCGTTGAGCGGCTGGGAGCGGCGGCTCCTCGAGGAGATCGAGTCCGATCTGCGCCAGGACACGCGCCTCGACCGGAAGTTGAGCACGATGGGGGCCAAGCGGCCGAACCGGCTCCTGGGCGCCCTGCGCGGCGTCGGGCGCCGGATCTCGGTCGGGGTGCTGCTGACCGTACTGGTGATGACGTCGATCTGCGTGGGCATCGGCGTGCGCACGCCGACCACCGCCGTGCTGACCGCCCTCGGGGTGGTCTGGGCCGCTTCGGTGGCGGCCTCGGTGGCTGCCACGGCGCTGCTGCGGCGGCGCCGGGGCCCGGGCCGGGGCGACGGCATCGTCGGCGGTGCCGGCTCGGACCGGGAGGACGGGCGGGAGCGCCGCGATCGCGGGGAGGGCCGGGACGGACGTGAACGTCGGCCCTGGGACCGCCCGGAGGCGTGACGCGACGGGGGCCGACCATCGAGACGGGGGCCGACCATCGAGAGGTGCGCATGACTACCGACCTGTGGGAGTACCGCCCGGGCTCCCACCCCGCCGCCGACCTCGGCCTGGTCGGGTACGAGGTGCAGGCCACCGACGGACCGGTCGGCCGGGTCGAGCAGGACGCCGGCGACCACCTGGCCGTCGACGCCGCCTCCTGGGTGCCGGGTGCCAGAATGCTCGTCCCGGTCGGTCTGGTCGCCCGGATCGACCACCTGGACCGCGCCGTCCACCTGGACTGCCCGCGCGCCCGGCTGGGCACCGTCCCGCCGCCCGCCGAGCACCTCACCACCGCCCGCCGGCGCTGAGCCGGGGACCGCTGACCATGGGCTGGCCCGCCACCACCCTGACCGGCCGGACGGTCGCCTTCCTGGTCGCCCCGTACGGTGTCGAACAGGAGGAACTCGCCTCGCCGTGGCAGGCGGTGCTCGAAGCCGGCGGCCGCCCGCGCCTGCTCTCCACCGCACCCGGCCGGGTCCAGGCCGTCCGGCACCGCGCCCCCGGGGACACCTTCGCCGTGGACGCCCAGGTGGCGGAGGCGGACCCGGCCGACTACGCCGGGCTGGTGCTGCCCGGCGGCGTCGCCAACCCGGACGCGCTGCGGCTCGACCCGGCGGCGGTCGCCTTCGTTCGGGACTGCTGCGCCGCCGGCCGCCCGGTCGCGGCGATCTGCCACGCCGCCTGGACCCTGATCGAGGCCGACGCCGTCCGCGGCCGCACCCTCACCTCCTGGCCCAGCCTGCGGACGGACCTGGTCAACGCGGGCGCCCACTGGGTCGACCAGGAGGTGCAGGTCTGCCGGGAGGGGCCGGGCCCGCTGGTGACCAGCCGAGCGCCGGGCGACCTGCCGGTGTTCGAGGACACCCTCGTCACCGAGTTCGCCCACGCGGCGGCCCGGCGGCGGAAGTGACGCGGGTTCAGGGGCGTACCGGCGTCCAGGGGCGGACGAGCGTGAACGCGCTTCGGTAGCTGCCGGAGCCGTCGGGGTCGGGCGCCTGCCGGCCGGTGGCTGCGGATTCGTCCGGGACCTGATGCCGAACCAGCGCCCCGAAGGCCTCCATGGCCACGAACTCGACCCATTCGCCGGGCAGTTGGAGCGGTGGCGGCCGAGCCCGCGCCGGGGGTCAGTCCCCGCGCAGGCGGACGAAGGCGGCGGTGGGCGGGCGGCCGGTGAGGGTGACCTCGGCGCGCAGCGGGGCGGTGAGCGGGTGCACCCGGCCGTGGTCGGGGTCGGCGGCGGGCGGGCCGAGCAGCGGCCCGGCCGCCCGGGCGACCTCCCGGGCCTGCACAGGGGTGAGCCGTGGGGTGGTCAACAGCACGCGGCCGTCGTCGAGTTCGAGCACCAGGGCGTGCGGCCGGTCGGCCGGGCCGGTCAGGGCGCGGACGGTGGCGTCCTCGGTGTCGCTGCGCCGGTACTTGACCCAGGCCCGGCCCGCGCCGCGCGCCCGGTACGGGGAGGCGGCGGCCTTGCACACCAGGCCCTCCACCCCGGTGTCGGCCAGTTGGGTCATCCACGCCACGGCCTCGGCCCGGTCGGTGGTGGCCAGCACCGGCTGGATCGGCGGCGGGACGTCGGCCAGCGCGGCCAGCAGGAGCCGACGCCGGTCGGTGAGCGGCAGGCGCCGGACGTCCCGGCCGGGCAGGGCGAGCAGGTCGAAGGCGATCAGCCCGAGTGCGACGTCCGGAGCGGTGGCCCGGGCCTGCCGGGTGTGCAGCAGCTCCTCGAAGGCGAACCGCCCGGCCCGCCAGGCGACCAGTTCGGCGTCCAGCACCAGCCCCTCGGGCAGCCGGGCGACGGCGGCGGCGATCGGCGGGAACTCGGGGGCCAGGTCACGGCCGCTGCGGGACTGGAGGAAGGCCGGCCGCTCGCCACGGGCGAAGGCGACGCAGCGGAAGCCGTCCAGTTTCAGCTCGTACTGCACGCCGCCCCCGCCCAGCCCGTCGGCGGGCGGCACGGCGGTGACGGCGGCGGGGCGCATCACCTCGACGGGCGGGTGCAGCACCTGCCGGGGCTGGGAGGCCTGCGCGGGGGCTGCGGGCGCGGCACGGGCCGTGGGCGGCGAGGGCGCGGCACGGGCCGTGGGTGCCGGGGGCAGCGGCCGGGCCTGCTCCGGGTCCAGCAGCGGCGCGAACAGGTCGCCGTGCGCCGCCAGCCGGCCCGGCAGCTCGGCGAGGGTGAACACCAGCTCCGCCTCCCCGCGGGCCCGCTCCAGCTCGGCCCAGGCCAGCGGCGCGGAGACCGTCGGCAGCGGCCGGGCCCGCAGGGTGTACGGGGCGGCGGTGGTCTTCTTGGCGTTGTTCTGCGACCAGTCGACCAGCACCCGGCCGCGCCGCCGGGCCTTGGCCATGGTGTGCACCACCAGCTCCGGGTGCTCCGCCTCCAGGGCGGCGGCCAGCGCCTTGGCGTACCCGGAGACCGCGGCGCTGGGCGTGGGCTCGATCGGCACCAGCAGGTGCAGGCCCTTGGAGCCGGAGGTCTTCACCCAGGCCGACAGGCCGTCCGCGGCCAGCCGCTCGCGCAGCAGCAGCGCGACCGCCCGGCAGGTGAGCACGTCGGCGCCCTCGCCCGGGTCCAGGTCCAGGACCAGCCGGTCGGCGAGCCCGGGCGCGGCGGCGTGCCACTGCGGGACGTGCAGCTCCAGGCAGCCCAGGTTGGCGACCGCCAGCAGCGCCGCGCCGTTCTCCAGCACCACCTGCCGGAGCGCGCCGGCGGTGCTCGGCACGTCCACCGTGCGCACCCAGTCCGGGGTGCCCGGCGGCGGGTTCTTGGCGACGAACACCTCCGCCTCGACACCGTCCGGGCAGCGCAGGAAGGAGACCGGGCGGTCCCGCAGGTGGGGCAGCAGGGCGGTGTGCACCGCGGCGTAGTAGCGCAGCACCTCGCCCTTGGGGGTGCCGATGCTCGGGTAGTACACCTTGTCGAGGTGGGACAGGGCGAGGGTGTGCCCGTCGACCGTCATCTGCGGCATCGGCGCTCTCCGGGGAGTGCTGCGGTGGCCCCCCAGCCAGTCTGCCCCGCCCCCGCCGCCCCCGCCCGGGACGACGGCCGCCGTCCCGGGCGCCCCCGGGTGGCGCGCGCTGCGCCTAGCCGCCCGGGCCGACCAGGGCGTGGGCGTCCGCGACCAGGTCCTCGATCCGCGGCCAGTCCGGCGCCGGGACGTCCAGGTGGACGCCCAGCCACCCCCGGTGCCCCACGTACGGCGGCCGGAAGTAGCGGGTCGGGTCCTGTCCGACCAGCCGCTCCTGGGCGCCGCCGGGGGCCGCGCACCAGAAGCCGAGCCGGTCGTCGTGGTGGTGGTCGGCGAGCATCACGAACATCCGGGCCCGGCGCCCGGAGCCCGCGAACCAGGTCGGCTCCCCGTGGCTGACCCGCTCCTCCGTCTCCGGCAGCGCCAGGCACAGCGCCCGCAGCCGTTCCACCGCGGCGGCGCCCACGGAGCCGGGGGAGCCGGCGGCACCCACGGCGTTCACGCCGCCGGGGCGGGCCGGGGCGCGCCCGGGTAGGTGCCGAAGTACCAGTGGTTGCCCTCCGGGTCGGCGGCGGCGAAGTCGCGCGAGCCGTAGTCGGTCTCGGTCAGGCCGGTGGTGATCCTTGCCCCGGCGGCCACGGCCCGGGCGTGCACGCCGTCCGGGTCGGCGGTGACCACGTACGCGCTGAACGTGCCCGGCTCGCCCCGCCACTGGCCCGGCGCGGTCTCCCGCACCGAGCCGAGCATCACGCCGCCGCCCTCCGGCCAGGCCAGTTCGGCGTGCGCCACGAAGTCGCCCTCGCCGTAACCGACCACCTCCTGGAAGCCGAAGGCCTCCACCAGGAAGCGGATCAGGGCGCGGGCGTCGGTCGCGCGCAGGGTGGGCCAGACCTGCGGGGCGGGGGTGGTCTCGGTGTCCATGTCTCTCACTCCTCGGGTGGGGCGGTTACGCCTCCCACTCTGCGGCGGCCCCCGCCGCCCCGCCTTGGACGTTTCGGAACTTGCCCTCCTCCGGCCCCTCCGCCGCCAGCCAGGCGCTCGGTGCCGCCCCCGCCAGCGCGCGGAACTCCCGGGCCAGGTGCGCCTGGTCGAAGTAGCCGCAGCGCACCGCCAGTTCCGCCAACCGGGGCGGCGGCGCACCGGTCGCCAGCAGGTGCCGGGCCCGGTCGAAGCGGATCACCCGGGCGGCGGCCTTCGGGGTGAGCCCGGTCTCCCGGCGGAACCGCTCCTGGAGGTGCCGGGCACTCCACCCGGTCTCCCGGGCCAGCTCGGCCACCGGCAGGGCCCCGCCGCTGCGCCGCAGCGCCCGCCAGGCCCAGCCCACCTCCGGCGGCACCCGCCCGGACGGCCGGGCGGCCCGCAGCAGCGCCCCGTCCAGTGCGGCGAACCGCTCCGCCCAGCCGTCGGCGGCCCGCAGCCGCTCCTGCAACTGCGGGCCGAGCCGGCCGAGCACCTCCTCCGCCGGGACGTCGATCCCGGCCAACTCCCCGGCGGGCAGCCCGAACAGCGCCCGGGCGGCGAGCGGGTGCACGGCGATCTGCACCCCGGACTGGGCGCCCTCGTGGGTGATCAGCGCGGGGGAGGTGTGCAGCCCGCCGAGCAGCGTCGGGTAGCTGCCGGGCGGCTGCGCCGGATCGGGGTGGCCGGCGATCACCAGCGGCTCGTCCAGGGTGAGGATGAAGGTCAGGTACGGGGAGGGCAGGCCGCGGTGCACGGCCGGGGCCAGGCCGCGCTGGCGGTAGCCCGAGTACCAGGCCACGTACGGGCGCAGCGCCGTCGCGGGCCGGGTGCGGACGGCCTCGTCGACCGACCCGGTGGCTTGCGTGGTCACGGGTTCCAGTATCGGCGCCCGGGGTCGCGGGCGGGAGCGCGGTCGCCTACGGTGAGGGCACGGTCACCCTGTGAGGGCGCGGTGCGCCGCCGGGGGATGGCCGCCGGGGGGTAACACCGACGAAGGAGTCCCCGTGACCACTGCCCGAGACATCATGCACACCGGCGCCCAGTGCATCGGCGCCCACCAGACGCTGGACGAGGCCGCGAAGATGATGCGTGACAAGAACGTCGGCGCGCTGCCGATCTGCGGCGACGACCAGAAGCTCCACGGCATCATCACCGACCGCGACATCGTGGTGCGCTGTCTCGCCGAGGGCAAGGACCCGGCCACCATGACGGCCATCGAACTGGCCGGGCACCTGCACTGCGTGCGGGCCGACGACAGCATGGACGTGGTGCTCAAGAAGATGGAGCAGCACCAGATCCGGCGCATCCCGGTGATCGACGGCGACCGGCTGGTCGGCATGATCAGCGAGGCCGACCTGGCGATGGGTCACCGCGAGGGCCACCGGCTGACGGACCAGCAGATCATCGAATTCATGGACAGCGTCTACATGAAGCACTGACGCGCCCGCCTGCTCTGCACGACGGCCCCGTCCGGGCCCGCTGACCGAGTACCGTCGCGGGCCCGGGCGGGCCGCTTGCCGTCTCATGGGCTGGATTTTCCTTTCTCGGAGAGCGAGATGCGGGCACAATTGCGCACATGGGAAAGCAGTACGAAAGCATCGACGGCCGGCTGCGGCAGTTCATCGAACGCCAGCCCGTCTACTTCGTCGCGACGGCGCCACTGGCCGGCGACGGGCACGTCAACCTCTCGCCCAAGGGCCGCTCCGGCACCCTCGCGATCATCGACGAACTCACCCTCGCCTACCTGGACTTCGGCGGCTCGCAGGCCGAGACCATCGCCCACCTGCGGGAGAACGGCCGGATCACCCTGATGTGGTGCGCCTTCGACGGCCCGCCCACCGTGGTGCGGGTGCACGGCCGCGGCGAACCGGTCTTCCGGGACGACCCGCGCTTCGCCGACCTGCTCGCCCGCTTCGAACCCGGGGTGGACGGCTCGGGCCTGCGGGCGATCGTGCTGGTCCGGGCCGAACGGGTCAGCGACTCCTGCGGCTACGCCGTGCCGTTCATGGACTACCGCGCCGACCGCGACCTGCACGCGCAGTACTTCGACCGCAAGGACGAGGAGGAGTTCGGCGCCTACTGCGAGCGCAAGCCGCTCGTCGGCACCAGCCTCGACGGCCTGCCCGCCCTCCCCCTGCCACTCCCCGACCGCCCGGCCCGCTCCACCCAGCCGGCCTGAGGGCCCGGGGGAGTCGGGGGCTGGGGCCTGAGGACTGGCGGAGCGGGGCGGTTCGTGAGGCGACGAAGCCGCCGCACCCCGGGGGGTGCGGCGGCTCGTGGGCGTGGGTGCGGCGGGCTTACTTGCCCAGGCCGGCCTTGACGGAGCAGATCGGCCAGGCGCCGGGGCCCTGGGCGGCGAGGACCTTCTCGCCGATCGCGATCTGCTGGGCCTTGGAGGCCAGGTGGGCCTGGGGGGCGTACGCGGTGCCGCCGAAGGCCGCCCAGGTGCTGGAGGTGAACTGCAGGCCGCCGTAGAAGCCGTTGCCGTTGTTGATGGCCCAGTTGCCGGTGGCCTCGCAGGAGGCGACCTTGTCCCAGACCGACGCCGGCGCGGCGGAGGCGCTGGTGGCCGTGACGAGGCCGGCCACCGGGAGGGCGGTGAGCGCCCCGGCCATCAGAGCCATCCGGACGCGGTTGCGGCGCTTCGGGGTGGCGGTGGTGGTGGCAGCGGCAGTCTCGTTACGGAAGGTCATGCGTGTCCTTTCGGAGGGGGTGTGCGGGCGTGCGGAACCAGGGCCTCGGAAGGCCGTCGGTTGCGGGGTCGCATCGCTCGCGCGGTCCGGCACCGTTCCTGCCCGGGGGCGGTGGGGCCCGGCCGGAGCGGAATCGCTCGGTGCAACGGGTTCGAAGGTACGGGGGCGGTCGTGGCGGTTTCAAGGAATCGCAGGTTCGAGCACGTCAGAGCCCTGTTACCGCAGGTAGCGATCACGAAAATAAGGCGATTTCGACCGATTTGCAGCTATTTCCAAGATCAAACCACCCCTGGAAGTGGCCCCGGTCACCGCGAAGGCCGTGTGAGGCCGCGCACACCGTCGACAGCGCGTGACGGCGCGCCCGCCGCCGGTACCGGCCCGGCCCCGCCGCGGGCCCGCCCGGGTGGCCCGCGCCACAGCCCTCACCCGGAGTGCCCCCGCCGGCCACCCACGGTGGCGGGCATAGCCTTCCGCCCATGACCAATGACAGCGATGCGGCCGACACCGGGGCCGTCGAGGGCGCGGGCCGACCGGCGGGCGCCGAGCACGGGGAGCACCAGCCGGCCGTCGCGCCGAGCGGCTTCGAGCTGGGGACCGACGGACCCAAGGTGATCCTGGCGGGCCTGGACGGCTCCGACTCCTCCTGGCGCGCCACCGCCTACGCCGCCGGACTGGCCCGCCGGCAGGGCGCCCAGCTGGCCGTCGCCTACGTCCAGCCGATACTCGGCGCCGCCACCGCCCTCGCCGGGGCCGCCGTGGAGGAGACCACCCAGGAGGTCGCCGACGAACTGCTGGCCGCGCTGCGCGAGGCCGAGCAGCGGGTGAGCGAGGTCTGGCGGGTGGAGTGGCGCTTCCTCACCCTGCGGGGCGACCCCTACACCGGGCTCGCCAAGCTCGCCGACGAGCTGCGCGCCGACGCCGTGGTGGTCGGCGTCTCCGAACAGGCCGGGCACAAGGTGATCGGCTCGGTCGCGGTCCGGCTGGTCAAGGCCGGGCGCTGGCCGGTCACCGTCGTGCCGTAGCCGTCACGGGCGGGCCGTGGCCGCAGCAGTACGGTCGCGGCCGGGCCCGGGCCGCCCGCCGGGCGGCGCCGGAGCGGCGGGTAGGGTGCGTGACCATGACGGAGACGTCGGGCGCGCACCCCACCGAGCCGGCCCACCCGACCGGTAACGACCTGCACCTGGACCTGCCCGCCACCGGCGGCCGCCGCGCCGCGCTGATGGCCGCGCTGCGCGAGGCGATCCGCAGCGGCAGACTGGCCCCCGGCACCCGGCTGCCGCCCTACCGGGCCCTCGCCACCGACCTCGGCCTGGCCCGCAACACCGCCGCCGAGGCCTACACCGAACTCGTCGCCGAGGGCTGGCTCACCGCCCGCCAGGGCTCCGGCACCACCGTCGCCGACCGTGCCGCACCCGTCCCGCCGACCCGGGCCCGCCGCCCCGCGCGCCGCCCTGGACCGGCGCACGACCTGCGCCAGGGCCAGCCCGACGCCGCCTCCTTCCCCCGCACCGCCTGGCTGGCCGCCGCCCGCCGGGCCCTCACCGCCGCCCCGAACGAGGCCTTCGGGCCGGGCGCCCCCCAGGGCCGGCCCGAACTGCGCGCCGTCCTCGCCGACTACCTCGCCCGCGCCCGCGGCGTGCGCACCGACCCCGACCGGATCGTGGTCTGCTCCGGCTTCGCCCACGCGCTGCGCCTGCTCTTCGACGGCGCCGCGCCCGCCCTGCCGCCCGCCGACCAGGGGCCGCTGGCCGTCGAGGCGTACGGGCTGGGCTTCCACCGCGGGCTGCTGGCCGCCGCCGGCGTCACCGCCGTCCCGCTGCCGATCGACGAACAGGGCGCCCGGATCGAGGAGTTGGCCCGGCACCCGGAGGTCCGGACGGTCCTGCTCACCCCCGCCCACCAGTTCCCGACCGGCGGCCCGCTGCACGCCGGGCGCCGCGCCGCGGTGATCGACTGGGCGCGCGGACGCGGCGGGCTCGTCCTGGAGGACGACTACGACGGGGAGTTCCGCTACGACCGCCAGCCGGTCGGCGCCGTCCAGGGGCTCGACCCCGACCGGGTCGTCTACCTCGGCAGCACCAGCAAGAGCCTGACCCCGGCGCTGCGCCTCGGCTGGATGGTCCTGCCGGACCACCTGGTCGACCGGGTGCTCGCCGCGAAGGGCGAACGCGAGGCCTGGGTCAGCGCGTTGGACCAGCTGACCCTCGCCGAGTTCATCGACTCCGGCGGCTACGACCGCCACCTGCGCCGGATGCGGCGCCGTTACCGGGACCGCCGTGACCAGCTGGTGACCGCGCTGGCCGCCCAGGCCCCGCACATCGAGGTGTCCGGCATCGCGGCCGGCCTGCACGCCGTGCTGCGGCTCGCCCCCGGCACCGAACGGTCCGTCCTCAAGGCCGCCGCCTACCGGGGCCTGGCGGTCGAGGGGCTCGCCGACTACCGGCACCCGGGGGCCGATCCGGCGGCGACACCCGCCGTCGACGGCCTGGTGGTCGGCTACGCCACGCCGCCGGACCACGCCTGGCCGGCCGCGCTCCGGGTGCTGTGCGACATCCTGCCGGCACCGGCCTGAGCGCACTGCCCGGCCGCGCGGCCCGGCCGGGCCGGGTGCGCGTCCGGCCGGTCCGGGTGCGCGGCGAAGGATAGGGCACCGGCGGTTCCGCCGGGCCGGAACGCGGACGGTCGGTCCCCGGCGTCCGCCCGCCGCTCGTACGCGAGTACGGGTTCGGGCCGAGGAGGGCGGCCCCGGCGGCGGCGCCCCCTACGCTCCTTGGACATGCGCAGAACACATCTGAGCCGTGCCGCGCTCGCCGTCGGCCCGGCCCTCGCCGCCGGACTGCTGCTGACCGCGGCACCCGCCGGGGCCGCCGACAACCCGCTGCCCCTGACGGCCGTCTCCGACCACCAGACGACCGCCCGGGGAGGTGAGTTCACGCTGACCCTGACGCTCACCAACCCGTACGACACCCCGATCCAGTTCGTCTACCAGAGCGTCCAGGAGACGTACGACACCAGTCTGGTGAAGGGGCTCAAGTTCACCGCCACGGCCTGCGGCGCCCAGACCAACGGCTGCAGCGACAACGTGCACGGCGGCATCGCCCGCTACGACGTCCCGCTCGCCCCGGGCGCCAGCAGCACCTTCACGGTCACCTACACCGTGGCCCCGGACTCGGCCTGCGGCCAGGACGTCCGGATCGACTTCTACTCGTACCTGTACTACGAGTACCAGGGCGGTCTGGCCAACAACTCCGGCATCCTGGGCATCCCCGGCACCCAGGTCGCCTGCTGAACCACCCCCTCCCCCCGGCGCGGCCCTCGCGGCCGCACCCCCCGTACACCCGTCAGGTGCCGGCCACCCCCGTACCGGCACCTGACGGGCCTTCCGCGTGTGCCGGAGCCGGGTGGCAGGATCGGCCCGTGCCCGACCACGCACGGATGCCGTACCACCCCGGACCGGACGACGGCCTGCCGCTGCCGTACGCGCGCTGCGCCGCACTGTGCGAGCGGGTCGGCCCCGCGCACACCTCCCGGGTCGGCGGGCTGCTGCGGCCCTCGCTGGAGCTGCGCCCGGACATCCCCGAGGACGCGCCCGGCTGGACGCGCCCGGCCGGACGCCGCTCGGGCGGACCGGCGGAGCCGCCGCGCTGCCGCCCGGCATCGACCGGCCCGCGGGCGACGGCCACCCGATGGAGCCGGGTCGGGCGGGGCGGGTGAGGCGCAGGGGGTACGGGGTGCGCACCCGCGAACGGGTGTTCCGGTGACGATCGCGGCCCGTGGGGGCGGATCACCGGAGATTCACCCTATCGGGGGGTAGTGGGCCGCCGTACGGGCTCCGTCGGGTTCTGGTGATCTAGGGTTCCGGATGGACCGCCGGGCGATGGCGGTCGTCCTCTCGAAACTCGCCAACTTCCCCACCAGCTCGCGGATCTGAGGATCCGTCGCGGAGCATGCCCCGGGACGGCGCGGTACCGGCCCGGCTGCGTGATCCGACCACACGAATGGAGACCCCTGCCGATGTCCGTGGACACGACGAGCCCGGAGACACAGCAGGACCGGCAGCAGAGCCTCGCGACGGCCGCTGCCCGCAACCTTGCCACCACGACCAAGTCCGCCCCGCAGATGCAGGAGATCACCTCCCGCTGGCTGCTCAAGGTGCTCCCGTGGGTCGAGGCCCACGGCGGCGCGTACCGGGTCAACCGACGGCTCACCTACACCGTCGGCAACGGCGTGGTGGAGTTCATCAAGACCGGCTCCCAGGTCCGTGTGATCCCGGCCGAGCTGGGCGAACTCGCCCTGCTGCGCGGTTACGAGGACGAGGAGGTGCTGACCGCCCTCGCCGACCGCTGCCAGCAGCGCGACTTCGGCCCCGGCGAGGTGCTCACCACCCAGGGCGAGGCGGCCGACCGGATCTTCCTGATCGCGCACGGCAAGATCAACAAGATCGGCACCGGCAAGTACGGTGACGAGACCGTGGTCGGCGTGGCCGCCGACGGCGACCGCTTCGGCGACGACGCGCTGCTGAACCCGGACGCCGTCTGGGAGTACACGGCGAAGACCACCACCTCCGGGGTCGCCCTCACCCTGAGCCGGGACGACTTCGCCCGCATCCGGGACAACGCGCCGAGCCTCCAGGAGCACCTGCAGACCTTCCTGTCCCTGCCGCTGCAGGCCCAGAACGAGCGCGGCGAGGCCGAGATCGCCATGTCGGCCGGCCACCGCGGCGAGTACGAACTCCCCGGCGCCTTCGTGGACTACGAGCTCAAGCCGCGCGAGTACGAGCTCAGCGTCGCCCAGACCATCCTCAAGATCCACACCCGCGTCGCGGACCTGTACAACCAGCCGATGAACCAGACCGAGCACCAGCTCCGGCTGACCATCGAGGCCCTGCGCGAGCGGCAGGAGCACGAGATGATCAACAACCCGGAGTTCGGCCTGCTCAACAACGCCGACTTCGACCAGCGGATCCAGACCCACTCCGGCCCGCCCACCCCGGACGACCTGGACGAGCTGCTCAACCGCCGCCGCGACCCGGACTACCTGCTGGCCCACCCCAAGGCCATCGCCGCGATCGGCCGCGAGTTCAACGCCCGGGGCATCTACCCGCACCACGTCGACCTCGGCGGGCAGCAGGTGCCGGCCTGGCGCGGGGTCCCGATCCTGCCGTGCAGCAAGATCCCGATCACCAAGGAGAACACCAGCTCGATCCTGGTGATCCGTACCGGTGAGGACAACCAGGGCGTGATCGGCCTGCACCAGACCGGCCTGCCGGACGAGTACCAGCCCTCGCTCTCGGTCCGCTTCATGGGGATCGACGAGAAGGCGATCATCTCCTACCTGGTCAGCGCCTACTACTCCTGCGCGATCCTGGTGCCGGACGCGGTCGGCGTGCTGGAGAACGTCGAGATCGCGCACCGCCGCCACTGAGCGCGCGGAACGGCGGGCGCGGGCCGTAACCGGTCGGCTCGAAGATCGTTTCACCTGATGACGGACGGCCCGCCCCAGAGGCGGGCCGTCCGCCTGATCACGTCTGAATGCGCATGGTCGCACCCGATCGGCTCTGATCCGGATCCGACCACTGCTGTCCGTTCCCGTCGGCTGATCAGCCAGATCCCCTTCCGTCCTCCCCGGACGACCCGAGAGGTGTGTGGAGCCCATGCCGCAGCGCCGGCAGTACCGACGGATACCGCGGCACGGCGCCGGGGGCGCGGCCCCCGGTCGACGGGCGCGGCTGATCGGCGCGGCGGTCGGCGTGGTGGCGATGTGCGCGCTGGTCGGCGGGGCCAGCGCCTCGGGAGCCGAACGGCCCGGCGGGCACCCGAACGGCGCGGCCGTCGACACCTGCGTGTGCACCGGGACGGACGTGTCCACCACGGTGGGCCCCGGCGGCAGCGTGGACGTCGGAGTGGACGTGGACGTCCAGGTCGGCGTCACCGTCGCCCCCGATGTCGGCCGGCACCACGGACCCCGGCCACCGCACGACCACCACCACTGCCACCGGCCGCTGACGGCCGGAACGCTGCCCGGGGTGCCCTCGCCCTCCGGCACGGCCGGACTCCGGCCCGAGCCGGGGCGACCGGCCGACGGCCACGGGGCCGGTGGCGACGGGGCCGGTGACGACTGGTCCGGCGACGACGGGCAGGGGGAGCACGGGGGCGGCTGGTGGCACTGGGGCCACGGGGGGCACCACCACCATCACCACCATCCGCACCCGTGCCCGAGCCCCACGCCGAGCCCGACGCCGACCCCTACGCGCACGCCGACCCCGACGCCGACCCCGACCCCGACGCCCACGCGCACCCCCAGCCCGACGCCGACGGCCACCCCGAGCCCCACCCCCAGGCCGTCCCCGACCGCGGTGCCGTCGCCCCCGGCCCCCACCCCGCCGGCGTCGCCCCCGGCCCCGCCCCCGGCGCCCGCGCCGCCGCCCGCCCCCGCACCGGCGCCACCGCCCCCGGCGGTCCTCGGCGTGCCCGCGGCTCCGGCCCCCGCGGCCCCCGCCCCGCAGCCGCCACCGCCCGCGGTGCTGCCGGTTCCGGTGGACCCCGCCCCGACGGACCCGGCCGTGGTGGCGCCCAGCCCCGTGCTGCCGAGCCCGGTCTGGCCCGCGCCGTCGGCGGATCCGTCCTTCAAGGTGGTGCGGGCCGCCAAGTCGTCGCCCGTCGCACCGCCGCACCACGGCGCCTCGACCACCACCACGATGCTGCTGATCACCGTCCCCGCGGTGCTCGCGGCGGCCTCGCTGCGTCCGGGTCGCGGCCGTGGCCGTGGTCGCTCCGGGTCCTGACGGCCTCCCGTTCCGACCTTCCCCCGGTTCCTCCTGCCGATTGGGCCCGGGGTTCACCTTTCACGTCACGAGCCAAGCCAGAGAAGGGAGTTCCCATGTCCGAGTGGGTGGCGCTGATCATCGCCTTGGCGGCGGCCTGTGCCGTTGTGTCGGCGGTGGTGGTGCTGCGGCGCCGCGACGCCGGTGTCGTCGAGAACGCCGACGAGACGCCGGACGTCATCGAGTACATCACGATGATGATCGGCGTGGTCTACGCGATCGTCCTCGGCCTCGCCATCGCGGGGGTCTGGGAGGCGCGCGGCGCCGCCCAGGACGACCTGTTCCGTGAGGCGCAGTCGCTGCGGGAGGTCAGCGACCGGGCGGTGGTCTACCCGGTCGAGTTCCGCGACCAGGTCCGGGCCGATGTCGACGCCTACGTCACCTATGTGGTGAACGTCGAGTGGGACTACATGGGCAAGAACGGCGAGATCACCGACAAGGGCACCCAGTTGCTGGACAAGATCCAGAACGAGGTGGTCTCCCGGGCGCCGGCCTCGGAACTGGAGGCCCAGGCCTACCAGCCGATCACCGACCGGATCAGCCAGGCCTCCGACTCCCGCAACCAGCGCGGCCAGAACGCCGGGCCGACGATGCCGGGCGTGGTGTGGTTCGGGCTGATCGGCGGGGCGGTGGTGACCGTCGGCATGCTGTTCGCGCTGCAGATCCAGCGCACCTCGCGGGAGTTGATCCTGGCGGGCTGTTTCAGCGTACTGATCGCCTTCCTGCTGTTCATGATCTGGGACTTCGACGATCCGTTCGCCCGGAGTGTGTCGGTCACCACCCAGCCCTTCACGGACCTCTTCCCCTCGCTCAACCTCAAGAGCTGAGCCGAAGCGACGCCGTGGCCGACGCCGGTGGCCCCGAACGGGGGCCACCGGCGTCGGCGTCCAGCTGAGTGGACGTCAGCGCAGGCTGCTGTCCATCGAGTTGAGCATGGTTCCGGAGGCGTCGTCGTTCTCCAGGGAGAAGGCGAACAGGCCGCCCAGGCCCTTGCCCTTGGCGTAGGCGCCGCGGGCCTGGACGGCCTGCGGGGTGTCACCGGTCCAGAAGTTGGTGCCGTCGTAGACCCAGCTGCTCTCCGTCACCGGGTCCCAATGGGTCTGCGCGGCGGTCGGGTTGAGCTCCTTCCAGGCGGCCAGACCGGCCTCCTGGCTGAGCGGCTTGGCAGCCGTCGGGCCGGTCGCGCCCTGGTAGAGGCCGTAGTTCGAGCCGGCCGGGACGCCGGTCCAGCCGCGCCAGTAGAACGGGATGCCGAGCACGATCTTGTTCGCCGGGAAGCCGCCGGGGATGCCGTACTCGGGCAGGCCGGTGGTGTACGCGGTGAGCGTGGTGTCCACGTTGTACTTGCGGGTGCCGGGGGTGATCGGCGTGGTCGGGTCCGCCGGGCTGTCGTGCAGCGGATCCTGGTGGTTGGTCGGGCCCTTGGCGTCCCAGGAGCCGTGCATGTCGTAGGACATCACGTCGGCGTAGTCCAGGTAGGCGCCGATCTTGTCGGTCTCCAGCTGGGCGATCTTGTCCTGGCCGCTGGGCAGCGCGGCGCTCAGCAGGTAGCGCTTGCCCTGGGCGGCGCCGAGGGCGTCCAGCTGGGTGCGGAACTCCTTGAGCAGCAGGGTGTAGTTCTGCTTGTCGGCGGGGGAGTAGTGGTTGCCCGCGTGGCCGCCCGCCGAGCCCGGGTACTCCCAGTCGATGTCGATGCCGTCGAAGATGCCGGCCGCCGAGGCCGCGCCGCCGGAGGCGTCCCCGGCGACCCCGGTCGGCAGGTTCCCCTTGAGGAACATGTCGACGCAGGAGGAGACGAAGGCCTTCCGGGAGGCGTCGGTGGCGGCAGCGTCCGAGAAGTACTTGGAGTACGTCCAGCCGCCGATCGAGATGGTGAAGCGCAGGTTCGGGTACTTGGCCTTGAGCTGGCGCAGCTGGTTGAAGTTGCCCTTGAGCGGCTGGTCCCAGCCGTCGGTGCTGCCGTCCACGCTGGTGGCGGAGGTGTAGCCGTCCTGGTAGTCGGCGTAGGCGTCGCCCGCGCCGTCACCGGCGTTGGGGTCGGAGTCGTTGGCCGAGTCGGAGGCCTTCACCGCCTGGAAGCAGGTGAACTTCGAGGGGTCGATGTTGGCGAAGGCGTAGTGGATGACGTCCAGCTTGTTCGCGGCGCCGCTGGTGTCGACATTCTTCGGGTAGTAGGCGTTCTCGTAGATGCCCCACTGGTCGAAGTAGGCTGCGCGGACCGGCTGTTGGGCGGGGGCGGCGGCGGTCGTGGTGCTCACCGGGGCGGACTGGGCGGAGGCGTGGCCGCCCGAGTAGCCCTGGACGCTGAACGTGTAGCCCTGCCCTGCCCGCAGCGAGCTGACGGCGACCGAGGTGCCCATCGAGGTGGCGACCAACTGGCCGTTGGACCACACCTTGTAGGCGACCGGGCCGTCGCCGCCGTTCAGGGTGGACGGCTGCCAGTTGAGCACCACGGCACCCGAGGTGACCTTGCTGACCGTGACTCCGGTCGGGGTGGTGACCTTGCCGTCCCCGGCCGGGCCGCTCGCGGTGGCGGTCGCTGTCGGGCTCCCGCTGGGGGTGCCGCTCGGGCTCCCGGTGGGCGATCCGCTGGGGCTCCCGGTCGGGGAGCCCGTCGCGGTCGGACTGCCGCTGGGCGAACCGGTGGCCGTGGGACTGCCCGAGGCGGTCGGGCTGGTGGACGCCGTGGGACTGCCGGTGGCCGTCGGGCTGGTGGAGGAGGTCGGCCCGCCCGGCCCGGTCAGGGTGAGGTCGTCCGCGTAGTACGTGCCGGTGCCGTACCAGCCGTGGGTGAAGACCGTGACGGAGGTCGTGGTGGCGCCGGTGGTGAAGGTGCTGCTGAGCTGGCTCCAGCCCGTCCCGCCGGGCGTCCAGCTGGATGCGTTGACGCCGGTGCCGGTGGCGCCCAGGTACACGTAACTGCCCTGGACCCAGCCGGCCAGGGTGTAGCTGGTGTTCGGCTGGACGGAGACGGTCTGCTGGCACTGCGCGGTGTCGGAGCCGGAGGCGGCGCCGCTGAGCGCGTAACTCCCGCCGTGCACCGGGGTGGTGACCACCGAGCCGTTGGAGCAGCTCCAGCCGGACAGGGTGCCGGTCTCGAAGCCGCCGTTGGCCAGCAGGTTGACCGGCGAGGCGGCGGCGGAGCCGAGGGTGAGGGCGAGGGCGGCGCCGCTGGTGGTCAGCGTGGCGGCCAGGGCCAGTGCGGTGGCCCGTCTGTGCCGGGCGGCCCGACGAGCGGCTCGCCCCTGGGCGGGCAGGTCGGGCCGTGCGGGCAGGACGCGGTCGTGCATGCGGGGTGTCCTCCGGATGTGTGGGGGTTCCGGCGGTGCGTGGCCCGGACGGGCCGTGGGGAGCCGGCCCGGGCGCGGTGGGGGCGACCGGGCGGGGTGACACGTGCTTGACGGGTGCTCGACTGAACAGATTGGACTGGACCAATATTCGCCGTCAAGGGTGTCCACCCGCTGGACCGACCCGGGCCGCTGACACTGGCCGACCGGTAGGTTGACCGGGACGGAACAGGCCCACCGAACGGAGGAGCGCATGGACAGTCAGGGCTGGGACGACCGCTACGCCGCGACCGAACTGGTCTGGGGCGCCGCCCCCAACCGGTGGGTGGTGCGCGAACTGACCGGCCGCACCCCCGGCCACGCCCTCGACCTGGCCACCGGCGAGGGCCGCAACGCCATCTGGCTCGCCGCCCAGGGCTGGGAGGTCACCGGCCTCGACTTCTCCGCCGTCGCCCTCGAACGCGCCGAACGGCTCACCGCCGAACTGCCCGACGAGGTCGCCGACCGCCTCACCTGGCGCCACGGCGACGCCCGCACCCACGAGGCCCCCACCGTCGGCTACGACCTCGTCCTGGTCGCCTATCTCCAACTGCCCGCCGCCGACCGCCGCGCCGCACTGCACCGCGCCGCCGAAGCACTCGCCCCCGGTGGCACCCTGCTGGTGATCGGACACGACCTGAGCAACCTCACCGAGGGCGTCGGCGGCCCGCAGGACCCGGCCGTGCTCCTCACCCCGGAGGACGTCCTCGCCGACCTCGCCCCCTACGGCCTGCACACCGTGCGGGCCGAACGCGTCCGGCGCGAGGTCGACACCGAACCCGGCCACCGGGGCGGTGCGACGGGCGTCGCGATCGACGCCCTGGTGCGACTGGAACGGGGCGCCGCATGACCGCCCGCCCCGCCCGCCGGCTGCTCCTCACCGGCCTGGCCGCCGCCCCCCTGGTGCTCGCCGGCTGCTCCTCCGGCAAGCAGGGCAAGGCCGACAAGAACGGCCCGGTGGCCAGGGCCAGTGACCCGGGCGGCGACGCCTTCGTGATGATCATCCGGCACGGCGAGAAGCCCGACGGCAACCAGCCCGGCCTGGACGAGAACGGCAAGCACGACGGCAAGTCCCTCACCCAGCGCGGCTGGGACCGGGCCAAGGCGCTGCCTGCCCTGTTCACCCCGCCCGCGACCGGCCTGCGCACCCCCGCCCGGATCTACGCGGCAACCGACCAGGGCCCGCTGGCCGGAGCCCACCGGATGCGGCAGACCGTCACCCCGCTGGCCGGCACGCTCGGGCTGACCGTCGACACCACCTACGCCGAGTCCCAGGAGTCCCAGCTGGCCGGCGCCGCCCTCGCCGGAACGCAGCCGGTGCTGATCTGCTGGGAGCACTCCCGGATCCCGCGGATCGTCGAGGCACTCGGTGCGGCCGGCAGCGGGGCGCCGGGCACCTGGCCGGACCGGTTCGACCTGGTCTGGGTGTTCTCCCGGCCGGCCGGCGGGGCCTGGACCTTCCAGGAGGTGCGCCAGCACCTGCTGGAGGGCGACGCCTGACCCTCCCGGTCGCCCCCGGTCCGGTCCGGTCCGGTTCGGTCCGGCCCCGCCGCCCGGGGGTGGAGTCCGCTGCCCGCCGCCTGGGTAGGGGACCTGGACGGACGCCGTCCGATGATCAGAGTTTCTCTGTGTGCGATAGGTTCGCGGCACCGACGGCGGCAGGAACGAGGAGGGCACGATGGCCGTTTCGCTGGCCAAGGGGCAGAAGATCAGCCTGGAGAAGCCGGGCGGTGGGCAGTTGAGCGTGGTCCGGATGGGCCTCGGCTGGCGGGCGGTGCAGCGCAAGGGCTTCCTGGCCAAACTGCTCTCCGCCGGGCAGGAGATCGACCTGGACGCCTCGGCCGTGCTCTTCGCCCACGGCAAGCCGCTGGACGTGGTCTTCTTCCAGCACC
Organism: Kitasatospora sp. NPDC040550; assembly: GCF_055594965.1. NCBI lineage: Bacteria > Bacillati > Actinomycetota > Actinomycetes > Kitasatosporales > Streptomycetaceae > Kitasatospora > Kitasatospora sp. NPDC040550. The sequence continues at coordinate 344,783 of NZ_JBVIWC010000001.1, read as the reverse complement.
TCACCAGCAACGACGGCTCGGTCCGGCACAGCGGGGACAACCTGGTCGGCGGCTCCGGCGACGCGACCGACGACGAGTCGATCACCGTGGACCTGACCAAGGTGTCCGCCGAGGTCGACCAGATCCTCTTCACGGTGAACTCCTTCACCGGGCAGACCTTCCAGGAGGTCGAGGCCGCCTTCTGCCGCCTGGTGGACGAGACCACCGGCGTCGAGCTGGCCCGCTACACCCTCACCGGCGGCGGCCCCTACACCGCCCAGATCATGGCCAAGGTGCAGCGCACGCCGGGCGGTTGGCAGATGGCCGCGATCGGCCGGCCCGCCGGCGGGCGCACCTTCCAGGACCTCATGCCGGAGCTGGTCAAGCACCTGTGACCCGACCCCGGGCTCCGGCGCCTCAGTCGAGGTCGCGGCGCCGGAACCCGGCCAGGGCCAGCGCGATCAGCGCGGCCGCGACCAGGGTCAGCACGGCCGGCGGCGCCCAGTCCATCCGGGCCGCCGGAAGCCGGGGCACCTGACCGAACGGGGACAACCGGTCCAGCCCCCGGGGCAGTTGCAGCAACGGACCCAGGTACCCGATCACGAACGCGTACGCCGGGACGGCCCAGGCCGACGCCGTCGCCCGGGGCAGCCAACCGTGCACGGCGGCCGCGAACCCCACCGTTACCCACAGTGCGGGCACGAAGGCCAGCGCCGCACCCAGCAGCCGCGGGAACACGGCCCCGTCGCCGGTCGACAATGCCCCGGCCAGACCGAAACCCGTACCCGCCGCCAGCATCACCACGACGGAGCCCAGCAGCGCCGCCGCCAGGTGCCCGCCCAGCCAGCCGGACCGCGACACCCCGGCGGCCAGCACGGGCACCGCCCGCCCGGCGCTCTCCTCGGCGCGCGCACGCTGCGCCGCCAGTACCGCGTAGACGCCGCCGACCACCGCGACCACCAGCATCGTCAGGGCCGCGAAGGAGTCGGCCGGCGAGTGGCCGCCCAGCCGGGCCAGCGCCTCCTTGATCCGGTCGACGTCCCGGAGCATCGAGTCGGCCGCGCCGAGCAGCGAGCCGTACATCGCGCCGAGCAGCAGCAGGGCCGCCGCGAAGCCGCCGATCAGCCCGCGGTGCAGCCGCAGCGCCAGGCCGAACGGGGTGCCCAGGAAGGCGCTGCCGGTGGCCGGGCCCGGGCGGGCCGCCCGCAGCCCGGCGCCGAAGTCGCGCCGGGTGCTCAGCGCGAACCCCGCCGCGGCCGTGCCGGCGGTCAGGGCCAGCGCGGGCAGCAGCGGCCACCAGCGGTCCTCGACGAAGGGGTAGCTGTGCTGGAGCCAGCCGATCGGGGAAGCCCAGGAGAGGCCGGCCCGGCCGGCGTCCCCGGCGGCGCGCAGCGCGTAGGCGGTGCCGAGCACGGCGAGGGCCGACCCGGAGGCCGTCCGGGCGTGCGCGGAGACCTGCGCGGTGACGGCGGCGACAGCCCCGAACAGCAGCCCGCCGACGGCCGTGGCGGCGCCGTAGAGCAGCGCGCCGCCGGCGTCCAGCCCGGGGATGCCGAGGGCGGGCAGGCCCAGGGCGAGCAGCAGGCCGAGGGCGAGGTCGGCGACCGCGGCGGCGGCCAGCGCGGCCGCGAGCGGGGCGTGCCGTCCGACGGCGGCCGAGCGGACCAGCTCGGCGCGGCCGCCCTCCTCCTCGGCCCGGGTGTGCCGGACGACGGTCAGCACGTTCAGCAGACCGGCCAGCACGACCAGCAGGCCGAGCAGCCGGTGGCCGAGCATCGCGCCCCAGGTGTAGTCGGCCAGGTACCGGGCCGGGCCGGTCATGGCGAGCACGGCCGGACTGGCCGAGCCGTGCGCGATCGAGGCCCGGTCGGCGGCGGTCGGGTAGACGGAGCGGACGCTGTCGGCGGTGGCCAGGGTGAGCAGCCCGAGGCCGAGCACCCAGGCCGTCAGCCGCACCCGGTCGCGGCGCAGGGCGAAGCGCAGCAGGGTGGCGGTGCCGGCCAGGGTGGCGGGGCGGCCGGGGCGGCCGGGGCGGTCCGGGGCGGCGCGCCGGGCGGTGGGGGCGGTGGTGGCGGTCATCGGACGGCCTCGGGGTCGGGGTGGTGCCCGTTGGCGGCCAGCTCGTCGCCGTAGTGGCGCAGCATGAGCTCCTCCAGGGTGGGCGGGTGGCTGACCAGGCTGCGCAGTCCGGCCTCGCTCAGCATCCGCACCGCGGCGTCGAGCCGGGCCCCGTCCACGGCGAAGCGGACGCGGCGCCCGTCGGTGCGCAGGGCGTGCACCCCGGCCAGCGCGTCCAGTCCGGTGACGGGCCGGTCGGTCTCCGCCTCCACGGTGGTGCGGGTGAGGTGGCGCAGCTCGGCGAGGGTGCCGCTCTGCACCGTCCGGCCCCGGCGGATGATGCTGACCCGGTCGCCCAGCTTCTCCACCTCGTCCAGGACGTGGCTGGAGAGCAGGACGGTGCGGCCCTGGCCCTTGGCCTGCCGGACGACGTCCTGGAAGACCACCTCCATCAGCGGGTCCAGGCCGGAGGTCGGCTCGTCGAGCAGCAGGAGCTCGGCGTCGGAGGCCAGGGCGGCGACGATGGCGACCTTCTGCCGGTTGCCCTTGGAGTAGCTGCGGCCCTTCTTGGTCGGGTCGAGGTCGAAGCGTTCGATCAGTTCGTCCCGGCGCCGGCGGTCGGGCCGGCCGCGCAGTCGGCAGAGCAGGTCGATCGCCTCGCCGCCGGTGAGGTTGGGCCACAGCTCGACGTCCCCGGGGACGTAGGCGAGGCGGCGGTGCAGCTCCACGGCGTCGCGCCACGGGTCCAGGCCGAGCAGCCGGGCACTGCCGCCGTCGGCGCGCAGCAGGCCGAGCAGGACGCGGATGGTGGTGGACTTCCCGGCACCGTTGGGGCCGAGGAAGCCGTGGACCTCGCCGGTCTCGACGGTGAGGTCGAGGCCGTCCAGCGCGGTGGTCCGGCCGAAGTTCTTGCGCAGGCCGGACAGGATGATGGCCTTGGTCATGCTTTCGAAGCTACCGTAGTTTCAGAAAAACGTGAATATTGGGAAGACGTTAAAGTTCGGTCAGTGGACGGATGATCTCCGGGAAGGGGAGAGCGGTGGAACGGGAGCCGGAGCGGGGCGCCGAGCGGAGTGCGGAGCAGGGCGTGGAGCGGGGCGCGCGGCAGGGGGCGGAGCGGGCGCCGGGCAGGTGGCACGAGTACCAGGCCGTGGCGGACTTCGTGGAGCGGTTCGCGGCCGAGCTGGTGGTCGCCGGCATGGGCCGGATGCCCGCGCGGATCTTCTCCTGCCTGATGGCCGAGGAGAGCGGCGTGCTGACCTCCGCCGAGCTTTCCGAGCGGCTGCAGATCAGCCCGGCGGCCGTCTCCGGCGGGATGCGCTACCTGATCCAGATCGGCCTGGTCGCCAAGGAGCGCGAGCCCGGCTCCCGCCGCGACCGCTACCGGGTGCTCAACGACGTCTGGTTCGAGTCGCTGACCCGGCGCGACGAACTGCTGCTGCGCTGGATCAGGGTGTTGAAGGAGGGGGAGCTGACCGTCGGCAGGGGCACGGTGGCGGGGGAGCGGCTCGCGGAGAGCGCGGCCTTCTTCGAGTTCATGATCGACGAGCTGCACGGGATGCTCGGCCGCTGGCGCGTGCACCGGGCGGCGCGGCACCTGGAGCTTTGAGGCCGTGTCCGACGCGCCCCGGCGTCGCTGACGGCGTTCCGGATGCGCGGACGGCGTTCCGGATGCGCCGACGGCGGCAGTCCGGCCGGTCGGGCCGTGCTGCCGCCGTCGGCGGTCCGGTGCGTGCGCGGTGCTACTTCTTCGCGCCCGCCGAGGGGGAGGGCGAGAGCGAGGCGCTCGGCGTGCCGCTCGGCGCGGCGGAGGCGCTGGGGGTCGCGGTGGCGCTCGGGCTGCCGCTGGGCGTGGGCGTCGGGCAGTTCGGGGCGGTGGTCGGGGTGGCCGACGGAGTCCCGGTGGGGGTGGCCGTCGCGCCGGCGGTGGGCGAGGGCGAACCGCTCGGCGTGGCGGTTCCGGTGGGCGTCGCGGTCGCGGTCGGGCTCGGGCAGGACGTCGGCGTGCCGGTCGGGGTGCCGGACGGCGTGCCGCTGGGCGTGGCCGTCGGGGACGCGCTGCCGGACGGCGTGGTGGGCGGAGCCGTCGTCGGCGTGCCGCTCGGGGTGGCCGTCGCGCCGGCGGTGGGCGAGGGCGAACCGCTCGGCGTCGGCGTGCCGGTGGGCTGCGCGGACGGCGTCGGAGTCGGCGTCACCGGAGGCGGCGTCGGCTGACCGCCCGGCGTCGGGCCGTTGCCGCCGCCGGTGACGCCGCCGTTGCCGCCGGTCGGGGTGGTGCCCGGGGTGCCGGTGCTGCCGGACGGCCGGAGGAAGGGCGAGGGCGTGGAGCCGGGCACGGTCGGGACGCCCGGGCGGTCCGCGACCGTGGTCACCTGGCCGCTGCCGAAGTGCGCCATCCAGTTGCGGACGGTGCGCAGGTACTCGGTGGAGTTGTTGTAGCTGAGGACCGCCCGGTCCAGCTGGGACGGGTCGGAGAGGTCCCGGCCGCCCGCGCACAGGTAGCGCCCGGCGGCCTCGGCCGCGTCGAAGATGTTGTTCGGGTCGGCCGTGCCCTTGCCGGTGGTGTCCACGCCCCAGGAGGCCCAGGTGGAGGGGATGAACTGCATCGGGCCGACCGCGCGGTCCCAACGGGAGTCGCCGTCGTAGCGGCCGCCGTCGGTGTCGGGTATCGCGGCGAAGCCGTTGCCGTCCAGCACCGGGCCGAGGATCGGGGTGAGCGTGGTGCCGGCGGCGTCCACCTTGCCGCCGTTCGCCTGGCCGGACTCGACCTGACCGATCGCCGCCAGCAGCTGCCAGGGCAGGTGGCAGCCCGGCGAACGCTGCGCCAGTGAGGCCTCGGCCTTCTGATAGGCGGCGAAGACGGTGGCGGGCAGCGAGGGCCCGTTGGCGGTGAAGGGGCCGGCCGCGGGCAGGCCGGGCTGGGTGCCGGGGGGCTGCGGCAGCTGGACGGCACTGCCGCCGTCGGCCGCAGTGCCGGGGACCCCGGCGGCCGGGCCGCCGAAGGGGGTGGCGGAGCCGCCCGAGGACTGCGCGGCGGCGTCCTGCGCCTGACCGGCGTCGGCGGCGGCGGCCGGGGCGAGCCCGAGGCCCGACACCTGAGAGCCGGTCAGCGCGGCCAGCGCGGCGAAGGCCGCCGCCGTGCCGGTGACCCGCTTGCCGATCCGTACCTTCCGCCCGCCCATGGCACTGCCGATCCTCGCCGCCATCTGCTGCCCCTCCCCGTCGCCGTCCGGACCCTCCCGGAACGGTTGAGCTTTCGTCATCGTGCCCACCCGCCGATCCGCGGGCGCCCGCCGCCGCAACGATTAGTATCACGACGATCTGACAGGGACAGGATGGACGGGAGGCGGCCGCGAACCCGACGGCGGGTGAACGCGGCGCCCCGGCCGAGGGCCGGCCGTCCGACCGCTGTGGCGCGGCGGCCGCTCCCCGCGCCATCTCCGGTTCCGGTAACGGGAGTTGACCGCAGAGCCAACGCCGGGCGGCCGGGCGCCCCGGCGGTCGGACGGGCGGTTCGAAGCGCGGGGGTGGTGCGTGGGCGTCGTTTCGGGCTCCCCGGCGGCGCCCGTCGCCGACCCCCCTGACCTGGCCCGATGCCCACCACCGCGCGCGGTCCCCACTAGCAGGGTGGACGGTCCGGCGCCAGGGGGCGTCCCCAACTCGGCCCTGGACGGATGACGTTCAGGTGAAAGTGGGCATGCCAGGAATCCCGGTCCGGCATGCTGTGCCGCGTGACCATGTGGATGGAGGCCGAAACCGTGAGCGCGAACCTGCCGGAGACCGTCGCCGAGGGGGCGGTGATCCTGCCGGCACCCCCTCGGGTGGTGGACGACCTGGCCCGTGACCTGACCCAGGCCGCCGCCGCCGTCCGGGCGGTGTCACGGAACGGCCGTGCCACCGGCGGGGACGTCGCGGTCGCCGCCTACACCGCCGTGGTGTGCACCGGGCGTTCGGCCGCGCGCGCCCTGGAGGAGGCCGCCGCCTGGTGCCGGCAGGCCCCGGAGGCCGAGGTGCACTCGCTCGCCTGGGCGCGGGTGCCCGGGCACCGGCACGACGTCTTCGAGTACCGCGTCACCATGGCCGTCAGCTTCCCCGACGACGAGACCGGGGAGCACCTCGGGGACACCCACCACTCCCGCCGGTGAGGCCGTATCATCACCTGCATGGGTGATCGGGGTACGAACGAGACGGTCGGCGCGGCGGTGGACGACGCGGCCACCGGGGCTGCGGCAGAGGCGACTTCGGATGCCGGCGAGCACGGTGACGACGGCCCGCGCGAACTGTCGCGGGTCGCCGCCGTCGGTGCCACCGTGCTGGCGATCGTCTGCGGCTGTGCGGCGATGCTGGCCGCGCTCCACTGGTTGGGCTGGACCGTCCCGGGCATCGGCTGGATCGTCGCCAAGGCCGGGATCAAGCTGTCCGTGGGCGGTTTCCTCGTCCTGGCCGTGGCCGCCGACCACCTGCGCGGCAAGCTCCGGCCGAAGGCCCGCTCCTGACCGGCCCGCTCCTGTCCGGCCCGGCCGGGCCGGACGGCCACCGTGCCCCGGGGCTCAACCGGCCTTCGGCGCCGGGCAGGTGAGGTCGTGCTCGGGCGCCCGGCCGTCCAGCAGGTAGCGCTCGACGATGGCCGTGACGCAGGGGTCGGAGCCCGGGTACTGGCCGTGGTTGCCGTTGCTGGTGACCGTCACCAGCTCGGAGCCGCGCAGGGCCCGGTGCGCGCCGAGCGCTGCCTCGTAGTACGTCGCCGGGTCGTGCAGCGAGTTGAGCATCAGCACCAGCGGCAGGTGGGCGCCGGTGACCTTCACCTCGGGCGCCGGGGCGGTCGGCCAGAGCGCGCAGACCGAGCTGAACGCGAGCGTGCGGGCACCGATCAGCGGGTAACGCGCGGTGTTCTCCGCGCCGCGCTCGATCCAGGTGTCCAGGTCCTTGGTCCACGGGGTGTCGCCGCACGTCACCGAGAAGTACTCGGCGAGGAACTCCGGGCTGAGGTACTGGCCGAACAGCCGGCGGGCGGTCTCCTTGGCGGCCGGATCGGCCTGCTGCCAGTCGTCCAGCGCGGTCAGTCCGCTCGCCAGGAGCGGGAAGGCCTGCTCGCTGTAGATCGCGTTGATCGTGCCGTTGTCCAGCTGGTTGGGGCCGAGCGTCAACGACCCGTCGGTGATCGGCCGGTCGTGCAGGGCGGCGCGCCGCTGCTCCCAGTGCGCCCCGACCTCCGCCGGGGTCGAGCCCCAGTGGTAGGTGGCGTCCCGGGCGGCCATCCAGGGCAGGAAGTCCTCCTCGAAGCGGCGCTGGAAGCTCATCGGCTGGCCCAGTTCGTACTGCTCCCAGGTGCCGTCGAAGCCGATGTTGCTGTCCAGCACCATCCGCTCGACCCGGTGCGGGAAGAGCGTTCCGTAGTAGGCGCCGATCATGGTGGCGTAGGAGGCGCCGTAGTAGCTGATCTTCTTCTCGCCGAGCAGCGAGCGGTAGAGGTCCATGTCGCGGGCGGTCTGCTCGGTGGTCAGGTAGGGCAGCAGGTCGCCGCTGTTCTTCTCGCAACCCTCGACCAGCTTGCGGGAGTTGGCGATGACCCGGTCGGTCGCCTCCGGGGACCGGTCGCGGTAGTCCCCGGCCAGGAACTCCTGGAACTCCTCCGGGGTCTGGCACGCGACGCGGGTGCTGCGGCCGACGCCGCGCTGGTCGAAGCTGACGATGTCGTACGCGGCCGCCACCGCGGGGGCGCCCTGGGCGAGGTCCATCGGCCGCAGCAGGCCCTGCCCGCCCGGGCCGCCGGCCGTCTCCATCAGTGCGCCCTTGCGGTGGGCCGGGTCGGTGGCGCGGTGCCGGGAGACGGCGATGCTCAGGTCGGCGCCGACGCCGGGGTGGTGCCAGTCGCGCGGGACGGCCATGGTGGCGCACTCCAGGGCCGGTTGCCCCGCGCAGGGCTGCCAGTCGAGCGTCTGCCGGGCGTAGCGGGCGGGGGCGCGGGCGGCGTCCCCCGGGTTGCGGCCGGAGTCGGCGTTCGCGGTGGCGGGCAGGGCGAGGCCGGCGAGGAGGGCGGCGGCGAGGGCGGCGGCCGCGCGGCGGCCGTGGGACGCGGTGGTGTTCACGGGAACGATCATGTCCCGCCGGGCGGCTGACGCACGATGAGGCAGGAGACCGTCTTCGGGGTGGTGCTGGATACACCCCTGGGGCGGGGGTATCCAGCACCACGGGCCCCGGTTGGGCGGCGTCTCGGCGGCCGGGTCGGCGGCCGGGTCGGCGGGCAGTTCCGGCCGGCGGTCCCGGCCGGCGGTTCAGTAGGCGGCGGTGAACCGGGCGCGCCGGTGCACGGGCTGCTCGGCCTCGTCCAGCAGCGCGACGGCGAGGTCCTCCATGGAGATCGCCGAGTTGCCGTCGGCGTCGACCAGCAGCTCGTCCCGGCCGAGCCGGAACCGGCCGGTGCGCACCCCGGGTTCGAGCAGGGCCGCCGGGCTCAGGTACGTCCAGTCGACCTCTCCGTCCGCGCGGTAGAGGTCCAGCTGCTCGCCGCAGGCCAGGGCGATCGGCCGGATCTCCGCCGGGAAGCCGGGCGACTCCACCAGGATCGTGCCGTCGGTGCCGGGCACGGTCAGGCTGCCGGCCCCGCCGACGGCGAGCAGGCGCACGCCGGTTCCGGCCAGGCCGGCCAGCAGGCCCCGGGTGGTGGCGGCCAGTTCGTGCTCGCGGCCGGGTGCCGGGCGGGTGGCGGTGACCACCAGGTCCTGGCCGGCGGCGATCCGGGCGACGTCGGCGGGCTCGCCGGCGTCGCCGACGGCGAGCGTGACGGTGGCCGGCAGGCCGTGCGGCTTGGCGGGGTTGCGGACGACGGCCGTCACCTCGTGGCCGCGGGTGAGCGCCTCGGCCACGACCCGCCGGCCGACGTTGCCGGTGGCGCCGAACACGGTGATGCGCATGAAGGTTTCTCCTCGGTTCCTCTGAACGGGACTGCGATGGGGCACGGGTGGTGCCTGGTACGGGGTGCGGAGCACGCGCTGCGGGGTACGTGCTCCGCGGTGTGGGGCGCGCGGTGTGGGGCGCGTGTCGCGGGGTCAGGCGTTCTCGCGCACCGGGTCCGGCCGGGACTCCGGCCCGGGGCCGGCGGACGTCGGGGCGGCCCGGCGGGGCCGCTGGGTCTGGGCGACGATCAGCGAGCCGAGTACGACCAGCGCCCCGAGCGCCTGCAGCGGGCTCAGGTCCTGTCCGAGCACCAGCCAGCCGGCCAGGGTGGCGACCACCGGGCTGAGCAGGGAGAGGAAGGACAGCGAGGTCGGCGGCAGCGAGCGCAGCCCGCGGAACCAGACGGCGTAGGTGAGGGCCGCGCCGATCAGGCACAGGTAGGCGTAGCCGAGCAGGTTGTCGGCGGTGTAGTGGGTGGGTGGGGCGCCCTCGCTCAGCAGGGTGACCGGCACCAACAGCAGGCCGCCGGCCGTGAGTTGCCAGCCGGTGGTGGCGAGCAGCGGCGCGGGGGAGACCCAGCGCTTGGAGAGCACGACGCCGAAGGCCATCACCACCGCACCGCCGAGCGCGGCGGCCACCCCGGCCGCGTCCAGCCGGGCGCCGGCGCGCAGTACCAGCAGGCTGACGCCCGCCACGCCGGCGATGCCGGAGAGCACGGTGCGCAGGGTGAGCCGGTCGCCGAGCAGGGCGGCCGAGAGCCCGGCGGTGACCAGGGGCTGGACGGCGCCGACGGTGGCGGCGATCCCGCCCGGGAGGCGGTAGGCGGCGATGAACAGCAGGGCCTGGAAGGCGCCGATGTTGAGGGCGCCGAGGACGAGTGCGCGCCACCACCAGCCGCCCTTCGGCAGGGTGCGGGTGAGGGCGATCAGTAGCAGTCCGGCGGGCAGGCAGCGGATGACGGCGGCGAGGAGCGGGCGGTGGGGCGGCAGCAGTTCGGTGGTGACGAGGTAGGTCGTCCCCCAGACCGCGGGGGCGAGGGCCGTCGTCAGCAGGACGGCGAGGCGATTGCTTAGCACTAAGCCAATGTATCTCAGTGCTAAGGCATTCTTCGGTGGATCCCGCCGGTGATGTGGCTCACAGTTACCTCATCGCTAAGGAATCCGGTGGGCATCGCTTACCCTGAACCTGTGGCAGATCATCTCGACCGCGTCGTCGCGCAGTGGGGCGCCGAGCGCCCCGACCTGGACGTCTCCCCGATGGAGGTGTTCGGCCGGCTCAAGCGCCTCTACCGCCTGGTCGACGCCGAACTCAACCGCACCTTCGCCGAACACGGCCTGGACGCGCCCTCCTTCGACGTCCTCGCCACCCTCAAACGCAGCGGCCCGCCCTACCGCCTCACCCCCACCGGCCTGATGCAGTCCGCCATGGTCACCTCCGGCGCCATCACCCAGCGCCTCGACCGTCTGGAAGCCCGCGGCCTGGTCACCCGCACCCGCAGCGACCAGGACCGCCGCAGCCGGGACGTCGAACTCACCCCCGAGGGCCACGCCCTGATCGACCGCGCCCTCCCCGACCACATCGCCAACGAGCACCGCATGCTGGCCGGGCTCGACGAGGCCCGCAGGACCGCGCTCGTCGACGCCATGCGCGCGCTGCTCGCCGACCTCGGGGACGACCCGGCCGGCTGACCGGCCCGGCTGACCGGCGGGTTGGCCGGCGGTTCGACCGGCCGTTAATCGATTGCCGGGGCGGGCCGCCCCGCCTTGGATGGCGGCCATGGACCACCCCCTCTGGACCGCGCTCCCCGCCGACGTGCGCCGCGCGGTCGACGAACACCTCGCCGTGCGGCGCCACGTCCACGCGATGAAGGCGATCCGCGACGCCTCGCCGCAGCCCGTGCCCGGCATCCGCGAGTGCGTCGACCTGATCGCCGACCGGATGACGGAACTCGGCCTGCTGCCGAACGGGCCGACCCCGGCACCGGGCCCTCCGGCGGGTGCTCCGACGGACCTTCCGGCCGCGGACCTTCCGCCGGACCCTTCGGCGGCGGGCGCTACGAGTCGAACCACACCGTGAGCCGCACGTTGTCCGGCCCGTGCAGGTCCGCCAGGGTGCGCATCACCGCGAACACCGGCGCCCACGGCCCGTCCGGCGGTACGGCGTCGCGCCGGGTCAGCCGCTCGATGCGGTGGAGCCGGTCGCCCACCCACCACTCGTCCCCCTCGACCCGGCCGACGTGGTCGACGGAGTACTTCGCCTCCCGGACCAAGGCCCCGTCCGGCCCCGGGCCGTACACGTGGACCCGTTCGTCCGCCCGCTCGGCCGGTTCGTCCCAGTCCACCGCCGCCAGCTCCGCCCAGCTGATCCAGGTCGGGTCGTGGAAGCCGGCCTCGGACGCCCCGAAGGCCGCCCGCGTCTCCTCGGACAGTTCCTCGGGCAGGCCCCGGTCCGGGGCGAGCGGCCGGAAGCCCGCGAGGTTGCGGACCCCGAAGAGGCAGCCGAACTCGTCGTAGTTCCGGCCGCAGTACAGCGCGTAGAGGTCCATCGCCATGCTCCACGCGGCGTCCTCGTCGTCCTCGTCCACAGGTGCGCCGTGTGTGCAGCGGTACTCGATGAAGCCGTGGATGTCCGTTCCCATTCCCCGGATCCTCGCAGTGCGCCGGGCCCGGGTGCGAGGCGTTTTCCCGACGTGCGGCGGTGGTCGGGGGTCTACTCCGGCTTGACCGCGACCGCCTTGAAGAAGGTGTAGTGGAAGGTCCCGCCCGGTTCGGCGGCCCGGCGCAGGTCGGCGATGCCGAGGTCGAAGGCCTCCGGGGTGGTCAGGCCGGCGGCCAGGGCCTCCGTCCGGGCGGCCTCGACCATCGGGACGAAGGTCCGCCGGGTGAAGCCCTCCACCAGGGCCGGGCGGCCGTCGTCGGCGTAGACCGTCCGCGGGCGGACCGTTACGTCCGTGAACCCGGCCGCCGTCAGCAGCGGGTGCAGCCGGCGCCCCACCAGGGCGTCGCCGCCCGCCCCGGCCTGGAGCCGGACCAGGTGGTCGACGGTGCGGCGGGCCGCCGGGGTCTCCGGGTGGAAGAAGGCCGAGCCGTGGTCGCCCTCGATCACCGTGATCGTCCCGCCCGGCCGCAGCACCCGCCGCAGCGCGGCCAGCCCGGCCGTCGGGTCGGGCAGGTGCTCCAGCACGAAGCACAGGAAGACGTGGTCGAACGCGCGGTCCGGGAAGGGCAGTCGGTGCAGGTCGCCGTGGTGCCAGGTGACCTGGGCCTGCGGCGCCGTGGTGGCGATCCGGGCCCGGGCCCGGGCCAGCGACTGGGCCGAGACGTCCGCCGCCGTGAGCAGCACGCCCGGGCTGGCGGCGAGCAGGTGCGCCGTCTGCGCACCCACCCCGCAGCCCGCCTCCAGCACCCGGCTGCCCGCCGGGTAGGCGGTGCCCGAGTGCAGCAACTCGGCGAGGGTGTCGGCCTGGTCGCCGAGGCGCTGCGCCTCGGTGTCGGAGTAGCCGTGGACGTACGGGGTGGCGGGGAGCGGGGTCGTTTCGGTGGTCATGGCTCAACCCTCGCGTCAGTATGGACCGGTGAACAGGTCCAAAGCCGCCGTGAACGGCCGGTCCAAAGAGGCCGGACCGGCCGGGGAGACCGGTGTCGACTTCCTCCAGCTCGATGCCGCCGAGGCCCCGCCCGGCGGCCTCACCGACTGGCTGGCCCGCCGGTTGCGCGAGGCCGTCGCCGACGGGCGGCTGCCCGCCGGTACCCGACTGCCCGCCAGCCGGGTGCTCGCGGCGGAACTCGGGGTCTCCCGGGGCGTGGTGACCGACGCCTACCGGCGGCTCGCCGAGGCGGGGCAGCTCGCCGGACGGGGCCGGGGCGGTACGGTCGTGGTCGCCCTCGCGCCCGCCGCGGCTCCCGCGGTTCCGCCGGCCCGCCCGGCACCCGCGCTGTTCCGGGACGACCCCGACCCCGAGGTGTTCGACCACCTGCGCGCCACCCCCGCCCGGATCGACCTCACCCCCGGCGTGCCCGACCTCGCCGCCTTCCCCCGCGCCGCCTGGCTGCGGGCCGAACGGGCCGTCCTCGACGGCCTCGCCGCAGCCGACCTCGGCTACGGGGACGTCCGCGGCACCCCCGCCCTGCGGCAGGCCGTCGCCCACTGGCTCGCCCGCAACCGGGGCATCCGCGTCGACCCCGAGGAGGTGCTGGTGGTCGCCGGGACGGCCCAGGCGCTCGCACTGCTCGGCCGGGCCCTCGGCCGGGCCGGCATCACCGAGGTCGCCGTGGAGGATCCGGGCTCGCTCGGCGCCCGCCAGCACCTCGCCCACTGGCTCGCCGCCACCCCGCCCGTCCCGGTCGACGCCGAGGGCATCCGGGTCGACGCGCTGCGCGCCACCGGCGCCCCCGCCGTGCTGCTCACCCCGGCCCACCAGTACCCGACCGGCGTCGTCCTCGGCGGCGACCGGCGCCGCGAACTCCTGCGCTGGGCGGACGAGGGCGGTCTGGTCATCGAGGACGACTACGACGCCGAGCACCGCTACGACCGCCCGCCCGTCCCCGCCCTGCGGGCCGAACTGCCCGGCCGCGTCTGCTATGCGGGCAGCACCTCCAAACTGCTCGCCCCGGCGCTGCGCACCGGCTGGCTGCTGGTGCCGCCGCCGCTGCGCGCGGCCGTGCTCGACGCCAAGCGCTTCGCCGACCTCGGCAACCCGGTGCTGCCCCAACTGGTGCTCGCCCGGCTGATGGAGTCCGGCGAACTGGAGCGCCACCTGCGGCTGTTGCGCCGCCGCCACCGCCGCCGCCGGGACGCGATGATCACCGCCATCCGCACCCACCTCCCCGCCGCGACCGTGCACGGCGCGGCCGCCGGGCTGCACCTGATGCTCACCCTTCCTGAGCAACTGGGATGCAGTGACGTGGAGTTGGCCACCGGCGCGCTCGCCCGCGGCGTCAAGGTCCAGCCCCTGTCCTGGCACGCCCGCCTGCCCTACCCACCCGGCCTGGTCCTCGGCTACGCGGCCGGCCCACCGGGTGACCTCGCCGAAGGCATCGCCGTCCTGGGGGAGTTGGTCCGCCGGGCCGGAACCGGCGGCGGCACTCCAGGTGCCCGCCCGGCTCCCGCATGAGCGAATCAACCACCACGGGCGTGACAGAATCCACGGCTCCGGACCGAGCCGACATCCTGGCCAGGACGGCACGGAACCCGGTCGCGCACGCCTGTCACCTGCACCGCCCCACCGCGCGCAGGACCGTCGCCGACGCGGCGGACCCGACGGTCGCCGACAGCGGCCTCGCCGACCACACCCTCGACATCGTCGCCCCGGCCCACTTCCGCCCGGACACCGCCGACGCGCGCATCGCCACGTGCGCATCGCCGACCGAGCGGCCAGGCGACGGCCCGCGACCACGGCCACCGGGTCGCCGTCCTCCAGGCCTCGGCGGAAGGCCGCGCGGTCTACCGCCGCCCGGGCTTCCACGACTGCGGCCAGTTCGTCGAGCACGCTGCCTGAGGCCCCCCGCACGCGGCCGGGGGCCATCGGAGGCTTCGCGCCCCCGGGAGGTTCAGCCGCTCACCCGCCACCAGGGGTCGGCCTCGGCGCGGTCCACCTCGGCCTCGTACCGAGCGGCCTCGAAGCTGTACTCCGGCGGGCGGCCCGCGTCGGTCGGCAGTTCCCAGGCCGACCAGACCACGACGTCGCCGATCCGCTGCACGACGGCGGACAGGTACCCGCAGCAGCCGCCGGTGCAGTCCGGCTCGCCCAGCCTCACCCGGCGGGGCCAGGCGCTCGCCCGCAGCGGGCTCGGTCGGCTCCCGGGGAAGAGGACCGGGAGCCGCAGGCCGCGGCCCCAGGGGCCGATCGACCCGGCGACGAGGTCCTCCGCGTTGACCAGGAACCGCGCCTGGTCGCCGAGGCCGTCCTGCCGCGCCGACAGGATCTCCAGGTGATCGAACATGCGAGCACCCTAAGGGCTGGCCCGCAGTGATCGACACGTCCTGGACGGTCGCGCCGGGTGCGGGGGTGTGCGGGCTGCCGGGGGGCGGGTTCCTGGGTACGCTGACGGACCGTATGCCGTTGGTGACCCTGGAGGGACGGATGGCCCCGTTGCGGCGGATCGCCCAGTTCACGTCGGTGCTGCTGGTGGTGGCGGCCGCGCTCGGCCCGGTTCCGGCCGGGTCGGTGACGCGTGGGAGTGGGCTTCCCGGTGAGAGGAACCTGGAGATGACCGGACGGCACCAGGACTCGCGTCAACTCGCGGGCCGGCGCATCGTGCTCTCCTATCCCGGGCCGACGCCGCCGCCCGGGGTGCTGCGGGCGATCCGGGAGGGCCGGGCGGCCGGGGTGATCCTGTTCGGTGAGAACGTCACCGGTCCGGAGCAACTCGCCGAGGCGGTGGCCGCGTTGAAGCAGGCCGCCGCCGAGGCCCCGGAGGCGCGCCCGCTGCTGCTGATGACCGACCAGGAGGGCGGCAGGGTGCGCCGGCTGCCCGGGGCGCCGGAGCTCTCCGCCCGCCGTACCGGGACGGCCCCGGATCCGTTCGCCGCCGCCGTGGACTCCGGTGCCGGCGCCGCCGCAACGCTCGGCGACGCCGGGTTGAACGTCAACCTGGCCCCGGTGCTCGACGTCTACGACACCCCGGGCAACTTCATCGACCGCTACGAGCGCTCCTACGGCCAGGACCCTGCCACGGTGGGCGAGTTGGGCAGTGCCTTCCTCGCCGCCCAGCAGGGCCGGGGGGTGGCGGCCACCGCCAAGCACTTCCCCGGTCTGGGTGCGGCGGCCCGCGACGAGAACACCGACGCCCGCCCCGTCACCCTCCCCGTCCCGCTGGACCGGCTGCGCTCCCGCGACGAGGCCCCGTACCGGGCCGCCATCGCCGCGGGCGTGCGGATGGTGATGGCCTCCTGGGCGGTATACCCCGCGTTGGACCCGGACCGCCCGGCGGGGTTGTCCCCCACCGTGGTCCAGGGTGAACTCCGCGAGCGCCTGGGCTTCGAGGGCGTCACCGTCACCGACGCCCTGGAGGCCGACGCCCTGACCCCCTACGGTCCGACCGGCCCACGGGCCGTGGCCGCCGCGGCGGCCGGGATGGACCTGATCCTCTGCTCCGCCCGCGACCCCCAGCAGGGCGAGGACGCCACCACCGCCCTGGCGGCGGCCCTGGACTCCGGTGACCTCGACCGCGCCGCCTTCACGGCGGCCGTCGCCCGGGTGGACGCACTGCGGGAGGATCTCGGCTGACGGCGGCCCGGGCGGACCGAGCGGTCCGGGCGGCCCCGCTGCTCGGCCCCGCTGCTCGGTCCGGCCGCCGGGCCAGCCGCCGGGCCAACGGTTCATCCCGGGTTCAACGGGCCGATGCCCGGAGAGGTACGGGGGTTCGCCCTGCCGGATGGGAACACGCCATCGTAGGCGTGCTTTCGGTCGGAGGCGTCGGTTCGAAGGGGAAATGGCGCTTGGGGGTTTGAATCGCATGGCAGAGTTGCGGTCAAGGCACACATGAAATGTCACATGTGCCATGACACATTGCTCGATCCCCGTCCCACGAGTTCATTCCTCACACCCTCCGAAGGAGGAGCCATGAACCGCATCACCCGCATCACCCGCATCACCCGGATCGCGGCGGGCGCGGCCGGTGCCGTCGCGCTGCTGGGCGCGCCGCTGCCGGCGTTCGCCGCCGGGCAGGAGACCGCCACCGTCACCACCTGCGGGCGCTCCGGCCTGCAGGCCGGACTGTCCACCAGGGTCTGCGCGGACGTCACCGGTGACGCCGTCGTGCTGTACGGCCTGATCGGGCTGGCCGGGCCGCCCTCGCCGGGAACGCCGTGGCCGCCGGCGCCGCAGGAGCTGGTCACCCGGCTGTCGGCCGACCTGGCCGGCGTCGGCCCGCTCGGCGCGGTGGCCGGGCGCACCGAGTTCAGGGTCAGCACGGTCAGGGTGGAAGGGGTCGGCGCCACCGTGCCCTGCGGGTCGGTCCTGCACGCCTCCTTCTCGGTGGAGGGCAGCATGCGCGGACCGGCCCCGGTCACCCTGGAACTGCCTGTAGGCTGCTGACGGCGCGTCACCCGGACTGCCGGGCCCGGGAGTTGGCAGCGTCCCGGGCCCGGCTCCGGGCCGTCCCGGCCCGGCCGTCGATGTGGGAGCGGTCACCTTCCCTTGTGGCGACTTGAAGAAATCTTCATCTGTCGCGATGATGCCTACCGGCCGCGGCACCACCCTGCCCGGCCGTGTCGACCGTACGACCGGGCAACCCCGGACGACCACCGAGCCGGATCCGAGGGAGGGAACGGGCCATGCCGGTCCCGCTGTACCAGGCCAAGGCGGAGTTCTTCCGCACCCTCGGCCACCCCGTCCGGATCCGGGTCCTGGAGCTGCTCCAGGACGGCCCCCGGCCGGTGCGCGAGCTGCTGGCGGAGATCGAGATCGAGCCGTCCAACCTCTCCCAGCAGCTCGCGGTGCTGCGCCGCACCCAGCTGGTCACGGCCACCCGCGAGGGCAACACGGTGGTGTACGCGCTCAGCACCCCGGACGTCGCCGAGCTGCTCAGCGCGGCGCGGCGGATCCTGACCGAGCTGATCACCGACCAGGGGGCGCTGCTCACCGAGCTGCGCGCCGCCGGGAGCCGGTCGCCCCGCTGAGCCGGTAGCAGCCCGCCGCCCGCGCCCGCAGCCCGTAGCGCGAACCCCCGCAGTCCACGCCGGCAGCCGGGGGCGCGCACCGGCCGGGCGACCGTGACCGTGACCGACCCGAGGAGAACAGCCCATGGGCGACAGTGCCGACGGCACCAGCGAGGAGAAGCGCCGCCGCAAGGCGATGCTGATCCGCGCCGGCGTCTACATCTTCGCCACCCACCTGTTCGCGGGCTTCGTCCTGCTGCTGTTCGCGCTCGGCGACCGCAAGTAGCCGTACGGCCCGTCAGCGAGGTCCGTCAGCGAGCCCGGTCGCCCGGCACCAGGTAGCGGTCGCTGGTGCTGGTCCAGGCCTGGACGCCGGCGACCAGTTCCCGGGTGCCGTCCAGGTACCAGCGCCCCGCCGGGTGGCGGCGGCCCAGGTCGCGACGCAGCCGCTCGTTCTCCCGGTGCAGGGTGCTGACCCGGGTGCGCACCGCCCGGACGGCCCGGCTGCGGGTGCAGCCGCGGACCCGCTGGAGGGTGAGGACGGTGTTGAACGCGGCGGCGCTCTGGCGTTCCTCCCGCTCCAGCGAGTAGAGGTCGTTGATCAGCGTCGCGGCGTCGGCGGTGTTGGCGCGCAGGCGGTGCAGCGCGGGTTCCGCGTGCAGGGCGGCGGGGGCGTCGGCGCCGTGGACCCGTTCCAGTATGTTCATGAACGGGTAGACGCAGCTGCCGTGGCGGCGCAGCCGCATGGTGTCGGCGAGCCCGAGGCCGAGCGCGGGGACGGTGCCCCGGGCGCGGTGTTCGGCCTCGGCGGGGAAGGTGGCCAGGCAGGCGCGCCACTCGCGGGCCGCCCGGGCGCGCCAGGCGGGGGAGGTGGACCGGCGCTGCCGTTCCCACAGTTCCTGCCAGGCGGTGAGGAGCAGGTCGCCCGGTGCTGCGGGGCGGGCGTCGCCGTCGAGGGCGGAGATCAGCGGGTCGACCAGTGCGTGGGCCTCGGCGGGCCGGCGCCCGGGTGGGCCGTCGAAGCGGTCGTCCAGGACGGTGAACCAGCCCAGCATGTCCACCAGCAGGTCCAGTTCGGTGCCCCGGGCGCGGGGGAAGGCGTGGCCGATCAGCTCGTGCAGGGCGTAGGCCCGGTAGTCGGGGAGTTCGGTGGGGGCGAGCAGGCCGTGGCGGACCGCCCAGTCGGCGTGCCGGTCGGCGGCGGCGCGCAGTTCGGCGGGCGGCCGGGGGAGGGGGACGGCGGCGGGCGCGCCGGGGCGGGCCGTGGCGCCGGTGAGCGGACAGCCGCCGGCGTGCGGCCGGTCGGCACCGGTCCCGGCCGGTGCGAGGCCCGCAGTGACCGCGAGGCCCGTGGTGACCGTGGTGACCGCGGTGGCTGCGGTGACTGCGGCGTCCGCCGCCACGCCGCGCCCGGTCGGGGCGGAGGTGGGGACCGCCGCACTCGGCGCGGCGGAGCCACGCGGCGCCAGCCGGACCCGCAGGCCGTGGGCCTGGACGGTGGTCCACACCACCTCGCGGGCCCGCGCCCCCGGCACCGCCACCGGCCGCCAGCGGCGCAGGATCGCGGCGGCCGCGACGGTCAGCTCGGCCCAGGCGAAGGCCTCGCCGATGCACTTGTGCTTGCCCGCCCCGAAGGGCAGGAAGGACGGCCGCCCGAGCCCGCCGCCGTCCTGCCAGCGCTCGGGCCGGAAGCTCGTCGGGTCGTCGTAGCGCAGCGGGTCGCGGTGCAGGGCGGTGAGGCTGTACAGCAGCTCCGTCCCGGCCGGGATCCGGTACGGGCCGAGGTCGACGGGCACCCGGGCGGTGCGCATCAGGAAGGCGTTGGGGGCGTGCAGCCGCACCACCTCCTGGGTGACGCCGCGGGTGTACGTGAGCCGGGCGAGCGCCTCGGGGGTGGGGGTGGCCCCGGCGGGCAGGTGCTCGTCGAGTTCGGCCAGCACCCGGGCCTCGACCTCGGGGTGGCGCAGGAGTTCGTCGAGCAGCCAGGTGAGGGTGGTGGAGACGGTCTCGGTGCCGGCGCCGAACATGGTGATGGCCTCGGAGCGGACGTCGGCCTCGGTGAGCGGACGGCCGGTGGCCGGGTCGGTGGCGGCGCGCAGCAGGGCCGGCAGGGTGCCGCCGCGCTGGTCCGGCCGGGCGGTCCCGGGGCGGCCGTTGACGGCCTGGTCGACCACCCGGTTGAGCACCCGGACGGCGGCGTCGAAGCGTCGGTTGACGGGCAGCGGGAGCCGGGCGAGGGCCGGGTGGGGGTAGAGGGACTGGACGATCTGGCCCTTCACCAGGTCGGGCAGCGCCCGGTGGAAGGCGAGGGTGGCGTCCTCGCTGAGCCGGGCGTCGAACAGTGAGCGGGTGACGATCTCCAGTGCGAGGTGGTTCATCTCCTTGGCCACGTCGAGGACTTGGCCGGGGCGCCAGCGGCCGGCCCGCTCCTCGGTGACCTGGTGCATCACGGCCAGGTACCCGGCCATCCGGTCGGGGCCGAAGGCGGGCTGGATGATCCGGCGGCGGTCGCGGTGCGCCTGCCCCTCGGACATCAGCAGGCCGTCGCCGAAGGCGGTCTTGAGGGTGTCCTGGACGGCGCCGCGCGGGCAGTCGTGGGCGAGGGCGACGAGCAGGGTGTGGACGAGTCGGGCATCGGTCACCACACAGACGGTGCGGGGTCCGAGCCGGATGCGGACCACGCCGCCGTGGCGGGCCAGCGAGCCGAGGAAGCCGAGCGGGTCGCGCAGCAGGGCGGCCGCGTGGCCGAGTCCGGGCAGGGCGCCGGGGGCGAACGGGGGGACGGCGGCGCGGGGGGCGGGTGCGGGGGGCGGCGTGGTTCTCGGGGGGACGATCCGTTTCCGTGTCTCTGCCAGTAGGGCGTTGGTCGGCAGGGTCATGACACTTCCTCTCACCAGAGGGGCCGGTGCGGGCGGTACCGGGGGAAGGCACCGGCCGGTCGGCCGGGTGGCGGGGACCGGCGAGCGCGGACCCCGCGTGCGCCAGGGGCAGAGGGCGCACGCCATGGAAAACGCGCCGGTCGGACGGGCGTTGCGCCGAACGCGCCCGGATCACTCCAACGGACGATCATCGTGTCGGCCCTGCGCACGGTCCTGCGTCCGCCCCTCCGTCAGCTCCGCCGCCCGGCCCGTCCGCCGGCGTCGACCGGGCCCGCTCCCATCGCCCTGACCTGCACCGATGTCCTCCGCCCGGCGGCTCGTCCCGGGCCCCGACGGGAGGGTCTTTGGACCCTCGCCGCACGGCCGTGGGGGCGCCAGCATGGTGGGCGGAGAAGGAGGAACCTGATGACCCGTCTGCGCCGCCGGCCCGCCCTGGACGTCCGGCTGGAGATCCGCGGCGAGCTGCCGCGCGAGGACGCCGAGTACGCCCGGAGCCGGGCGCAGGACACCGCAGCCCTCCTGGGCCCCGACGCCCACGGGTTGCGGCTGCGGCTCACCCGGGCCCGCGACCGCGGGCTCACTCGGCCCGCGCTCGCCCAGGCCGACGTCGAACTGGACGGCACCGGACCGCTCCGGGTCCAGCTGGCCACCGGCACCGCCCGGGAGGCCGTCGATCCGGTGCTCGGCACCCTGGCCGGCCGGGTGGTCCGGCTGCGCGAACTGGGCGACATCGGTCCGGCCGCCGTCCACGAGAGCGCCTACCGCCCGCAGTACGCCGACCGTCCGCTCGCCCGGCGGCGGATCGCCCGGCACAAGACGGTCGTGCTCGCCCGCCGCACCCCGGCGCAGGCGGCCCGCGAACTGCTGCTCCTGGACCGGCGGTTCCACCTCTTCCTGGACGCTGACACCGGACGGGACGGCCTGGCCCACCGCTGCCCGCTGAGCGGTGCGGTGGAGCCCTGGCCCACCGGCGGCGACGGGGTGCCGGTGCTCGACCTCGCCGGGGCGGCCCGCCGGCTCTGGCTCACCGGGCGCCCGTTCGTCTGCCACGCCGGCCCCGAGGACGGCCGTGCCCGGGTGCTCTACCGCCGCTACGACGGGCACTACGGCCTGATAACGCCGGTAGCGGACGGCGGTCGCGGGGCAGGAATGCCCTCGGCGCGCGATTGAGTCCGTGAGGTTCGACCGCCCGCCGTAGCGCACCGCCCGGCGGACCGCACCACCCGCCGGGCTCCACGACCCTCCAGACTCCACCAATTCCACGACAGGGGAACGGGACCATGGACTGTGATGACGAGGTCATGCTGACCGTCCGGATCACCGCCGCCGAACGGGCGCTGCTGCGGGACCTCGCGCGCGGCCACGGCGGCGACGTCTCCGGCGTCGCGGTCGACGGGCTGCTGGAGGTCATCCCCTCGCTGCACGACGACGGTACGGTGCTGCCGCTGCTGCGGGTCCTGGCCCGACCCGCGCCCTGTGCGGTCACCCTCTGGCTGCCCGCGCCGGTCGCGGACCTGCTGCCGCTGCTCGGCGAGCGGCTGATGCGCACCGGCGGGCCGTCGGCGGGCCCGGCCAGCGCCGCGCTCTCCGCCGCGCTGCGGCTGTGGCTCGCCGGGGACCGGGCGGTGCTCGCCGCCGGGCTGGCCCGGTTGCACGGCGGCTGCGGTGCGGTGGGGGCGGCGGGTGCGGCGGGGGCGGCGGGGGCGGTGGGCGGACCGGCGGTCGGTGGTCCCGCCCGGGTCGAGGTCGCGGCCTGAGCGCCGGAGTCGGGGCCGGGGCCGGGGCCGGCTGAGGGCTGGAGTGAGCCAAGTGACTGGTCGTCATATACCTGAGGGCGATGGCATGTCCGAGGCGGAAACTTCGCTGTTCGGGGCGCTGGCCAGCTCCCGGCGGGAGGTCTAGCATTCGACACGGCCGCCGGGGCCCAGGCCCCGGGGGTTCCGGCCGGGTGGCCGCCACCACCCCTGTGCCGGGGAGCGCGTACCCCCCGAGTGCGCTCCCCGGCACTTCGCCGCCCGGGCGACTGGGCCCCGCCCCGCCCCGCCCGGCCCCGCTCCGCCCGGCGACGCTCCGCCAGGCCACGTCTCGAACGGGCTCGGGAATTTCGCAAGAGGTTTCTGTTATTCCCCGCCGCCCCACCCGCTCTCCCTCGTGTCGGAAGGTTCGGACCCCTCACCACAGGGCCCGGACCGTCGCACGAGGAAAGGAACGCGATGGGACACCGGAGCAGCGAACTCCGCCGGCGCAGGCGCCGCAGGTTCACCCGTAGGAGCGCCCTGGTCGCCGTGGCGGTCGCGGCCGGACTGGTCGCGGGCACCCTTGGCCTGCGCACCGCGCTGGAGCCCGGGGCGATGCGCAGCACCGTCACGGCGGCGGACGCGCCGCTCGACGCGGTCGCGGACGACGGTGGCCCGGGGGAGACCGGCACCGCCGAGGGCGCCACCAGGGCGCCCGCCCCGAAGCGGGACGAGAAGGCCGCTCCGCCCAAGGCGATACCCAAGGACCAGCCCGACCGCGGCCTGGTCTACGCGGGGTTGAACCTGCCGACCGGTGACCGCTGCGGCAACATGCTGGAGGTCACCGGCAGCGCCCAGTGCAGCCACGGCCCGGACGCCCCGCCCAAGGACGTGGACATCCACAAGGACGTTGCGCCGGTCGCCGCCCCGGCCGCCCGGGTGCCCGCGCTCACCCCGCCCGCCGGAGCCCAACCGCCCTCGGCAGCGGACCTGTTGAAGGGCGGCGCTCCCGTCCTCGACGCCGCCCAGAAGGCGCTGCTCGGCGAGGCCGGCCAGGGCTCCGCGGGGCAGGACGCCGCCACCCCGCCCGCTGCCGCCCCGGCCGCCGGATCGGGCCTGGTCTGCGAGGGGGACGGCAGTAGTGGCAACCGCGTCCAGGTGGTGTACGTGCACACCCCCGGCAACGACCGGTTCGCCCAGTACCTGTCCTCCTTCAAGAAGTGGGCCGCGGACGTCGACGTCATCTACGACGCCAGCGCCGCCGAGACCGGCGGTGTGCGGCACGTCCGCTTCGTCACCGAACCCGACTGCACCGCATCGGTGTTGAACGTGCAGATCTCCGACTCCGAGATCCAGGACTTCAACGCGAGCAACCGCGCCCTGGCCGCGCAGGGGTTCAACCGCAAGGACCGCAAGTACATGATGTTCACCGACGCCAAGGTGTACTGCGGGATCGGCACCTTCGCCGGTGACGAGCGCCCGGGCCAGGACAACCTCAGCAACTTCGGCCCCTCGTACGGACGGACCGACTCCGGCTGCTGGAGCGGCACCACGGCCGCGCACGAACTCGGCCACAACCTGGGCGCGGTGAACAACAGTGCACCCAACTCCAGCAAGGCCGGTCACTGCACGGACGAGTGGGACATCATGTGCTACTCGGACGCCCCGAACTACCCGCAGATGCGGATCGCCTGCCCGGACCGCGCGCACGACGACCGGCTCGACTGCAACCACGACGACTACTACAACACCTCCCCGGCGCCCGGCAGTTACCTGGCCACGCACTGGAACGTCGCGAACAACCGCTTCCTCATCGCGGGCAACGGCGGCGGGACCGGTCCGAACCCCACCCCCACCCCGACCCCGACCTCTGGCCCGACCCCCACGGGAACGCCCACCCGCACGCCCTCGCCGTCCCCGACGCCCACCGGCGGCCCCACCGCCACGCCCACCGGCTCCCCGTCGCCGACCAGGACCCCGACCCCGGGCGGCACCGGCCCCGATGTGACGACAAGTCAGATCACCCAGAACTCGGTCGTGCTGAGCTGGAACGCCGTTCCCGCCGCAGCCGGTTACGACGTCCAGCTGAACGGCCAGACCATCGGCACCGTCCGCTCGACCGTGGTCGGCGTGGTCCGGCTGGCTCCCGGCACCGGCTACACCGTGGCCGTAGCCGTCCGCGACGCCGCCGGATCGGTCGGCAAGCCCGGCCGCGCGGCGAACTTCCGCACCCTCGCCGACGCCGGCCGCCCCCAGCCCGGGGCCCACTACAGCATGGTCAACGGCCTCACCGGCCAGGCCGCCGACCTGTGGGGCAGCTCGATGAACGACGGCACCGTGGCGATCGGCTACCAGCGCACCGGCTACGCCAACCAGAAGTGGCAGTTCGAGGATGCCGGCAACGGTGCGCTGCGGATCAAGTCCGCGCGCTCGGGCAAGTGCCTGCAGCTCGGCGGCACCCCGGTGGCCGGACAGTACGTGGCGCAGCAGCCGTGCTCCGACGCCGCCGCGCAGAAGTGGCAACTCGCCGCCACGGACGGCGGGTTCACCCTCGCCGCCGACGGGACCGGGCTGGTGCTCGGGCTCAGCGACCGTTGGTACTACGGTGGTTGGCTGCTGGAGTTGCAGCAGCCGAACGGCCGGCCGTACCAGAACTGGTCGCTGGTGAAGACCTTGTAGCCGGTACGACCGCACGATCCCGCACCACCCCGTTCCACCCCGCACGATCCCGCACCACGGGTGCGGCCGCCGTCACCGGACGGCGGCCGCACCCGGCGCCGCCGCTCCACGAACCCTCACCCCACCCGCCGAGGACCGCCCGACATGCGAACCCGCACCCGCCCGCTGCTCGCCTCCCTAGCCCTCGCCGCCGTCGCCGTCCTGCCCACCGCCGCACCCGCCGCCGCCCACGGTGACACCGTCCACCTGGACGTGACCGGTCAGCAGGACGGCCGCGTCAGCACCGTCGCCACCTGGGAGAACGACCACGACCCGGTTACCGAGGAGTTCGCCGGCACGCTCTCCGCGACCGCCGCCGACGGCCGGACGGTCGGCCCCTGGCGGCTGGTCGCCGTGCCGGGCCGCCCGGGCACCTACACCACCCGGGAGCTGCTGCCCGCCGGGCACTGGAAGATCTCCGTCGACTGCGCCTTCCCCTCGCTGGGCCACGGCGAGCGCGAACTCGACGTCGAGGCGGCGGCGATCAGCGACCCGGTGCCACTGGACGCGGCCCCCTCCGCTGCGGCCTCGGCCTCCGCTGCGGCCTCGGCCGCCAACTCCTCGGCCTCCGCAGGAGCCTCCGCCGCGTCCGGCGCCACACCCACCGCGGGCCCGACCGTGGTGGCCGCCGCGGCCACCACCGCCGCGCCCGCCCACGAGACCACCGACGACGCCACCACCTGGGCGGCCATCGGCACCGCCACCGCGGCCGTGCTGCTGGTCGGCACCGGCTTCTGGCTGCGCGGACGCGCCCGCCGCTGACGGGCCGGAGCAGGGCGCGCCCCGGCCGGCCGTCGGCGACCGTGATCCATCACGCACGGCAAACCGGGAACCCGTGGCGTACGAGACACGTCTGAGCGATCACCGGGCGTCACCGGACGCCCGGCCGATCGCGAGGGAGCGTCCGCGCATGAGGAAGGTCCTGATCACCGGCGGTGCCGGCTTCATCGGCAGCACGGTGGCCTCGGTCCTGCTGGACCGGGGCATCACCCCGGTCGTCCTGGACGACCTGTCCAAGGGCCGCGCCGAGTTCGTGGAGAACCGCGTCTTCTACGGGGGCGACATCGCCGACGCCGCCCTGCTGGAGCGGATCTTCACCGAACACCCGGACATCGACGCCACCGTGCACTGCGCGGCCAGGATCGTCGTCCCGGAGTCGGTGGCCAAGCCGCTGTTCTACTACCGGGAGAACGTCGCCAAGACCGTCGAGCTGCTCGACGCCCTCCAGCGCCACGGCTGCACCCGGGTGGTGTTCAGCAGCTCCGCCTCGATCTACGCGCCCACCCCGGACGGCCGGGTCGACGAGGACTCGGCGCTGGAGGCGAACAGCCCGTACGCGCGCACCAAGCTGATGATGGAGCAGGTGCTCCAGGACTGGACCCGGGGCGAGGGCGCCGAGCGGCAACGGGTCATCACCCTGCGGTACTTCAACCCGGTCGGTGCCGACTCCCGGCTGCGCACCGGCCTGCAGAACCTCAACCCCAGCCACGCCCTGGGCAAGCTGATCGAGGCCCACACCGAGGGTACCCCGTTCACCGTCACCGGCGTGGACTGGCCGACCCGGGACGGCTCCGGCATCCGCGACTACGTCCACGTGCAGGACCTGGCGGAGGCCCACGTCGCGGCGCTGCTCCGGTTCGACGAGGTGATCGCCCCCGACGCCGCCGACCGCTTCCGGGCGATCAACGTCGGGACGGGCGAGGGCACCACCGTCCGCGAGCTGGTCGCCGCCTTCGAACAGGCCGTCGGTGGCAAGCTGGACGTCCGCGAGGCGGGCCCGCGTCCGGGCGACGTGATCGGCTGCTACGCCTCCGTCGACGCCGCCCGCGAGCTGCTCGACTGGACGCCGCGGCGCACCCTCGCCGAGGGCGTCGCCGACGCGCTCGCCTGGCGTGCCAAGTGGGCCGACCGGCTCGGCGCGAGCTGACCGGCCGTCACCGCTGCTTCACGGCCTCGCCGGACTTCGCCCAGTTGTCGTGCAGGCGGTCCAGGTAGGACTGCGCCTGCGGGCCGATCTTGACGCCCCGGGCGAAGGCGAGCATGTTGCCCGCCCCGGCGTTGTAGCCGAGGGCGAGCAGCTCGTCCTGGTCCAGCGGGGCGCTCACCTTGGCGGGGAGCTGTTCGGCGAGGTCGTGGAGGTGCCAGGCGGCTGCCTGGACGGCCAGGTTGCGGTCGTCCGGCAGCTCCTCCCAGCGGCGGGAGGCGAACGGGCGGCCCGGCTTGGTGTCGTCGAAGGCGGCCCGGTGCATGTTGGCGATGCCGAAGGCGGCGTCCGGCTTGCCGCGCTGCCAGGCCCGCTCGAAGTCGGGGTCGTGCGGCTTGTACGCCTCGTTGTAGAGGATCGCCATCAGCAGCTGGGGGTTGATCCCGGCCTCGGCCGCGTACCGGCGCACCGGCGCCGCGTAGTCGGCGGGCTCGTAGGGGCCGGAGGGCTTCGACGGGACCGCCGACGGCCCGCCGGACCCGGCGCCCGCCGAACCGGAGGCGACGGACGACGGGGCGGTGGCGGACGACGAGGACGAGGGCGTCGCCGAAGCGGCCCCGGGTTCGTGGCCGCCGCTGCGGACGATGCCCCACCCGGCCGCCGCCAGGACGCCGATCACGATCCAGCGCCCCCAGCGCGGACCCTTCTGCTCTTCGCTCATCGCCGTCGGCCCTCCCCGTTCGCTCGTCATCCAGTTCGACCGTCGTACGCTCGCTCGCGCCCCGCGGGAGGCCCGGCCGGTCCTACTCGGCGGACTTCGCGTCGCCGTCGAGGTTGCGCAGGAAGTCCTTCGCCTTCTCGACGCCGGTGTCGATCTGCCCGCTGTACTTGCCGTCCGTGCGGTCGTCGATCACGTCGCCGACCTTCTCCAGGCCCTGCCCGAGCACGTCGCTGTGCTCGCGGGCGAGGTCGGTGGCCTTGTCCGCGATGTTCTTAAGACTTTCAAACATGGTGACGCTCTACTCCTCTGGTGCGTTCCTGTTGGTGTGCCGACGTGGCGGGGATCATGGTCATCCTAACGAGGGCCGGCCGGGCGGTCCGCCGCTGCGGAACGGCGGCGAGTGACTTTGCTGAAATGGGTTTGTATGCTCCACACCAGCCTCTACAGGCCTGTAGACGGCGGGAATTGCCAGCGGACGGATGGCGTCCCGGCACGAGGGGCGGCGTGGTCGCGTCGCCGCAGCCGCAACGATCGAGGGAAGTGCGCATGGCCGGCCAGCGGGCGAGAACGCCGTACCAGGACGCGGGACCTCGCACCGAGGACCCCGCCGTGCCCGCCCAGCGCTCCCGAGCGGCCGGCGGTGACCCCGACCCGTCGCGGGAGGCCCACCCCCAGCGCGCCGGGGCCTCGCGCCGCAGGCAGCAGGCCCGTCGGCGCGGCGGACTGGTCGCCGCGCTCGCCGCGGTGGGGCTGCCGCTGCTCGGCGGGATCGGCGACGAACTGGGCGGCCCCGGCGTCGGCATCCTGTTCGCGGTCGGCGCGGTGCTCGGCACCGGTGTCGCGGCCGTGCTGTGCAGCCGGAGCGGCCGCTGGTGGGTGCTGACCGCGACCCCCGTGGTGGTGCTGCTGACGGCCTCGGGCGTCGAGTACGTGGCCAATCCCGACAAGTACCAGGGCAAGGGCCTGGGCACCGGCGCGGTGCGCTGGGTGGTCGGGGCGTTCCCGGTGATGGCGACGGCGCTGGTGGTCGCGCTGCTGGTGATCGTGGTGCGCACGGTGCTGGACCGCCGCCG
This sequence comes from Kitasatospora sp. NPDC040550, assembly GCF_055594965.1. Taxonomy (NCBI): domain Bacteria; kingdom Bacillati; phylum Actinomycetota; class Actinomycetes; order Kitasatosporales; family Streptomycetaceae; genus Kitasatospora; species Kitasatospora sp. NPDC040550. The sequence continues at coordinate 316,197 of NZ_JBVIWC010000001.1, read as the reverse complement.
GCCCCCCAGGGCCGGTGCCCCGAGCGGAAGGGGCCGCCGTGGCTGACCGCACCAACCGCACCAAGCCCACCAACCGCACCAAGCGCCCGCGCGGCCGGTCCCCGCGCCGGGGATCCGCCCCGCTGACCGTGGCCGGCCGCACCCTGGCCTGCACCGTCTCGGCCGCCGTGCTCGGCGCCAGCGGCTTCACCTGGTACGAGTACCGCAGCCTGGACGACGGCATGATCAAGTCCGGTGCGCTGAACGAGGCGAAGAAGAACGCCCCGCCGCACCTGGACAAGTCCGTCAACCTGCTGCTGATCGGCCTCGACAGCCGCAAGGACATGGACGGCAACGACCTGCCCAAGCAGTTCGTCGAGGACGAACTGCACGCCGGCTCCAGCGAGATCGGCGGCTACAACACCAACGCCCTGATCGTGCTGCACATCCCGGCCAACGGCGGGAAGGTCACCGCGCTGTCCGTGCCGCGCGACGACTACGTGCAGACCGTCGGTGCCGACGGCAAGATGCACAAGATCAAGGAGGCCTACGGCATCGCCAAGGAGGCCGCCGAGGCGAAGCTCGCGGGCAAGGGCCTCTCCAAGGCGGATCTGGAACGCCAGAGCCGGGAGGCCGGCCGCTCGGCCACGATCCAGACCGTGCAGAGCTTCCTGGACGTCCCGATCGACCACTTCGCCGAGGTCAACCTGATCGGCTTCTACGACATCGCCAAGGCCGTGGAGCCGATCCAGGTCTGCCTCAACCACCCGGTCGACGATCCGATCATCGCCCGGACCGCCGCGCACGAGGGCGGCGGGACCGGCCTCAAACTGCCCGCCGGGATCAGCTCGTTGGACGCCGCCCAGGCGCTGTCCTTCGTCCGCCAGCGCCACCACCTCACCAACGGCGACCTCGATCGCACCCACCGGCAGCAGGCGTTCATCTCCTCCGTCGAGTACAAGCTCAAGCAGCAGGGCATCCTCAACGACTTCGGACAGATGCAGAAGCTGTTCGGGGTGGTGAAGAAGGACGTCGTGATCGACAACGAGTGGAACATCCTCGACTTCGCCCAGCAGGCGCCCAACCTCACCGGCGGCAACGTCGAGTTCAACACCCTGCCCATCACCGGGTTCAAGACCATCGGCGGGCAGGAGGTCAACACCGTCAACCCGGACCTGATCAAGAAGATCGTCCGGCAGCTGTTCAACCGCGAGCAGGCGCCCGCCGCCCCGGCCGCGGCACCCGGCGACGCCCCGGGCGAGACGGCCTCGCCCTCGCCCAGCGCCGCGCCCAAGTCCGTGGTCGACGTCAACGCGGCGGCGGGCGCGGGTGCCGCCGCCACCGAGTCCAAGGCGCTGGTCGACCTCGGCTACCAGCCCGGCCGGATCGGCGACGCGCCCGCGCGGATCCGCACCACCACCGTGGCCTACGGCACCGGCGCCAAGGCGGACGCCCAGACGCTCGCCGCCCGGTACGGCGTCACCGCCGCCCCGTCCTCGGCCGTCCCGGCGGGCCACGTCCTGGTCACCCTCGCCGCCACCCGGACCGCGACCCCCACCCCGGCCGCGCCCGCCTCGGGCGCCCCCGCGCCGGCCGGCGGCTCCGCCGACCCGGCTGCCGGGCTGCCGATGCAGGGGCCGGCGGTGAAGGCCGGCGGGATCCCCTGCGTGGACTGAGCGGGGCGCCGCGCGGTCACCGGCCCGGCCGGTGACCGCGTCTCACCGGGGGTGCGTCACCGGGGTGCGGCGGTGGCCGAGCATCGCACCGGGGGTGCGGTTGCACCCGGAGGTGCGGTCGGACCCGGGCGCGCTGTCGGCCCGGCCGGGCTCCGCCGGTCAGGGGCGCGGGGTCTTCTCGCCGTGGACGGCGGTGTACTCGGCGGCCAGCCACGGGGCCAGTCCGTCGATGAGGGCGGCCAGGACCGCCCGGTCGGTGGTGGGGGTGCGGGCGACGACGGCGGCCAGGCGCATCCGGTCGGCGTGGTCGGGGTAGTGGGCGGCGAAGGCCTCGGCGGAGGCGGTGAGGTCGCTGGTCCAGCCGCCCCAGCGGGGCATCACCAGGGTGAAGCCGGTGCGGACGAGCCGGCGGGAGACCGCGCGGCTGAGCGCGGTGAGCTGCGCGTCCGTGTCGGCGGAGGCCAGTCGCTCGCGCCAACGGGGAAGAACGCGCGCGAGGTCGCCGTTGGTCTCGCGGGCGAGCAGGGAGTCCGGGCGGTAGCGGGGGAGTCGCCCGGCGAGGTCCTGGCCGAGCAGCGGGGTGCACAGGCAGGCGACGAACCAGCCGAGGTCGTGCCGCTCCAGCTCGCTGAGCAGCGTGCCGGTGCCGAACAGGAGCACGCCGACGCCGTCGACCTGCGGGAAGTCCGCGTCGAGGGCGGCTTCGAGGGCGTCGGCAGCGCGCCGGTCGTCGGGCGTGGGCTCCCGGTGCAGGGCGAGCAGCAGGTCGAGGTCGGAGACGCCGGGGACGGCCGTGCCGCGCGGGATGCTGCCGTACAGGTAGGCGCCGTGCAGGCGGTCCGGGCCGAAGGCGGCGGCGATCCGCGCCCGGGCGGCGTCGACCACCGGCGCGAACTCCGGCCGGACGCGCTCCAGCGAGCCCTCCCGCGCGATGTACCCGTCCTCGTCCAGCCCCTGAGTGTCCATGGGGCGAACCCTGCCGTACCGTCACGTGGTTGACCAGCGTATTTCCGGGGTCCGGGCGAATTGTCAGTGGGGCGTGCCAGCATCCATTGCACACGAACACGAGGGGAATTCTCATGGGCACCTGGGACATCGGCCATTTCGACAACGACACTGCGGCGGATTTCGCCGGTCACCTCGACGCCGCCGTGCCGGGTGAGCGTGCGGGCCTCGTCCGGGCGGCGCTGGAGCGCGCCGCCCGGAGCTCGGAGTACCTGGACGGCGACGAGGGAGCGCAGGCCGTCGCGGCTGCGGCGCTGGTGGCCGCGCAGTGCCCGGGTGGAGCGGCGGTGACGACCGCCTACGGTCCCAAGGAGCCGATCGGCCCGCTGCCCGCCGAGCTGCGCCCGCTCGCGGTCGGAGCGCTCGACCGGGTGGTGGCGGAGGGGTCGGAGCTGGTCGCGCTGTGGGACGAGGCGGGGGCCACCGGGCTGTGGCGGGAGCTGATACGTGCCCTGCGGGAGGTCCTGGCACCGGCGGAGCCGACGGCGGCCGTTCCGCTGCCCGGCGTGTGACGTCGGCTCAACTTCACTGTGCCGTCAGCCAGTAGGCGAGCGCGGCGAGGCTGGTGGCGGCCCCGAGCGCGCAGACGGCGTGCCAGCCGCCGTGGTCGTACACCAGGGTGGAGGCGATCGCGCCCGCTCCGCAGCCGACGGAGTACAGCAGCATGTAGCCCGCGGTCAGGCGGCTCCGGGCCTCGGGACGGACCTGGTAGAGGAGGTGCTGGTTGACCACGTGCACGGACTGGAGGCCGTAGTCGATGACGACCACGGCGAGCACCAGCCACCACACCGAGTGCGGCAGCAGTGCGGCCGGGAGCCAGGCGGCGAGCATGGCCACCAGGCCGAGGCCGGCGGTGCGTTCGGCGTGACGGCGGCCGCGGTCGGCCTGGCGGCCCGCGTGCCCGGCGCCGAGCGCACCGGCGGCGCCGGCCAGTCCGAACAGGCCGATCTGGGTGTGGCTGAGATCGAAGGGCGGCGCGGCGAGCGGGAGGACCATCGGGGTGAGCAGGACGGTGACGGAGGTGAAGGTGAGCAGGGCGAGTACGGCGCGCACGCGCAGCACGCGCTCCTCGGCGAAGAGCGTGAACACCGAGCCGACCAGGCGCGGGTAGCGGATCCGCCCGGCCGGGCCGCGGCGTTCGGGCGGCAGGACGGCCGCGACGGCGAAGGCCATGGCGCCGGTCGCGACGGCGGAGGCGAGGTAGACGGCGCGCCAGCCGGCCAGGTCGCCGATCGTCCCGGCGACGGTGCGTGCGAGCAGGATGCCGACCACGATGCCGCTGGTGACGGTGCCGACCACCCGGCCCCGGTCGCCGGGCGCGGCGAGCGAGGCGGAGTGGGCGACGACGACCTGGGCGACGACGGCCAGCACCCCGACGGCCGCCATCGCGGCGAGCAGCAGCGGAGCGGAGGGTGCGACGGCGACGGCGAGCAGGGCGAGGACGGACAGCCCGAGTTGGGCGGTGGCCAGGGTGCGGCGGTCGACGTGGTCGCCGAGCGGGACGAGCAGCAGCAGGCCGAGCCCGTAACCGACCTGGGTCAGGGTGCCGACCAGGCCGATGGTGGCCGGGTCGATGCCGTAGTCCCGGGCGATCAGGTCCAGGAGTGGCTGGGAGTAGTAGACGTTGGCGACGGCCAGGCCGCACGTGACGGAGAGCAGCCAGGCCGCGGCTGGTGACAGGCTGCGCGGCGGCGTGGCCGCGCGCGTCGCGTCGGTGGTGGGCGGGCCGGTGGGAGCGGGGGAGGTCATGAGCGGGAACCCCTCGACGGGCAGAGTTGGTTTCAATGTGCTACCACGCCACCCTGGCATATCCTGGTTTCAACAAGCAACCACGCGTTCGGCGGTACGCTGGCCGCCGACCGGTCGAGAGGTGGGACGAAGTGCCGAAACGCACCACGCACGAGGAGTCGACCTGCCCGGTCGCCCGCCCGCTCGACGTGGTCGGCGACGGCTGGACGCTGCTGATCGTCCGGGACGCCTTCGACGGGCTGCGCCGCTTCGGGCAGTTCCAGAAGAACCTGGGGCTGGCCAAGAACATCCTGTCGGCGCGGCTCGCCAACCTGGTCGCCAACGGGGTGTTCGAGCTCGCCCCGGCCTCCGACGGCAGCCCCTACCAGGAGTACCTGCTCACCGAGAAGGGCCGCGCGCTGTTCCCGGTGATCACCGCGCTGCGGCAGTGGGGTGACGAATGGTTCTTCGCCGGAGGTGAGCCCCGGGCCAGGCTGGTCGACCGCGCCTCGGGTGCCCCGGTCGCCCCGGTGGAGGTGCGCTCGGCGGACGGGCGGTTGCTCGGCCCGGACGACGCGAAGGTGCTGCTGCCCTGAGACGTGCCGCCGCCACCGGCCGACGGACGGACGGTGGCGGCGGGGTTCCGGCTCGGGACTACGTCAGGGTGTGGTCGTGGTCGGACAGGGCGGCAGGGTCGACGGCGCCGTGCTGGCGCAGGTCGCGCCCGGCGTCCTCGGCGCGGTGCCGGTCGAGGTCGTCGTGCCGGACGAGGTCGTGCCCGTCGAGGTCGTAGTGCCCTCGCTCGTTGTGCCGGTCCCGGCCGTGGTGGTCTTGCTGGTCGGCGCCTCGCTGAGCGTCGTCGCGGACGAGGAGTGCGTCGTCGCGGTGCTCTCGGACGGCTTGCCCGACGTGGTCGACGAGGTGGCCGAGGCCGAGCCCGTCCCGGTGGAGGCGCCGGAGGACGTCGCGCCGCTGGACGTCGCCCCGGAGGAGGTGGCCCCGGACGACGTCGCGCCCGAGGAGGTCGCGCCCGAGGTCGAGGACGTGGCACCCGAGGAAGTCGCACCCGACGAAGTCGCGCCCGAGGAAGTCGCGCCCGAGGACGTGGCACCGGACGAGGTCGCCCCGGAGGAGGACGAGCCCGAGGTCGAGGCCGTCGCCGTCGGCGACGTGGGCTTCCACGGCACGGGCGGCGGAACGCCCGGCACGAGTTGCTTCGGCGGCTCGACGCGCTTGTCCACCACCTCGATCCGACCGGTCAGCCGGGAGAACCAGCCGCCCGTCTCGATGTTCACCAGGATGATCTCGGTCACCGGCTGCGGGGCCGGCACCACCACGATCAGCGTGGTCGGCTCGAAGCCCGTCCAGGCCTTCCCGGTGTACTTGGCGTTGCTCACCAGTACCGCCGGCTTCAACGGGTTGCCGCAGGCGCAGCGCACCCGGGGCACGCCCTGGGCGTCCACCAGGACGGCGGTGCCCGCCTGCAGCACGGACTGGTACTCCACCACGGCGCCGCTCTTGTAGCTGTGGTTGGTCACCCGGGTGTCCACCCGCAGGTAGGCCGAGGTCAGCGAGCGCAGGTAGGACGGGATCGCGGACTGTTCGATGCCCGCCGCCGAGGCCCAGGCCCGTCCGGCGTCACCGCTGGAGACCATGCCGATCAGCCGCTCGGTGTCGCAGCTGGGCCGGCTCATCGTCCCGCCGTACAGCCCCGCCGAACTGCCCTGCACGCTGTGCAGGACGGCCGGGGAGCTGCTCTTGGAGGTGCCGCCCGGTTGCGCCGCCGCGCTGGTGGGAGCGGGGGCCGGGGCGCTCACGCCCTGGGTTTCCACCGATGGGGTGAACGGCGCCGGTCCGGGGTCGGCCGGGGCCTGGAGGGCGACCTCGTTGGCGGTCGGGACGGCCTCGTTCTTGCCGCCCTGGTTGTTGACGATCAGCACCGTCGCCACCACGGCCGCCACCACCACGCCCGCCGCGACCGACAACCCCTTCCCGGAGCGCCACCACGGCGTGCGCGGACCGCGCCCGCTGCCCGCGCTGGAGCCGCCCCCGCCGCCCGGCGACGGGCCCGAGGGGCCCGAGGGCGGCGGCGGCACGGACGGCGGTCCGCCCGTGCCGCCACCCGACGGGGGACCGGCCAGCGGGCCGGACGGGGGACCGGAGGGCGGCTCGCTCGGCGGGCCGGACGGGGGCGGTTGGGAACTCATCGAGGCTCCGTTTCGCAGGCGGCCGACACGAACGGTCGGCACGGGAAGCTCCTGCCACTGGGTTCCATTTCTCCCCCGGTGCCCCGTTCGCCGCAACAGCAGGTGGTCCCGCCGTCGCCGAGCGTGCCCCGCGGCGGTCGGTCACTCTGGGAACGGACCAGGCCCGTTCGAGCAGAGGGAGGCGGCATGCAGCAGCCCACCACCGGGGCCGCCGGCCCGCCCGGAGCCGTCCGCGGCTGGCTGGACGCGCTCGCCGTGGTGCTGGCCGGACTCGTCGCGATGGCGGCGGTGGCCGCGCTGGGCCTCTGGCTGGCCGGCGCGAGCGACCTCCCGGAGGGCGGCTTCCCGCCGGTGCTGGCCGCGACGCTGGCGCTGGCCGTCGGCGGTTCGGTGCAACTCGACGGCGGGGCGGGCAGCTTCGCGGCGGTGGACGCCGGGGTCACTGCGATGCCGCTGAGCGTCTCGCTGGTCGGCGCGGTGGTGATCGCCGAGGTGTTCCTGCGTCAACTGCGGTTCCGCGCGGTCGCGGGCGGCGGTGAACTGCTGGGCCGGATCGCCCGGACGGTGGTGCTCTGGCTGATCGCCCTGGTGGTGATCACCGTCACCGCCAAGCACACCTTCGTGATCCAGCTCGGCGGCAGCTTGGTGGAGACCATCGGCGGCGCGCTCGGACTCACCCCGGAGGTCGGCTTCCACGCGGACGGCGCCACCACCATCGGCATCGGGCTGGCCTGGCTGCTGCTGGTGTTCGCCGCGGTCTTCGCGGTCTCCCGCCGGGCGCCGCTGCCGCGCGGCCTGTTGCGCTACCAACTCGCCGTCCGCCCGGCCGCGTTCGCGCTCTGGACGGTCCTGCTCGGGTATGTCGCGATCGGCGCGGTGGCCGGGGTCGTCACCGCGCTCGTGCACGGCAACGCCCGCTCGACCATGGCCGTGCTGCTGCTCGCCCTGCCCGACCTGGTCTGGCTGGCCTTCGGTCTCGGCCTCGGTGCCGTCTGGCACGGCCGGCTGGTCGGCGCGCTCGGCCTGCCCGTCCCCCAACCGCTCAGCGCGGTGCTGCGCGCCCCCGGGGGGAAGGAGGCGACCATCGACCTCGCCGCCCTGGCCGACCACGACGCGCGCAGCTGGTGGCTGCTGCCGGTGGCCGCCGTGCTGCTGACCGCCGCCGCCTTCCTGGCCGCCCGCCGCTCCCCGCGCGGCGTCCGGCTCTGGCAGCACTCCGTGCGCTTCGCGCTGGCCACCGCCGTCACCGTCCTGCTGGTGGGCCTGTGGACCCGGATGGACGCCGACTATGGGCTGTCCGTGCTGGGCGTCGGCCTCGGCCAGGGCGGACTCGGGGACCTGCTCGGTGCGGTGCTCGGCGGGGACAACCCGGTGTCGGCGCTGGGCAGCGGCAGCCTGACGCTGCGCCCGGAACTGTGGACGGCGGTGCCGCTGGCGGCCGGCTGGGGGCTGCTGACCGGACTGCTCGGGGCGCTGCTGGCGGCCCGGGTGCGGCACCCCGGGGAGGTCACCGGGGAGGGCGCCGCGGAGAGCACCGGAGCGGGCACCGGCCGCTGAGCCCGGAGCGGATACCGGCACCGGGGCCGCCCCGGCCTCAGAGCAGTTCGGCGAGCAGGACGGCCGCCGCCGGGACCGCCTGGCCGAGGGCGCCGCGCCACAGCTTCGGCTCCGAGACGAACAGGGTGGTCCCGCCGGCCACCATGAAGGCCGCGATGTAGAGGATCACCGGCCGCCCCGCCCCCGAGTGCCCGGTGTGCAGCAGGACCAGCCCGGCGACCAGCCCGAGGGCCAGGAACAGGTTGTAGAAGCCGACGTTGAACCGCCACAGCCGGACCTCCGGGGCGTCCGCCGTGCTGCCGGTGAGCAGGTAGCGCACCCTCGGGTGCCCGTACAGGTAGCTCTCCAGTGGCCACACCACGAGGTGGATCGCGGCGGCGAGCATCGCGAAGACCTGGCTCACGGCGTTCATGGTCGACGGCTTTCCAGAGCTTCTAGGACGGGGCCCGACGGTCCCGGGACGGCGGGTGGACGACCGGGCCGGCCCAGTCGGGCGGGTCCGGCACCGGGGTGGGGCCGGGGGCCCGGGCGACCGCGGGGACGATCCGGGTGGGCGGACCGTCCGCCGTCCAGGGCGCGGGCCCGTTGGCCGCGCGCAGCTCGGCGACGAACTGCAGGCAGCTGTCGTACCGCTCCCCGGGCGACTTGGCGAGCGAGCGGGCCACCGCGGCGTCGACGGCCTCGGGGAGGTCCGGGCGGTGCCGGCGCAGTTCGGGCGGCGGGTCGTTGAGGTGGGCCCAGAGCAGCGCGAGGTCGCTCTCCCGGCGGAACGGCGGGGTGCCCGCGAGCATCTCGAAGACCACGCAGCCGAGCGCGTACTGGTCGCAGCGCCCGTCCAGCGGCCGGCCGGAGATCTGCTCGGGCGCGGCGTAGTCGAGGGTGCCGACGATCTGGCCGACGCTGGTCAGCCCGCTGAGCGAGAGGGATTTCTTGGTGAGCCCGAAGTCCGCCAGGTAGAGGTGCTCGGGGTGTTCGCTGTCGGTGCCGGCGGCGACCAGGACGTTGCCGGGTTTGACGTCCCGGTGCACCAGTTCGTGGTCGTGCGCGGCGTCCAGGGCGGAGGCGATCTGCAGGGCCAGCCGGGTGGCGCGCTCGATCGGGAGCGGGGCGTCCCGGTTGATCAGCGCGCGCAGGTCGCCGCCCTCGACGTAGCGCATCGCCAGGTAGAGGATGCCGTCGTGCTCCCCGGCCTCGAACACCGGGACGATGTGCGGGTGGTCGATGCCGGCGGCGGCCTCGGACTCGTGCATGAAGCGCCGCCGGAACACCTCGTTGCGGGCCAGCTCGGGGGCCAGCAGTTTGACCGCGACGGTCCGGCCGAGCCGCAGGTCCTTGGCCCGGTAGACCACGGCCATCCCGCCGCGCCCGATCTCCTGCTCCAGCCGGTAGCCCGCCACCTTCCGCCCGACCAGGCCGGCGGGCAGCCCGCTGTCCGAGGTCGGGGTCGAGGTCGAGGCCGGGGCTGGGGTCGCGGCAGCTGCCGGGGCGGAGGCCGTGGCCGGGGGCGGTTCGCCGGGCGTCACGGCTCACCCGTCCGGGTGGGCGCGTACGGGCCCTGCTCCTGCGGGTCGGGCACCGGTGCGGCTCCCGGCGCGACCGCGGGCCCGACGGCCGCCTGCCGATCGGTGGCCGCCTGCCGATCGCCGGTCGCCCGCCGATCGCCGGCCGGCTGCCGGTCGGTGGCCGCGTACGTCTGCAGCTGGAGCCCGTCGCAGTAGCACCAGCGGTCGTGCACCGGGTCGAACACCCAGAGCGCCTCGCCGTCCGCGACCAGGCCGATCCGCAGGCCGCGGGTGCGCTCCCGGAAGGACTCCAGGTCCAGGGCGCCCGCGGCGAGGTCCTCCAGCAGGGCGCGGTGCCGGGCGAGTGCGGCGCCGGCCTCGGCGAGGGCGGGCCGGGGGTCGGCGGTGCGGGCGGGCGGCCCGTCCGCGGCGGGGGGTGGCTGGGGCAGCACGACCAGTAGCCGGGCGTCCACCCAGGCGGTCCAGCCGTTGGAGCAGAGCACCTGGGCCCAGTCGCCCTGCCGGGCGATCAGCCGGACCGGGAGCAGCGGGTCGAGCCGGGCGGAGGGCCGTGCCGGGTCCGGCGCCGTCCAGGTCGCCAGGCCGTCCGGCGGGGCGACGTGGGTGGGGCGGAACGCGAACTCGTCCATGGGCGGGTACATTCCCTCCGCCGCGCCGACCCGGTGCCGGGGGGCAGGGGTCGCGAGCGGCATTCGCACCGCAGTTCGTCTCCCACTCTACCGGCGGGGGCGGGGGCGGCTACTTGCGCATGACGGTCGGCTCGTGCCGCCGCAGCAGGGCGAGCACCGCCAGGCCGTACGCCGCCGCGAGGGCGGCCAGCGCGCCCATGGAGACCAGCCAGCCGGTGCGCTCGGGGCGGAACATCGGGTCCGCGGTGATCGGGCTCGGCACGGTGAGCCGGTTCAGGTCGACGGTGCGGGCCATCGCCGACAGGCCCCACCGGGACGGCACCAGCCAGGCGAACTGCTCCAGGCCGGGCACGCCGTGCAGCCGGAGCATCAGGCCGCTGAACACGACCTGGACGATCGCGAGGAGCACCAGCAGGGGCATGGTGGTCTCCTCCTTGGCGACCAGCGCGGAGACCACCAGGCCCAGCATCATCGAGGTGAACGCCAGCAGCGCGACCGCGACGATCAGCTCCGGCAGCTGGGGCATTAGCACGCCGCTGGTCACCGGTGGCGGGGCGTTCGGGCGGGGCTGCGCGGTGAGCGTGACCCCGGCCAGGCCGACCACCGTCAGCACCGCGGCCTGCGCCACGGTGACCGCGCCGAGCACCACCACCTTCGACACCAGGTACGCCGACCTGGACAGGCCGACCACCCGCTCCCGCCGGTAGATCGCGCGCTCCTTGACCACCTCGCGCACCGCGTTGGCCGAGCCGGTGAGCACCCCGCCGAGACAGAGCGTGAGCAGGCAGTTGATGGCGTTCTCGTCGGTGAGCCGGCTGCCGGCCATCGCCCGGCACATCAGGCCGATGATGAACGGCAGCGCGACCATCACGGTCAGGAACAGCCGGTCGGCGGCGAGCACCGCGGCGTACCGGCGCACCAGCGTGCCCAGCTGGGAGAACCAGCCCTGCGGCTTCTCCCGGCCGACGGGCGACCCGGCCCGCCCGGCCGGCTCCGGTGGGCGCGCCGGGGGCACCGGGTGCGCCGCCTCGGCCGTCACGTACCGCTGGTACTGCGGCGAGGCGAGGAAGCGCTCCCGGCAGAGCCCTTCGGTGTCGTTCTCGAAGGCCTCGAAGGCCTCCGGCCACTCCGCCTCGCCGAAGTACGCCAGCGCCTCGGTCGGTGGCCCGTAGTAGGCGGTCCGGCCGCCGGGGGCGAGCACCAGCAGGCGGTCGCACACATTGAGGCTCAGCACGCTGTGCGTGACCACGACCACCGTGCGGCCGTCGTCGGCCAGGCCGCGCAGCAGCTGCATCACCGAGCGCTCCATGCCCGGGTCCAGCCCGGAGGTCGGCTCGTCCAGGAAGAGCAGCGAGGGCTTGGTGAGCAGTTCCAGCGCGATGCTGACCCGCTTGCGCTGGCCGCCGGAGAGGCTGGCGATCACCTGCTGCTCCCGCGCCTCCAGGCCCAGTTCGCCGATCACCTCGGAGACCCGGTGCTCCCGCTCCTCCTTCGCGGTGTCCCCGGGGAAGCGCAGCTCGGCGGCGTACGACAGGGCGCGGCGGACGGTCAGCTGGGTGTGCAGGATGTCGTCCTGGGGGACGAGGCCGATCCGGCGGCGCAGCTCCGCGTAGTCGCGGTAGAGGTCGCGCCCGTCGTACAGGACGGTGCCCTCGTCGGCGGGGCGCAGTCCGGTGAGGGCGTTGAGCAGGGTGGACTTGCCGGCGCCGCTCGGGCCGGCCACCGCGAGCAGGGCCTTCTCGGCGAGCGGGAAGCCCACGTCGTCCAACAGCACCCGGTGGTCCGGGCCGACCCGGACGACCAGGTGCTGGACGTCCAGCGAGACCTCGCCGGTGTCGGTGTACTCGACCAGCCGGCCGTCGGCCAGGCAGAGCGAGGAGTGGCCGATGCCGACCAGGTCGGCCGGGCCGACCGGGGCGCGGCGGACCGGGCGGCCGTTGAGGTAGGTGCCGTTGTGGCTGTCCAGGTCGACGATCTCGTGCCCGCCGTCCGGCAGTTCGCGCAGCTCGGCGTGGTGCCGGGAGACCACCAGGTCGTCCAGGACCAGGTCGTTGTCGGGGGCGCGGCCGATCCGCAGGGCGCGGCCGGGCAGTTCCAGCACCGCGCTCGGGCTGCGGAAGGTGCCGGAGCTCCGTGGGGCGAGCAGCACCGTCCGCTCGCCGGGGGCGGGGCCGGGCAGGCCGGCGAAGGTCGCGGACGGGCCGGTGGCCGGGTCGCCGAAGCGCAGCCGGGTGCCCGGGCCGACGTCCTCGTGGTCGATCCGGTGGCCCTGGTCGTAGGTGCCGTTGGTGCTGCCGACGTCCTCCAGCAGCCAGTGGCCGTCGGTGGCGCGCAGCACCGCGTGGTGCCAGGAGACCCGGGGGTCGTCCAGCACGATCTCGCTGGTCGGGTCCCGGCCCAGGTGGTAGGCCCGGGTGGGCTCGATCAGCCGGGATTCGCGGTCGGTGACCAGGACGAGGGGCGGCGCGGTGGGTGCGCCGGGGCGCTGTCCCATGCTCGGCATTCTATCGTCGGCGGGCCCGAACGGCCTTTCCGGATCCTGACATTGGACTGGACCACTGCCTCGGCGCGGCACTATCGTTCGGCGTGCCCGCAGGCCGAACCACCGGATGGGAACCCATGACGATCTGGCCGCATCCGCGCAGCTCCCGGACCGTCCGCGCCGGTCGGGCCGACGGCCGGGTGCTGCGCCTGGGCCTGATGGACACCATGCTCGCCGACCTCGCCGTCTCCGTCGTGCTCTGCTTCGACCGGCCGCTGGACGAGGACCGGCTCGCCGCCGGACTCGCCCGCGCCCTGGAGCGGGTGCCGGTGTTCGCCGGCCGGCTGCGGACCGAGGACGGCGCGCTCCGGGCGGTCTGCGACGACTCCGGGGTGCCGCTGGCGGTCTACACGGTGGACGGCACCCTCGCCGAGGCGATGGCCCGGGTGGTCGCGGCCGGCTCCGAACTGGTCGACCCGGTGGACGCCGTCGCCGCGCGCACCGGCGCCGCCCCGCTGTTCACCGTCCGGCTCACCCGGACCTCCGACGGCGGGACGGTGCTCGGCTGCTCCTGGCACCACGCGATCGGGGACCTGCACAGCTTCGCGCTGCTGCTGCGGATCTGGTCCGCGGCGGTCGAGGGCGAGCCGCTGCCGGAGGCCGAACTCGTCGACGACCAGGACGCGTTGCTGGCCGCCGTGCTGCCGGCCGAGGACTGCGGGCGCCCCGGCTTCCGGCTGCCGGAACCGGCGGAGGCGGAGCAGCTGGCCCGCGAGGTCGCGGCCGGACCGCGCGCCAACCGGACCGTCCGGATCGCCTTCACCGAGGCCGAGGTCGACCGGATGCGCGAGGAGTTCGGGGCGGCCGCCGGGCGCCGGCTCTCTGCCGGGGACGTGCTCTGCGCCCATGTGCTCGCCACCCTGCGGGAGTTGGACGGCGACCAGGCCGAGCGGATGCTCACCGTCCCGGTCAACGCCCGCCGCTGGCTCGGCCTTTCGCCCGCCCTGGTGGGCAACCTGCTGAGCGAGGTGCACGTGCCGCACCGGCCGAAGGACGGCCCGGCGGTGCTGGCGGCCGCGCTGCGGACGGCGGTCGAGGAGTTCCCGACCGCCCACCTCAACCTGCGCTCCAACCTGGACTTCCTGGCGGGGCTGGGCCGTTCGCGGCTGGGCGAGTGCGTGCCGCTGGGCTTCGACCCGCAGCAGCGCCGGTTCAGCTTCTCCAACTGGAGCCGCTTCGGCGTCTACCGGGTGGCCTTCCAGGGCTGCTCCCCGGTGTTCGTCAGTCCGGCCGCCAACTACCCGCTGCCCTGGGTGAGTTGGACGATCGAGGGATACCGCGGCGAGGGGTGGCTCACCACCGTGGTGCTGCCCGCCCGGCTCGCCGCCCGGGTGCGCGGGGCGGACGGCCGGGCGGCGCTGCACCGGTTCCGGGCGGCGGGCGACGAGCCGCCCGCCTCGGCGGCGGTGCTGCCGAAGGTGCTGTGACGGCGGGCCCCGGGAGGGTCTAGAAGGACTGCTCGATCGCGGTCCACAGCCGCAGTCGGGCCTCCAGCGCCGTCCGGACGGTCTCGGCGCAGGAGTCCCACAGGGCCTGGTCGTCGCCGCACAGGTCGATCAGCATCTGCATCGCCATCGGGGTGTGCTGCTCGCCGTCCACCTCGATGTGGCGGGCCAGGTAGTCCTTGAAGACGGTGAGCACGCCGTCGGGGTCGTCGATGCCGACCACCTGGGTGAACATGTCCGGGATCAGGTCCTCGCGGCCGAACGCGAAGGCGGCGGCCCGGGCGTGCACCGGCGCGTTCTCCACGATCGACCAGGTGACGGAGGTGAAGTCCACCGCCGCGGCCGGCACCCCGGCGCCCTTGAGCGCCTCGGGCACGGCCGTGCCGGAGCCCAGCAGCGCCAGGAAGTCCGCCACCGGGCGGGGATCGGCGCCCGCCTGGCGCATGCCCTCGACGTACAGCTCGAAGTGGCTGGTGTAGCCCTCGCCCAGCTCGTCGCTCTCCTCCACCAGGACGATCTCGTTGATCAGCCGGCGGCTGGCGGTCGGGCCGCTCGGGACCCACGGCACGTCCACGCAGGTGAGGTCGCGCTGGAGGCTCTTGAGCAGCGACATGAAGTCCCAGACCGCGAAGACGTGGCTGTTCAGGAAGGTGCGGACGCGCGCGATGCTGGTCAGCGAGCGGTAGACGGAGTGCTCGACGACCTCGCGGCGCAGCGGGTCGATGGCCTGCTGGAGGCTGGTGAGGCCGGGGTGGGAACGGTCCCAGTGGTAGCGGTTGGTCGACATCGGTGCTCCTGTTCTCGGGGCGGGGGGATTGCCGTCGCGGTGGTGGCCGGGGAGCCGTGACGGGGGTCGGGGGTGTCGTGACGGTGGGTCGGGGGCGTCGCGACGGTGGGGCGGGGGTGTCGTGACCGGGTCAGCGGGTCTTCATGACGGACCGCAGCGCGTGCCGCAGCTGCTCGCGGCCGGGCTGGACGGCCCGGTCGAGGGCGGGCGCGAAGGGCAGCACCGCGCCGTCCGGGCGGGTGATCCGGCGCGGCGGGGCGATCAGCCGCATCTCCTCGGCGGCGGTGGCGAGCACCTCGGCGCCGAAGCCGCAGCTGCGGTTGGAGTCGTCCACGACGACCAGCCGGCCGGTGCGCTCCAGCGACTCGGCCAGCGCCGGCCAGTCGAAGGGGTGGACGGTGCGCGGGTCGAGCACCTCGACCGAGAGCTCCGGAGCCAGCTCCTCGGCGACGGCCAGGGCGTCGTGCACCAGGTGCCCGAGGGCGACCAGGGTGACGTCCGTGCCGGGTCGGTGGATCCGGGCCCGGCCGAGCGGCACCGGGGCGAGTTCCCAGGTCACCGTCTCGCGCACCGGCAGCGCGGCCGCCGGGGCGAACACCACTACCGGGTCCGGGTCGCGGATCGCCGAGCGCAGCAGCCCGTAGGCGTCGGTCGGGGTGGCGGGGACCACGGTCTTCACCCCGGCGTGCGCGAACAGGCTGTACGGGTGGTCGGAGTGCTGCCCGGCCCAGCCGTCCCGGGAGCCCGAGCCGGGCACCAGGCAGGTCAGCGGGACGGCCGCCTGGCCGCCGGTCATCAGGGAGAACTTGTGCGCCTGGTTGACGAGTTGCTCGAAGACCAGGAAGAGCAGCGAGGGGATCTGGAACTCCAGCACCGGCCGCCGCCCGGCCAGTGCGGCGCCCATCGCCATCGCGGTGAAGGCCTGTTCGGAGAGCGGGGTGTCCACGATCCGCGCCGGGCCGAAGCGGTCCAGCAGGCCCAGGGTGGGCCCGGCCAGACCGGCGCCGATGTCCTCGCCGAACACGCAGACCGCCGGGTCCGCGGCGAGTTCGTCGGCCAGTGCCCGGTTGAGCGCCTTGGCGTACGAGAGCCTGGTCACGCCGACACCCCCGCCCGGGGTCGCAGGCCGTCGGCGTACAGGTGGTCCAGCGCGCCGGCCGGGTCCGGGTGGGCCGAGGCCAGGGCGAACTCCTCGGCGGCGGCGAGCTGTTCGGCCACCGAGCGGTCCAGTTCGGCGACGACGGCCCGGTCCAGTGGGGCGGCGGCCCGGTCCAGCGGGTCGCGTTCGCGCCAGGCCGTGACCTCCTCGGGGGTGCGGTAGCGCAGTTTCATCCGGCGTTCCATGGTGTGGTGGCCCTCGTAGCGGTAGGTGCGGCACTCCAGGAAGCCGGGGCCGCCGCCCGCGCGGGCCCGCTCGACGGCGCGCAGGGCGGCGGCCCGGACGGCCTCGGTGTCCATGCCGTCCACCTGTTCGGCGGGGATGCCGAAGGCGGCGGCCCGGCCGGTGGCGGTGCCCGCGACGGCGGTCGCGGCGGGCAGGGTGGTGGCGTAGCCGTTGTTCTCGCAGACGAAGAGCACCGGCAGCCGCCACATCGCCGCGAGGTTGAGCGACTCCAGCAGCACGCCCTGGTTGAGCGCGCCGTCGCCGAAGAAGGACACCGCGACCGGGCTGCCCGCGGCGCCGACTCCGGTTCCGACGCCGGCAGCAGCACCGGCGTGCCTGGCGGCCCAGGCGGCGCCGACCGCGATCGGCGCGCCGGCACCGACGATGCCGTTGGCGCCGAGGATGCCCAGCGAGAGGTCGGCGGCGTGCATCGAGCCGCCCCGGCCTCCGTTCAACCCGTCGACCCGGCCCGCGAGTTCGGCGAGCAGCCGGTCCGGGGCGGCGCCCCGGGCGAGCACGTGGCCGTGGCCGCGGTGGGTGCTGGTCAGCCGGTCGGCCGGGCCGAGCGCCGAGCAGACGCCGACCGCGACGGCCTCCTGCCCGATGTACGGATGGATGCCGCCGGGGATCGCGCCGGACTTCACCAGGCCGAGCGCCAGCTCCTCGAAGCCGCGGATCAGCCGCAGCATCCGGTAGCGCTCGGCCGGGGTGGCCAGCGGGGCGATCACGGCAGCGGGCGGTGCGGTCACAGCGTTCCCCGCCAGACCGTCGGGCAGAACGCCGGGTCGGCGTAGTCCGGTCGGCCGTCGGCGGTGCGGCGCACCAGCACGTCGTGGTTGTACACCACCGGGCCGCCGTCCGGCCGTTCGTGCCGGCGGTACTCGTTGGCGCCGTCCTGGAGGTGCAGCGAGACGGCCCGGCGGGGGAAGGAGGCCAGGTTGGGGCCGCTGCCGTGGTAGGTGCGGCAGTGGTGGAAGGACATGTGGCCGCGCGGGATCAGCATCGGGACCTTCCGCACCTGCTGCCCGTTGAACGCGGCGTTGGCGTCCAGGATGGCGTCCAGCTCGGAGTTGTCGCGGTCGGCGAAGTGCCGGGTGGAGTCCTCGCCGGAGGGCATCTCACGCCAGCGGTGGCTGCCGTCGACCATGGTGATGGTCCCGTTCTGCTCCCGGCAGTCGTGGAACGGGATGAAGGCGGTGAGCATGTTCTGGGAGGTCGAGGTCTGCCAGTAGTGCTTGTCGAAGTGCCAGGGCACGTGGTTGCTGGGCTCCCCGGGCACCGGCGGCTTGTAGATCAGGGTGGCCTGGAAGATCCGGATCTCCTCGGCCCCGGCGAGCAGCGCGGCGACCGCGCCGACCAGCGGCTTGCGCAGGATCGCGCCGATCGCGTCGCTCTCGTGGTGGACGTAGTCGTTGTGCCGCTGGACCGGCCCGTGCGAGGGCTCCCAGGCGGCCAACCGGGGCGGGCGGACGGGGAGTTCGCGATCCCGGTGGCCCGCGTAGTAGAGCTCGGTGGCGGCCTGGAGGGTGTCCAGCTCCTCGTCGCTGAACAGCCGGCGGGAGAGGTACCAGCCGTGCTCGCGGTAGTGCGCCACCTCCTCGGGGGTGGGCAGCAGGGCGTACTCGGCGTCGGTGAGGCGGAACTCGGTGGCGGTGGTCATCGGTGGTGCTTCCCTTCTGGGGGCGGTCAGCGGGCGGCGGCGGAGGTCTGTCGCTCGACCGCCTCGTAGAGCGCCTTGATGTTCGCGGTGCCGAACGTGCCCGCACCCTGGCGCTCGATCAGTTCCAGGAAGGAGGTGCGCCGGGGGTGGGTCGAGCGGGCGAAGATCTGGAACAGCTGGCCGCCGTGGTCCTGGTCCACCAGGACGTGCAGGTCGCGCAGGGTCTCCACCGGGATGGCCGTCCCGCCGAGCCGCTCGGTGAGCGCGTCGAAGTAGGCGCCCGGGGTGGTCAGGAACTCCACGCCGCGGGAGCGGGCGGTGCGCACGGCGGTGGCGATGTCGTCGGTGCTGAACGCCAGGTGCTGCACCCCGGCGCCGCCGTGGGCGGACAGGAACTCGTCGATCTGGCCCGGGCGGCGGGCGGTGTCGGGCTCGATCAGGGTGAAGGTGACCAGGCCGGAGGCGCTCTGCACCACGGTGGAGTCCATGGCCTGCTCGCCGACCTCGATGTACTCCTCGAAGATCGCGTGGAAGCCGAGCGCGGCCTCGCAGAACCGTACGGTGTCGGCGAGTTCGCCGCCGGGCAGGCAGATCGCTACGTGGTCGAGGGCCTCCAGCAGCCCGGGACCGGCGGGACCGGCGGGACCGGCGGGGCCGGCGGGGCCAGCGCCGTCGGGCCGGTCGGGCCCGGTGGCCCCGGCGGCCGCGTCCGTCCCGGCCGCGTGCATCGAGGTGAACCGCAGGGCGGTGTCGCCGAATCCGGCGATCAGGCCGGCCTCCCGGTCCAGCACCCGGGCGCCGTGCCGTTCGGCCCGCTCCAGGGCGGCCCTCGGGTCGGTGCAGCCGAGGGCGAGCGCGGCGACGCCGTCGCCGTGCCGGGCGACGTAGGCGGACACCGGGTGGCCGGGGTCGGCGGCGGAGGTCAGACGCAGCCGGATCGAGCCCTGGGCGAGGTCGACGGAGCGGGTGCCATCCGCCGAGGTGGTCGGGGGTGCGGCGGTGAAGTCGTAGTCGGCGTGCAGTTCGGCGGCGGTCTTGTCGGCGTCCGCGCAGTGGAACTCGACGCGGGCGATGGTCTGGATGGACAACGGGATCTCCCCCCGGAGGGATGGTGGTTCGAGGAGCGGCGCGCTGCCGGGCGGCGCTGCCCGGCGAGGACCCGCAGGAGCTAGCGCGTGCGGACGGAGGCCGGGCCGAGGATGAGGCTGAGGTTGTGGCCGCCGAAGGCGAAGGCGTTGCTCAGCGCGGCGCGCACCGGGGTGGACCGGGCGGTGCCCCGGACGTGGTCCAGGTCGCAGGCCGGGTCCGGGTCGACCAGGTTGAGCGTCGGCGGCAGCGTCCCCCTCGCCACCGCCAGGGCCGCCACCGCCGCCTCCAACGCGCCTGCGGCGCCGAGGAGATGGCCGGTGGCGCCCTTGGTGGAGCTGACCGCCGGCCGGTGCGCGCCGAAGACAGCGTGCAGGGCGGCGGTCTCCGCCACGTCACCGAGCTTGGTGCCGGTGCCGTGGGCGTTCACGTAGTCGATGTCCGCCGGGGCCAGGCCCGCGTTGGCGAGCGCGGCGCGCATCGCGTCGGCGGCGCCGGCGCCGTCCGGGCGGGGCATGGTCGGGTGGTGGGCGTCGGTGGAGGCGCCCCAGCCGAGCACGTCCGCGTAGCCGGTGGCGCCGCGCGCGGCGGCGTGGCTCGCGCTCTCCAGGACGAGGACGGCGCTGCCCTCGCCCAGCACGAAGCCGTTGCGACGGCGGTCGAAGGGCCGGCTGGACTGTGTTGGGTCCTCCCAGCCCTGGGCCAGCGCGCGGGCGTTGGTGAAGGCGGCGGCGATGGTCGGGTGCAGCGAGGACTCGGTGCCGCCGCACACCACCACGTCGGCGTCGCCCGCGCGGATCAGCCGCAGCCCCTCGGCGATCGCCTGGGCGCCGGCGGCGCAGGCCGTCACCACGGCCGAACTGTAGCCCCGGATGCCGTACTTGATGGCGATCCGGGCGGCGGCCATGTTGGAGAGCATGCCGGGCAGCAGGTACGGGCTGACGCCGGGGCGGCCGCGCTCCAGCCGGCGGTGCGACTGCTGCTCGAAGGTCTCCAGGCCGCCGCCCCCGGTGGCCAGCACCACGGCGGTGCGGTGCGGGTCGGCGTCCCGGCCGACCACCAGGGCGGCGTCGGCGAGCGCGTCGTCGGCGGCGGCCAGGGCGAGCAGCACGAAGCGGTCCACGCAGCGGGTCTCGGTGGGCGGCAGCACCTCGCGGCCGTCCACGGCGGGGGCGATCCCGGCGGCGGGCAGCCAGCCGTACGCGGGGTGGTCCTCGGGGACGGTCCGCAGGCCGGAGCGGCCGGCGGCCAGCGCCTCGAACACCTCGGCGGGCTTGCGGCCGAGCGGGGAGACCAGGCCGATGCCGGTGATGACGGCGGCTTCGCGGGTGGTCATCGGGCGCTCACCGCCGCCAGGTGGCGCTCACGCAGCAGCACCTTGCGGACCTTGCCGGTCGGGCCGAGCGGGATGTCGTCCCCGGTGACCACCAGGACCTGGCGGACGGTCCGGGCGGTGGCCTCGTCCAGGGCGGCGACCACGGCCTCGGCGCGGTCGGCGTCCGGGCCGGCGCCGCGTAGGGCGTCCTGGGCCAGGAGCAGCAGCACGTCGGTGACCACCTGCTCGCCGTCCCGGACGGCGACCACCGTGCAGTCCAGCACGTCCGGGCGGGCGGCCAGTACCCGTTCCTCCGACATCGCGGTGAACAGCCGCTTGCCGTCGGCGAGTTCGAGCGAGTCCACGGCCCGGTCGACGTGGTACCAGTAGCCCTCCTCGTCCCGGTACATCAGGTCCCCGGTGAGGAAGCGGCCGCGCAGCCGGGTGCGGAAGGTGGTGGCCGAGTCGTTCCAGTAGCCGAGCGCCAGGGTCGGTGAGGCGGTGGCGAGTTCGCCGACCTCGCCGGGGCCGAGCGGTTCGCCGTCCGGGCCGACCACCTCGCAGTCGACGAAGGCGTGCGGGCGGCCGACGCAGCGCCCGTAGCGGTCGGTGCCGGGGCCGTGGGTGATGAAGAAGTGCGAGTGGCCCATCTCGGTGGAGCCGAGGCCGTCCACGAACAGCGAGCCGGGCAGCCTGGTGCGGCCCTGGCGGGTGACGGTCTCCCGGCTGCCGGTGGCGATCAGCCGGCGGATGTGCACCTCGTGGGCGCAGTCGCCGGTGTTCCACCAGAGTGCGACGGAGGCCAGGTCCCGCGCGGCCAGGTCGTGGTGGGCGAGGTCGGCCCAGGTGGCGGCGAAGCCGATCACCCCGGTGGGGTGCCACTGCTCGATCGCGTCCAGCACGCCGGCGCCCGACTGGCCGGAGAGGCAGGCCAGTTCGGTGTGGGAGCTGAGCGCGAGGTTGAGCGCGATCAGGGTCGCGGCGTGCGGGGCGGGCAGGGCGCTGAGCATCCGGTCCTGGCCCTGCGGGCGGGGCAGCCGCAGCCGGTGGCGGATCGCCGCGTACAGGCTGGCGTGCGAGTGCACGACGGCCTTCGGCATGCCGGTGGTGCCGGAGGAGTGGGTGATAGCCACCGGGTCGCCGGACCAGTGCCGGTAGGGCTCCGGGGCGGCGTCCGGGTCGCCCGCGCCGAGGGTGGAGATCTCCGGGAGCAGCGGTGCGCCCGGGTCGTGCTCGGCCAGGGCGGCGAGGTGGGCCGGGTCGGCGAGCACCCCGGCGGCGCCGAGCCGGGCGATGTAGCGGGCGGCGCGCTCGGCGTCCAGGTTGGGGTTGAGCAGGGCGGGGACGGCGCCGAGCCGGGCCAGGGCGAGGAAGGCGAGCACGTGGTCGGCGGCGCTGCTCGCGTGGACCACGACCGGGTCGCGCCGGGTGATGCCGAGGCCGTGCAGGGCGGCGGCGCGGGCCCGGACGGCGCGGTCGAGTTCGCGCAGGGTGAGCGGCTGCCAGGCGGGGTGGTGGTCCACCGGGGTGTCGAAGGTGAGCAGCGGCTCGTCGAGCCCCTGGCCGAGGGCGATCCGGGCGGTCAGCACGTTGCCGGCGCCGACGTCGGGGTCGTCCGCGAGTTGGGTGCGGAGACTGCGGATGGTCACGGGGGTGGATCCCTCCCTCGGGGCCGGGGCGGCCCGGGCGGCTGATCGGGTGTCGGGGTGCGGCCGGCGCGGACGGCGGCCGGGCGGTGGTGGGGGCGTCGGCCGTGGTGGGGCGTCGGCGCTGCGAGGGTGGGCCGGGTGGTCGCCGGTGTGCCGGGTACGGCTGCGTCGGGCGGCGGGCCTCATCCGTGGCTACGGGCCCCGCCGGCCCGCGGGTTCAGTCGGCGGGCCGGGTGAGCAGCACGGCCACGGCGTGGTCGCCGTCGGTGCCCTGCTCGGCGGCGATCACCAGGACGTGGTCGGCGTCCCCGTCGGCCAGCAGCAGCGCGGCCAGCTCGTACGCGTCCGCGGGGACGGTGCCGGGGACGGCCTCGGCCGGGCTGATCGCCACGACGGGGCCGGTCAGGCCCCAGCGGGCGGCGATGTGCCCGAGGACGGCGTTCGGGTTGGACTGGAAGAACAGCAGCGGGGCCGGGCGGTGTCCGGGCTCCGCGCTCCGGTCGATGGCGCGTGCGGTGGCGAGGTCGCCGCTCGCGCTGGCGAGCAGCAGGGCGGTGCGCCCGGGGGCGGGTGGCGGGCCGTGGTGGGCCCGCAGGCAGCGGTCGGCGGTGTCGGCGATCAGCGGGGCCAGCCCGGCGGGGGTGAAGCCGGGCAGCGGTGGCGGGGGCCCGGGGAGGTCCGGGCCGGGGCGGCGGGCCTCGGCGAGGACGTGCGGGGCGGTGGTGGCAGGGGTGGTCATGGTGTGGGTGTCCGGGTCAGGCGGCGGCCAGCAGCAGGGCGGTGTTGGCCCCGCCGAAGGCGGAGTTGAGGGTGAGCGCGTAGTCGGGGCGGGCGGTGTGCGGGCCGTCCAGCACGAGGTCCAGCCGGACGTCGGGGTCGGGGCCCAGCCAGCCGGCGTTGACCGGGGTCAGTCCGCTCTCCAACGCGCCGACGGTGACGGCGAGTTCGAGCAGGGCGGAGGCCTCCAGGGCGTGGCCGTGGACGGATTTGCTGGAGCTGACCGGCAGGTGGTCGGCGTGCGGGCCGAACACCGTGCGCAGGGCGGTGGCCTCGGCCCGGTCGGCGAGGTCGGAGCCGGTGCCGTTGGCGTTGACGTAGCCGACTCGCTCCGGGGCGATGCCCGCGCGGCCGAGCGCGGCCTCGATCGCCCGGGCGACCCCGGCGCCGTCCGGCTCCGGGCGGCAGACGTGGTGGGCGTCCCCGGCCCGCCCCCAGCCGGCCAGCCGGGCGAGTGCGGGGGCCGAGCGCCGTTCGGCCGCCGGGGCGGACTCGACCAGGACGGCGACGGCCGCGTCGCCGAGCAGGGTGCCGGTGCGGCCGGTGCTGAACGGGCGCAGTTCGCCGTCCCGGGCCAGGGCGCGTCCGGCGTCGAAGACGGCGAACACCCCGGGCTCGACCAGGTGGCCGGCCGCGACCAGGACCCGTTCGTGCCGACCGGCGGCGACCAGCGCGGCGGCGTCGGCGACCGCGGTGGCGGCCGCCACGCAGGCGCCGGTGTACACCCGGGTGACGCCCGGCGCGCCCCAGTGCGCCCGGATCCCGGCGGCCACCGCGTCGGCGGTGGCGCGGGTGCGCTCGTCGCTGTGCAGGGCGAGCAGGACGGGCATCGCGGCGCCCTCGGCGGCGGTCAGCCCGGCCTGTCGGCCGGCCTGTCCGATCGCCTCCAGCACGGCCCTGGCCAGCGGGAAGGTGCTGGCCAGAGGCACCGTTCCGGGCAGCAGGGCGGCCCGGGTGGTGCGGCGGCCGCTCACGTCGAAGCGGGCCACCTCGGTGAACGCGGCCTTGCCGTGGGCGGCGGCCTCGGTCAGCGCGGCGAGCCCGCGCCCGGTGGCGCTGAGCACCCCGACGCCGGTGACGACCGGGCGGTCGGCGGCCGCCAGGGGCCCGGGCGCGGCGGGCCGGGGCGCCGGGACGGGCGTGTCGGCGCCGGTCACGGCCGCGCTCCGGCGCGTGCGGCCAGTACCGTCTCGCGCAGCAGCTCGGTGGCGTCGTCGACCGTCCGCACGGCGCCGAAGTGCTCGTCGTCCAGGTCCAGCTGGATTCCGTAACGCTGCTCGAACTCGGCGATCAGCCAGGTCAGTTCGAGTGAGCCGAGTTCCTCGGGCACGGTGTCGGCGGCGCGCTGCCCGAACGCCGCCAGCATGGTCAGGACCTCGGCCCGGTCGGGGAGCGCACCGGGGGCGGAGTCCGCGGGGCGGGCGGAGGAGGTCACGCCGCGCTGCCGGTGGCGGCGGGGAGGGCGTCGATCCGCTTGACCACGTCGGCGGTGAACTCGTCCAGCGTCATCATCGCGGTGGTCTCCATCTCGTCCAGGTCGAACTTGATCCCGAACTCGTCCTCGACCTGCACCGAGAGTTCGGCCAGCGCGAGCGATTCGAGGTCCAGCCCGGCCGGGCCGAGGTCGGTGTCCCCGGTGACCTCGGAGACGTCGTACTGCATCTCGGTGAGGGCGGCCAGAACGAACGCGCGGATGCGGTCCTGCATGATGGTGGGCTCCTTGTCGGGGTTGTCCGGAGGGTGTCCGGCGGGCGGTGCGTCCGGTCAGCGCACGGCGGCCGCGGCGGTGTCGCGCAGGGCGGCCGGGTCGCGCAGCAGCTTTCCGGTGGCGGTGCGGGGGAGGGCGGGCAGCAGGACGAGTCGGCGCGGCCGCTTGTAGGCGGCGAGCCGGCGGGCCAGCCCGTCCTGGACGAGGGCGGGTTCGGCCCCGGCCTCGACGGACAGGTACGCCTCGATCGCCTCGCCGTCGAAGACGACGACCGCCTCGCGGACCTCGGGCAGCGCGGCGAGGGTCTGCTCGACCTCGGTGAGGTCGACCTTCAACCCGCCGATCGAGACCTGCGAGTCGAGCCGGCCGTGCACGGTGACCAGGCCGGTCGCCTCGTCCAGGGCGGCGGCGTCGCGGGTGTGCAGCCAGCCGTCCGACCAGCGGCCCGGGTCGTCCAGCCCCGGGTACGGGGAGGCGGCCGCGCCGAGCTGCAGCTCGCCGGCGACCAGTCGCATCCGCATGCCGTGCACGGGGCGCTTGGCGGGGTGCAGCGTGCCGTCGAGGTCGGTGGCGATGACCCCGGTCTCGGTCATGCCGTACATGGTGCCGAGCGGTACGCCGTACCGTTCGGTGAACAGTGCGGGCAGGCCGGGGCGGACCAGTTCGCCCGCGACGACCATCCGGCGCAGCTGCGGCAGTGCCGGGGGAGTGACCGTCCCCGCCAGCAGTTCGGCGTGGAAGGGCACTCCGATGACGGTGGTCGGCCGCTGGTCGGCGGCGACCGCGGCGAGGATGCCGGCCGCCGTCATCCGTTCCGGGACGGTGAGCGCGGCCCGGGCGTGCAGGGCGTTGAGCAGCCCGCCGACCAGCCCGAGCACGTGCACCACCGAGGACAGCAGCACGACCCGCTCGCCCTCGCCGGGGAACTCCACCAGCCTGCGGTAGCAATCGAGTTCGCGCAGCAGGTCGGCGGCTGTGCGGGCGATGACCTTGGCCGGGCCGGTGGACCCGGAGCTGAGTTGGATCAGGGCGTGTCCGGTGCGGGCCGGGAGCCCGTCCGGCAGCGGGACGGCGACCGGTTCGACCTCGGAGAAGCCGCGCAGCGCCGCCGCCGGCCGGTGGGCGGAGCCTACCAGCACCTGCGGGGCCAGCCGGGCCACCGCCGCGTCCACTTCGTGGTCGGTCAACCGGTGGTCGAGCAGTGCGACTTGGGCACCGAGCCGCCAGCAGGCCAGCAGCACGGCGACGAAGGCCACCGAGGGCGGCAGCCGCAGCGCGGCGGTGCCGCCCGGGCCGAGCCCGGCGGCGGTCAGTCGGTCGCACTGGTCCTCGACCAGGGCGCGCAGGGCGTCCCGGTCGAGGGGTGCGCCGAAGCGCAGGCACTCCTCGCCGCCCGGTCCCGCCAGCAGCGACCGTTCGACCCAGTCCGGCGGGGCGTCGGCGTGCGGCGGTGCGGAAAGCGGAAGGGAAAAGGAGGAAAAGCCGGTCAACGCGGCTCCACAACAAGTGAGGGGATTTGACATGGACGCAATGGGCGTCGTTCTCAACCAATACGGTCAATTCCGTTGCCAGACCTTGGCACAGACGTTTGGTCAAATCAAGGTCTATACCAATGTGCTCGTTGCTCCTACGCTGCCGAACCGGGACCGGCCCGCGCGTGGCCGTCCGGGAAACGAGGATGCCCGTGGGAGCACTCACGCTGGCCGGGATCGAGCACGCCGCACGCGACCGACTCCCCCCGGAAATCTGGGACTTCATCGAAGGCGGCAGCGGTGCGGAACGCACCCTGACGGCGAACCGGGAGGTGTTCGGGCACTATGCACTGCGCCCGCGCACCCTGGTCGACGTCTCGGTCTGCGACCCCGCGCTGACCCTGCTCGGCGCACCGCTGCGGATCCCGCTGGGCATCGCCCCGATGGCCTACCACCGGCTGGTCGACCCGGAGGGCGAGACCGCCACCGCGCGCGCCGCCGGGGCGGCCGGCGCCCTGCTGGTCGCCGGGATGTTCGCCAGCCGCACCCTGGAGGAGATCGCCGCGGCCGCCACCGGCCCGCTCTGGCTCCAGCTCTACTGGCTGCGCCGCCGCGCCGCCCTGGCCGCCCTGGTGGAACGCGCCGAGGCGGCCGGCTACCAGGCCCTGGTGCTGACCGTGGACGCGCCCAGGATCGGCCGCCGGCTGCGCGACCTGCGCAACGGCTTCGCCGTCCCGCCCACCGTCCGCGCGGTCAACCTGGACGAGACCCTGATGTCCGCCAGCCACCGCGCCGCCGACGGCAGTTCCGGCATCGCCGAACACGCCCGCGAGCAGTTCGACCCCACCCTGAGCTGGTCCGACCTGGCCTGGCTGCGCGAGCGCACCCGGCTGCCACTGGTCCTCAAGGGCGTGCTGACCGCCGAGGACGCCCGGCTCGCCGTCGAGCACGGCGTGGACGCCCTCCTGGTCTCCAACCACGGCGGCCGCCAGCTCGACGGCGCGCTGCCCGCCCTGGCCGCCCTCCCCGAGGTGGTCGACGCGGTGCCCGCCGAGCTCCCGGTGCTGCTGGACGGCGGCGTGCGCACCGGCACCGACATCGCCGTCGCCCTCGCCCTCGGCGCCCGGGCCGTACTGATCGGCCGCCCCGCGCTCTGGGGCCTCGCCCTCGACGGCGAGGCCGGGGTGCGCCGGGTGCTCCGCCTGCTGCACGAGGAACTCGACCACACCCTGGCCCTGTTGGGCCGCCCCCGGCTCGCCGACCTGGGCCGCGACGCCCTCGCGCGCTGGCCCGGCCCGGTCGGCTGAACCACGCCGCACCCGCAGCACGTTCCTCCAGAAGGAGAACCGATGACCGAACCGACGAGCAGCCCGAACGACCGCTTCCCCGGCTGGGACTGGGACGACCCGGAAGGGCTGGAGACCCGCCTGGACGCTTTCAGCGCCCAGGTCGCCACCTGCAGGACACTCGAAGCCCGCCCCGGCGCACTGCCGCACGACCACCACGACTTCCGCGAACTCGGCCTCACCGGAATCGAGTTCGCCGCCTTCCGGACCGCCCACCCGGAAGGCCTCGGCACCGACCTGGCCACCCTGCGCAGCACCGCGGCCGAAACCGGGCCCGGCCTCGCCACCGAGCCCGGCACCCTCTACCGGGTCGACGGCGACCGCTGGTTCACCCAGCTGGACGTCTCCCGCCCGCTGCCCTTCGCCGACGCCAGCGTCGACTGGGTCTACGCCGAGCACCTGATCGAGCACGTCACCCTGCCCGTCGCGGTCGGCTGGCTGCGCGAGGCCCGCCGGATCCTGCGCCCCGGCGGCGTCCTGCGCCTCACCACCCCCGACCTCGCCCGCTACCTGGTCGGCTACGCCACCGGCGACGGCTTCCTCGGCAAGCACCGCCGCCGGCTCAGCACCCTGGGCTTCGGCCCGCCGATGCCCGCCCGGCCGGCCTTCCTGGTCAACCAGATCTTCCGGTACTACGGCCACCAGTGGATCTACGACCTGGACGAACTGCGGCACGTCCTGACCCTGGCCGGGTTCACCCCCGACCGGATCCGGCACTGCGCCTACCGCCAGGGCCTCCGTTCGGACGTCGCCGACCTCGACACGGCCTTCCGCACCGACGAAACCGTCTACGTCGAGGCCGACCGCTGAGCCGCCGCCGAACCCCCGGCTGAACACCGCCCGCTGAACACCGCCCGCCGAACCCCCGCCGAAACCCCGCCGAACCCCTGCCGAGCCGCCGCCCGGCCCCGGCCGGGCCACCGAACGGACCGCCACCCATGCCCCTGCACCCCCAGGCCGAGGCCTACCGCGCCCACCGCGCGCGCAGCGGCGCACCGCCGCTCTACACCCTCACCCTCGCCGAGGCCCGCGCCGCCGACCTCGCCGACATCCGCGCCGCGGCCGGCACCCCCGAGCCGGTCGCCGCCGTCGAGGAGCACCGCATCCCCGGCCCCGGCGGCGACCTCGCCCTGCGGCTCTACCGGCCCGAACCGCCCGGCCGCCCGCTGCCCGCCCTGCTCTACCTGTTCGGCGGCGGCTGGACGCTCGGCTCGGTCGACACCAGCGACGCGATCTGCCGCCGCCTCACCAACGCCGTCGGCTGCGTCACGGCCTCCGTCGGCTACCGGTCGGCCCCCGAATACCCCTTCCCCGCCGCGCTGCACGACTGCCGCGCCGCCCTGGAGCAACTGGTCGCCGGGGCAGCGGGGTTCGGCATCGACCCGGACCGCCTCGCGGTCGGCGGCGACAGCGCCGGCGGCAACCTCGCCGCCGCCCTGACCCTGCTGCTGCGCGACGGTGGTGGCCCGGCACTGCGCCACCAGCTGCTGGTCTACCCCAACACCGACCACGCCGCCGACACCCCCTCGCTGCGCGAGCACGACGACCCGCTGCTGTTCAACCGCCGCTCGGCCGCCTGGTACTGGGGTCACTACCTGGCCGACCCGGCCGACGGCGCCTCCTCGTACGCCTCCCCGCTGCGGGCCGCCGACCTCTCCGGCCTGCCGCCCGCGACCGTCCTCACCGCCGAGTACGACCCGCTGCGCGACGAGGGCGAGCAGTACGCCGAGGCGCTCCGCGCGGCCGGGGTGCCGGTGGACCTGCGCCGCTACCAGGGCATGCCGCACGGCTTCTTCGCCATGACCGGCACCCTGGACGCCGCCGCCGAGGCCCAGGCCCACGCCGCCGCCCGACTCCGGGAGGCCCTGCGGTGACCGACCACGACCCGACCGGCGACGACCCGACCGGCGACGACCCGACCGGCGACGACCCGACCGGCGACGACCCGACCGGCGACGACCCGACCGGCCACGGCCCGGGCGGCGAGGACTCGGCCGACCTCGACCTGGCCGACCTGCACGGCTCGCTCGCCGACCCGCTGCTGGATGCGATGACCTTCCTCAACGAAGTCACCACCCGCTACCCCGGCGCCGTCTCCTTCGCCCCGGGCCGCCCCTACGAGGGCTTCTTCGAGCCCGAGGACGTCCCCGCCTACCTGGACGGCTACCTCGACCACCTGGCCGAGCGCGGCCTCGACCGCGACGCCGTGCGCACCGCGCTGTTCCAGTACGGCCCCACCAAGGGCATCATCGCGGACCTGGTCGCCCGCACCCTCGCCAACGACGAGGGCCTCACCGTCGACCCCGCGGCCGTGGTGCTCACCGTCGGCGCCCAGGAGGGCATGCTGCTGGCCCTGCGCGCCCTGTGCGCCGGCCCGCAGGACGTGCTGCTGGTCAGCTCGCCCTGCTACGTCGGCGTGACCGGCGCCGCCCGGCTGCTCGACCTGACCACCCTGCCGGTCCCGGAGGGCCCCGACGGCGGCCCCGACCCGGAGGCGGTCCGCGCCGCCGCCCGGGCCGTCCGGGCCGAGGGCCGCCGCCCGCGCGCCCTGTACGTCGTCCCGGACTTCGCCAACCCCTCCGGCACCAGCATGCCGGTCGCCGCCCGCACCCGGCTGCTGGACGCCGCTGCCGAGGAGGGCCTGCTGGTCGTCGAGGACAACCCGTACGGCTTCTTCGCCCGGACCCCGGGGCCGCGGCCCACCCTCAAGGCGCTGGACCGCCGCCGCCAGGTCGTCTACCTGGGCTCCTTCGCCAAGACCTGCTTCCCCGGCGCCCGGGTCGGCTACGTGGTCGCGGACCAGCGGGTGGCCGGCCCGGGCGGACGCCGTGGCCTGCTGGCCGACGAACTGGCCAAGTTGAAGAGCATGACGACGGTCAACACCCCCGCGCTCAGCCAGGCCGTCATCGGCGGCATGCTGCTGGCCCACGACTGCAGCCTGCGGGCCGCCAACGCCCGCGCCACGGCCCACTACGCGGCCGGGATGGACACCCTGCTGCGGGAGCTGGACCGGCACTTCCCGGCCTCCGAGCGGCGCCGGCTGGGGGTGGACTGGAACCGGCCCGAGGGTGGCTTCTTCGCCGTGCTGACGGTGCCCTTCCGGGCCGACGACGCGGCCATGGAGCGTTGCGCCCGGGAGTTCGGGGTGCTCTGGACGCCGATGAGGCCGTTCTACCCGGCGGGCGGCGGCGAGCACCGGCTCCGGCTCTCAGTCAGTTCGCTGACGCAGGCTCAGATCATCGACGGTGTCGCCAAGTTGGCGGAGTTCATCCGCTCCTGAGCGGTACGGACGCAGGGAGCGGTACGGGGGCGGCAGTGGGGCCCGGCTCGCGGGTGCGAGCCGGGCCCCTTCCGTGCCTCGTCACCGCACCCGGGTGGAGAACAGCCGGGCCGACCAGTAGACCGCCAGGACGGTCATCAGCACGACCACCAGCAGCCCCTGCCAGACCACGGCGTCCCCGGCGTGCCCGGAGAACAGCGCGCGCATGCCCTCCACCGCCCAGTAGAAGGGGTTCCAGTGGGCGAGCTGCTGGAGCCACTGCGGCGCGAGGGTGAGCGGCAGCAGCACCCCGGAGAGCAGCGCGATCGGTTGGGCGATGGTGTTCACCACCGGCGACATGGCGGCGTCGGTGGGCACCATCAGCGCGATCCCGAAGGAGATCGCGGAGGTCATCAGGGCCAGCAGGGCCAGCAGGACGTAGGCGAGCAGCAGGTTCAGCGGGCTGACCCGCAGGCCGAACGGCAGCGCGATCAGGGTGATCAGCACGGCCTGCACCAGCAGTGCCACCATCTCGCGCAGGGCCCGGCCGAGCAGCAGCGCCAGCCGGCTGACCGGGGTGACCCGGGAGCGCTCGATGATCCCGGCCCGCAGCTCGCCCAGCAGGCTGAAACCGGTGAACAGCCCGCCGAAGATGCACAGCACCGCCAACAGCCCCGGCACGTAGACCTGGTAGGCGTCGGCGTAGCTGCCGGCGCCGTCCGGGGCGAGCACCTTCTTCAACAGCGGGGCGAACAGCAGCAGGTAGAACAGCGGCTGGATGATGCCGACGGCGATCCAGATCGGGGTGCGGATCATGAGCAGCAGCTGGCGCTGGAGGATCAGCCAGGTGTCGCGGGCGAGCTTCACGGTCTCCCCAGGGGGTCGGGCAGGCAGGGCAGTGGGGCTGGGTCAGGACTGCTGCAGCGAGCGGCCGGTACGGGCCAGGAACACGTCGTCCAGGCTGGGCCGTTGGAGCTGCACGGTGCCGGGGGTGACGCCCGCCGCCTCCAGGGCGCGCAGCAGCTGCGGGATGGCGGCCGCGCCGTCCTCCAGGTAGAGCCGCAGCCCCTCGTCGCCGTTGGCCTCCAGCCGGTGCAGGTACGGCTGCGGGCGGAGCACCGCCGCGGCGCGTTCGGCGACGTCCTCGCCGGGGACGAGCCCGAGCAGCACGACGTCGCCGGAGATCTCCCGCTTGAGCGCCTCGGGGGTGCCCTCGGCCACCACCTGGCCGTGGTCGACGATGGCGACCCGGTCGCAGAGCGCGTCGGCCTCGTCCAGGTAGTGGGTGGTGACGACCACGGTCATGCCCTCGGTGCGCAGCCGGCGGATCTCCTCCCAGACGTACGCCCGGCTGGCCGGGTCCAGCCCGACCGTCGGTTCGTCCAGGAACAGCACCCGCGGCTGGTGGATGACCCCGAGGGCGATGTCCACCCGGCGGCGCTGGCCGCCGGAGTAGGTGGCGCACGGCCGGTCGCCGAAGTCGCCCAGGTCGAAGGCCTTGAGGGCGTCCTCGGCGGCCCGGGCGGCGGGCGCCTTGCCCGCGCCGTACAGCCGGGACTGGAGCACCAGTTCCTCGCGGGCGCTGACGGTGTCGGTGGTGCCGCCGCCCTGGGCGACGTAGCCGATCCGGCGGCGGACCCCGGCGGGGTCGGTGAAGAGGTCGGCCCCGGCGATGGTGGCCCGTCCGCCGTCGGGGCGGATCAGGGTGGCCAGCATGCGCAGGGTGGTGGTCTTCCCGGCGCCGTTGGGGCCGAGGAAGCCGTAGATCTCACCGGCGGCGACGG
This sequence comes from Kitasatospora sp. NPDC040550, assembly GCF_055594965.1. Taxonomy (NCBI): domain Bacteria; kingdom Bacillati; phylum Actinomycetota; class Actinomycetes; order Kitasatosporales; family Streptomycetaceae; genus Kitasatospora; species Kitasatospora sp. NPDC040550. The sequence continues at coordinate 283,679 of NZ_JBVIWC010000001.1, read as the reverse complement.
ACAGGTCGATGCCGCGCACGGCGTCGACGGTGGAGTCCTCGCCGCTGCGGCGGGAGGTCTTCTTGCGGTAGGACTTGCGCAGTCCCGCGGTCTCGATCAACCGGAACTCCCGTACGGGGATGGGCTGCCACGGCACCCGGGAAAGGGCGGGCTCGGCGCCTGGGAAAGGCGGTGTTGCTGCGACACCCTAGGGGTGGACCGGGCCCGGAGACAATGGCCTAGACCAATGGACGTGTGATCACCTGTTCTGCTAAGGGGCGCTCACCGGGGCTGTCGTCGAGGGCCCAGCGCCTCCAGCCGGTCCGCCGCGGCCGCCGCGCCGCCGCCCGCCAGCAGGTCCCGGCCGACCTGAACCGCCCGGTCCCGGTGCTCCGTCGAGTCGAGTACGGCGGTGAGCGCCGCCGCCAGCCGCTCGGGCGTGACCCGGGCGAACGGCACCCGCAGGCCCGCCCCGGCCGCCGCCAGCTGCGCGGCCACGAAGGGCTGGTCGTGCCGGATCGGCGCGGCCACCAGCGGCACCCCGTGCGCCAGCGCCTCGCCCACGGTGTTCATCCCGCCGTGGCAGAGCACCGCGTCCAGCTCGCCGCGCGCCAGCAGCTCCAGCACCGGAGCCCGGTCCACCGCCACGGTGTGCGGCGGGAGTTCGGAGGGCGAGGGCAGCAGCTCGCGCGGCGCCGCGAACACCGCCTGCACCCGCGGGCCGCACAGCTCCAGCGCCCGGACGGCCCGGGCGTGGAAGTCGGCGCCCAGCCCGCCCGCCAGCGTGCCCATGGTGACCAGCACCCGCCGCCGTCCGGGCAGCAGGCGCTGCCAGGGGAAGTCCGGATCGTGCGGGCGCGGCGCGAGCACCGGACCGACCTGCGCGTGGTGCGGCGGCGCGGCGCTCCCGGTCAGGGCGGGCCCGGTGGTGGCCAGCACCAGGGCGGGGGAGAAGCGCGGGTCCAGGTACTCCTCGGCGGGCAGCTTCGCCCGCTCCCAGAGGCCGCGCAGCAGCCCGGTCATCCACGCCTCGACCTGCGGCAACGCCCGGTACGGGCGGCCCAGTTCCATCGCCCCCGGCGCGAAGGACGCCCACGGCAGGCCGTGCCGGTGCGCGACCAGCGCGCCCGCCGGGGTGTGCTGGTCGACCAGCAGCACGTCCGGCCGGTACTCCCGCACGATGGTGTCCAGCGGCTTCGCGGTGAACCGGGCGTACGGGACGATGAAGCCCTCCCAGAGCGAGCGCAGCGCCGCCAGGCCGTGCCCGCCCTGGGCCCGGAAGGCCCGGGTGCCGGTGCCGAGCACCCGCGCGGCCGGGCCGAGCAGCGGGCGCAGCACCGACTCCGTGCCGGTCCAGGCGACTTCGTGACCGCGTGCGGTCAGTTCGGCGGCGATGCCCGCGGCCGGGTTGACGTGTCCGGTGAGCGGCGGCATCACCAGCAGGAACCGGGTCACCGGCGGTCCTCCTCGGGGAGCAGGGCCTGGAGGTCGGCGACGGTCAGTGCCTCCAGGGCGGCCAGGTCCAGTCCGGCCCGCAGGGCGGCCAGGTCGGCGGCGGGGCCGAAGCGTTCGGGCAGCCGGACGGCCAGCTCGGCGAGTTCGCACTCGTCCAGCAGCAGGTCGCCGTCCAGGCGGGCGTCCGGGGTCAGCCGGTCCGCCCAGGTGGGCGGCGCGCCGGCCACCTCGGCCAGCAGGGCGGCCAACACCCGGTTCAACGGCGGCGCGGGGACGGCTGGTTCACGGTCTGACATGGGAGGTTCTCCCGTCCGGTCGACGGTGCGGAGTGGGGTTGCGCGGCGGCCCCCGTGGAGCGGCCCGGCGAAGGGCGTCGGCAAGGGGTGCCGGCGGCCGGGGAGGGCGGTTCCGGGGGGAGCCCGGGGAGGCGGTCGCGCAGGAGAAGGGCCCGAGATCACTTGTGCGACCAGGCGGGCGTCGGAATACTAGCCCGCGTGACCGCACTGGAGGCAGTGGCCGTTCACCTCCCCCCACACGCCGTGCCCATCGAGGCGGTGGGCGAGCGCATCGGCCTGACCCCACGTCAACTCCGTCTCTTCCGCCGCTTCCACGGCCTGGACCAGCTGCGGCTGGATCCGGGCGGGACGCTGCCCGACCTGCTCGACGCAACCCTCGACGACCTGCCGGAGCTGCGCGGACGCGAGCAGTACGTCCGCTTCGTGATCCACGCCCGCAGCATGCCGGTGGCCGTGCCCTACCCGCTCAACCCCCTGCACGAGGTGCTCGCCGGCCGTGGGCTGGCGCACGCGAGCGCCTTCACCGTGACCCACCACGCCTGTGCGGTCGGCCTGCTGGCCATCGACCTGGCGGGCCGGCTGCTGGCCGGCGATCCCGACCCACGGGCCCTCGCCCTGGTGCTGGCGGGGGAGAAGACCTTCACCAGGGACGCCCAGGTGGTGCCGGAGACCGGCATCTTCGCCGAGGGCGCGGCCGCCTGCCTGGTCAGCGCGGACGGGCCGCAGCACCGGGTGCGCTCCTTCGCGGTGCGCCAGCGCCCGGAGTTCGACGGCCGGCTGGCCGAGGACGCGGAACTGCTCGCGCGCTACCAGCGGGAGTACCCGAACGTCATGGTGGAGGCGATCGAGGCCGCCCTCCAGCAGGCCGGTCTGGACCTCTCCGAGCTGGCCGCGGTGCTTCCGCACAACGTCAACCAGGCGTCGTGGCGGATGATAGCGCGGCGGATCGGCTATCCGCTCGACCAGGTGGTGCTGGACAACGTGCTGTCGGTCGGGCACAGTTTCGCTGCGGACAGCCTCATCAATCTTCACGCCGCCACCACGCGGGGGCTGATCCGCCGCGGTGACCACTACCTGATCGCCGCCGCCGGCATCGGGGCCACCTTCTCCGCGATGGTGATGCAGTACTGACGCTCCGTCAGTCCGCCGCCCGAACCGCCGGGCGCGTTTCCCACGTTGTCAAACCAGAGCACACTTCCCACGCACGACGGGACGGGACACCCATGTCAGAACCACTGGTCCAGACCACTGACCCCGAGCTGCGCGAGCGGATCCTGCACGGCATCGGCGAACTCCTGCCACGCGTGCTCAAGCGCGAACTGCCCGAGATCCCCGCGGACGCCTGCCTGTTCGACGACCTCGGCCTCACCTCGGCCGGCACCATCGAGCTCATCCTGGAGCTGGAGGAGTCGCTCGACATCCAGGTGGACGTGGAGCAGATCACCGAGGACGACCTGCGGTCGGTCACCAAACTGGCCGACTACGTCGCCGGGCACCTCATCGCCGAGGACTGACCGGGTGGCCGCCGGTCCCCCCGGTTCCCCTGCTGGTGCTCCCGCTCCGGCCGGTGCTCCCGCTCCGGCTGGTGCTCCCGCTCCGGCCGGTACGCCTGCTCCGGCCGGACTGCGGATCACCCGGGCCCTCGCCCGGTGCTCCGACGGCCGCTCGGAGGCCTCGCTCGACCCCGACCTGCGGGTCTTCGTCTCCGACCTGGTCCGCCCGTACGGCCTGCCGCTGCGCGAGGACCTACTGCGCGAGGGCGTCGGCCACTCCTACGAGGAGCTGGCCGCCGACCTGCTGGGCGAGGCGGTGGGCGAGGACGAGCCGGTGGACCTGCTGATCCTCGCCTTCGACACCCCGGACGTGCGCCCCGGTGCACCGTCCTCGCTCGCGCTCAGCCGGTCCGTCCCCGGTGGGCCGCTGGCCTTCGCGGTCTGCGACCAGGGCAGCGCCGCGGCCTTCACCGCGCTGCGGCTGGCCGCCGAGTACCACCGCACCGGAGCCTGCCGCCGGGCGGTGGTGGTGCTCGCCGAACAGACCGCGCTGCACTACGAGCCGGCCGAGCCGGTGGTGCTGCCCCGGCGGCACGCCGCGGTGGTGCTGGTCTGCGAGGAGGAGCCGGGCACCGGGCTGGCCGTGCGGCAGCAGCGCCAACCCGCCGACCGTGCGGATTCCGCCGACCGTCCGGAGTCGGTGGTCCGGGCGCGGGCGGCGGAACTGGGCCCGGAGGCGGCGGTGCTGGACGCGACCGGCGCCGACGACGGGCCCGCCGCGCAGCCGTTCACCGGCCCGTGGGCGGAACTCGCCGAGCGGCTGCCCGAGTGGCGGGCGCAGCGACGGCCGCTGCTGGTCGCCGGGCTGGACCGCCGACTCGGGGTGCTCAGCACCCTGACCCAGCCGTGACCGCCGTCGAACTGCGGCTGATCGACGCCGATCAACCACCCGAGGTGGCCGCCCGGCTGTGGCGCACGCTGGACGCCGAGGAGCGGGCCCGCGCGGCGAGGGCGGACGCGGTGCGGCGGAGCCGGTTCACCGTGGTGCGTGGCGCCGTCCGGGAGCTGGTCGCCGCGCGGCTCGGCATCCGCCCGGCCGAGGTGGTCTGGCGGCGGGGCCGGCACGGCAAGCCGGAGCCGGCGGGCGCCGACGGGCTGCGGGTGAACTGGTCGGCCGCGGAGTCGCTGGCGGTGCTGGCCCTGACCGAGGGCCGGGCGGTCGGCGTCGACGTGGAGCCGCTGCGGGAGGCCCGGCTCGCCGAGCGGATGGCGGCCCGCTGGTTCCCTTCCGAGGAGGCGCGCTTCGTCGCGGGGGCGGCCGAACCGGCCGAGCGGGCGGCCCGGTTCACCGTGCTCTGGTGTCGTCGGGAGGCCTGCGTGAAGGCGTACGGCGGGCGGCTGGTCCAGGCGCTCGGGGTGTCCGTGGCGGGCCCCTCCCCGCTGTCGGTGGCCGATCCGGGCCCGCTCGGAGCCGGTCCGGTGGGGCTGTGCGACGTGCCCGTTCCGGAGCCGTACCGGGCTGCCGTCGCGGTGCTCGGAGACTGTCCTGATCAGGTCAACTCTCTTGTCTGGTCAGCGAGTTGACGAACCGTCGGCCCGCCTGGACGATCACCGGCGGCCGCTGGTAGCGTCCGCCCGTACTCCCCGCTGAGACCTTCCCGGCGAGCCGAAGGGCACGTACGACGTGACTGCGCACAACGCTGCACCGCGAGCTGCCGAACCGCACGAAGCCGAACCGGGCGGGCCCGAACCGCACAAAGTCGAACCGCACGGCGCGGCACCGCACGACCCGACCCGGGCGCACCGGCGGATCACCGTCCGTTTCGCCGCCACGAGCGGCGGCTCGGGGCCGCTCACCCGGGGCCAGGACAACATGATCCGGTGCATCCGGCGCGACGCCCCCGAGGCGATCAACAAGGAGTCGGTCTGGCCCGTGCCGCCCGGCACCTCGCTCGCCGCCGGCCTGGACGCGCTGCGGCTGCTGGTCGAGCGACACGAGTCGCTGCGCACCTCCTTCCCGCCCGGCCCCGGCCCGGACGCCTTCCCGGTGAGCCAGGTGGTGCGCGGGGACGGCCGGTTCGCCGTCACCGTGGTCGAGGCGGGCGGCCTGTCGGACCATGAACTCGACTCACTGGCCGCCGAGTTGGGTCAGGCCGACGTCGCGGTGCCGGTCCCGCTGGACATCGTGCCGAGGATCCGCTTCACCCTGCTCGCCGACGGGCAGCGGCTGCTCCGGCTGATCGCCGTGGTCTGCCACGCCGGTGCCGACGGCGCTGCCACCGCGCTGCTGATCCAGGACTGGTACGCCCTCGCGGCCGGGCAGGAGCTCCCGCCGGTCACCGCCCCGACGCCGATCCAGATCGCCGCCGCCGAACAGAGCCCGCAGGGCCGCCGCCGGGCGGCCGGGGCGCTGCGGCACTGGGCCCGGGTGCTGGGCAGCGGCCCGCAGGTGGTGTTCGCCGACTCCCGGATCACCGGCCCGCCGAGCGGTCCCGCCGCCCTGATGGTGCGCTCCCGCACCGCGGCCGCCGACCTCGCCGCGGTCTGCCGCCGCACCGGCGCGAGCCCCTCCGTCGTGCTGCTCGCCGCCTTCTCCGCCCTGGTCGCCCACCGGGCCGGGCGTGCGGAGCTGGCCGTCTCGGCGCTCTCCGCCAACCGTCAGCGCGCCGCACTGCTGGACCACGTCGGCACCCTCGCCCAGGACGCCCTGATCCTGCTCGACACCGGCACGGCCGACCTCGACCAGCTGATCGGGCGCACCAAGTCCGCCTCGCTGAGCGCCTATTGGCACAGTGTGCTGGATGCCGAGCAGGTCTGGCAGCTGGTGGAGGACGCCGCGCACGTGCGCGGCTCCCGGTTCGCCCGCCAGGTGGTCGTCAACGACCTGAGCCTCACCATCCCGGCCGCCGTCGCCGACGCCCAGCCGGCGGCCACCGCCGACCCCGAACTCACCCCGCTGCCGGCCCCGCCGCTGCCGGTCCGGCTGATGTTCACCATCCTGCGGATCACCGGCAGCCTCGACTTCGCCCTGATCTCCTGCCCCCAGGTGCTCGACCCCGAGGAGACCGAGCGCTTCGCCCGGGCCCTGCTCGCCCTGCTCGCGAAGGCTGCCGAGGGGCCCGTCCCGCTCGCCGACCTGGACGAGGCCCCCGGCCCGCCGGCCGCCGCCGGCGACGCGGGCGGCGGTGACTGGCAACTCGTCGACGGGGCCCGGATCGACCTGGCGGCCGTCCGCAGCCTGGTCGGTGCCGCACTCGACACCGGCCTGGACACCGGCCTGGACACCGGCCTGGACACCGAACCCGACGACGGCGACGGCTCCGGCGACCGCTCCGGACTCGCCCACGGACCAGGCCCCGGCCTCGCTCCGGGCTCCCGCCCCGCCTGCCGAGTCACCGTCGAGGACGGCAGGTTGACCGTCGACCTGGCCACCGCCGACCCCCACCTGACGCCCGCCGACGTGCACCGCGCCGTGGTCTCCGCACTCCCCGGCCGGGACACCGCGATGGCGCCGCAGCACTACCGGATCCGCCATCTCGGCCCGGAGGGCGAGCGGCTCGCCGCGGGCAGCGGCCGTGACCCGGAGGTCGTCGCCCGGTTCGCGGCGCTCACCTGAACGTGGGACCGCGGCGCCGGCGGTGGTCGTCACCCCAACGGGTCCCGCCGGTCCTCCGGTTCCTCCTCGCCGCACGCCCAGGAGAGGTCCCGGGCGTACGCCGAGGCCGCGCCGGAGGTGAGCCCCCAGGGGTTCGGCACCTCCTCCTCGTCCCCGTCCTGCAACGGCAGCCGGTCGATCACCGCGACCAGCGCGGGCGGCAGTTGGGGGGCCAGCCCCCGGTGCACCCGGGCGAGGATGTCCCGCCGCGCGTCCTCCGGCAGCAGTGGCCGGCTCATCCGCAACGGCCGCGGCCCGGGCGGGCGTTCGGCCGTCGACAACTGTTCGGACCAGGCCCGCCAGTAGTCGGCGTCGTCGGTCTCGCCGAGCTTCAAGTGGTGCAGGTGGAGGCAGTACGCGGCGGTCCCGCTGCCCGAGCCGGCCGCGAAGCGCCACCAGAACTCGGCGCCCTCCTCCTTGCCGGTGGCGTACAGCAGGGCGCCGAACACCTCGGCCCCCTCCGGCTGGATCCGGCGGGCGTTGACCAGCAGGTCCAGCCCGCGGGAGGCGCACGGCGCGCCCAGCACCAGGGCGACCACCAGGCCGAGTTCGAAGGCGGCCTGCTCGTGCTCGGTGGGCAGGTGGGCCGGGGCGGCGGTGACCCGGGCCTGCCGCAGGGCCGCGATCCGCTCGGCGTGGGCACGTTCGGACCGGGGCACGTGGAACACCGCGCGCCCCCCGCCCGCTACCCGCTCCCCGTCGGCCGCGCCCGCTGCTCCCGCCGCTCCCGCTCCGTCGCCGGGACGCTCCACCCCGTCGGCGGTCACGCTTCGCCGCCGCGGTCCGGCAGTTCACCCACCCCGAGCCGGCGGGCCAACCGCTCCCGGGCGTGCCGGAGGTTGGAGTGCACCGTGGCCACCGGCCGTCCCAGGTACGCCGCGATCACCTTGGCGTGCAGGCCCAGCAGGTAGCGCAGGATCACCACGTCCCGCTGCCGGTCCGGCAGTTCGAGGATCGCCGCGTACAGCCGCACCTCGTCCGCCTCGCTGTGCAGCAGCCCGTCGGCGACCTGCTTGAAGGCCCCGATCACCGCCGCGAAGGTGACCGCCTCCACCTCGACCGGCTCCTCGGCCGACACCCAGTCCCCAACGTGCCGGTTCGCCAACCGCCAGGCGTACGCGGCCGGTTCCTCGAACCGCAGCACCTGGGGCCAGCAGCGGGCCAGGTCGGCCTTGACCGCCTCGACCACCAGGACGGCGTCGGCCTGGCTTCCTATCCTGGTCAACGCGAGGGCGTGCCAGGCGGGTTCGTGGGTCTCGCAGAAGGCGGCGTAGGTGAGGTCCAGTCGCAGGCCCGGTTCCATCACCGCCATCCGCTCCGCCCCTGCGGCGCCGGCGTGCTCCACCGCCGTCCCTCCCCGGTACCCGCGCGCGGGGGCACCCCTGTCGATCGTCATCGAGCCTGCTTTCCGTGGCCGTCGGCTGCGCACCGGGCCACCCGAGGGTCGGGCTGTCCGCGCCCATCCTCATTCCATCAGGCCCGTCACTCCAGGCTGCAAAGCGAATACAGATTGTCATCCCATCTGATTCCGTGCGAAAGCGGGTCGACCGGAGGACGATTGGCTCCCGGAAGCGGTGGGCAGCAATCGGACGGTGTCCACGGAGCCGAGGGGAAGGGCCATGAGCCTCTACGACGGGGTCGACCTGCGGCTGAACGTGCCGCACTCGGCCCGGATGTACGACTACTACCTGGGCGGCTTCACCAACTTCGCCGCCGACCGCGAGGCCGCCGGGCACGTCCTCGCCATCGCCCCCTGGCTGCGCGAGGCCGCCCGCGCCAACCGCTCCTTCGTGCACCGGTCCACCCGAGCCCTCGCCCAGGCGGGCATCGACCAGTTCCTGGACATCGGCACCGGCATCCCCACCTCGCCCAACCTCCACGAGGTGGCCCAGAGCGTCCGGCCCGGGGCCCGGGTCGTCTACGCCGACAACGACCCCATCGTCCTCACCCACGCCCAGGCCCTGCTCACCGGCACCCCCGAGGGCCGGACCGCCTACGTCGAGGCCGACGCCACCGACCCGGACGCCCTGCTCGCCGCACCCGGCCTGCGCGAGACCATCGACCTCACCCGCCCGGTCGCGCTCTCCCTCAACGCGCTGCTCCACTTCGTCCCCGACGCCCACGGCGCCCACGAGCTGGTCGAACACCTCAAGTCCGTGCTCGCCCCCGGTAGCGCCCTGGTGATGACCCACGTCACGCCCGACTTCGCCCCCGAGGAGATCCGCCGGATCACCGGCATCTACCAGGCCGCCGGCACCGCCGCCCAGGCCCGCACCCGCGCGGAGTTCGTCCGCTTCTTCGACGGCTGGACGCTTCTCGAACCCGGTGTCGTCCCCACCCCGCACTGGCGGCCGGTGCCCGACGAACCGGCCGTCTCGGCCTCCGACGCCTCCGCCTACGCGGGCGTGGCCCTGCGGCCCTGACCACAGCCGTCCGCGGGTCCAGGGCGTGCCCGGGCGACGCCACCGGGGCGCACCGCCGCCCCCTTCACCCACTCGGGGGACGCCTCGAAGCGTTCCCCGCGCACTCCCGCGCACTCGCGCGTCCGCCCCGGCGGCCCTCGGCCGTCCACCCGTGCGCCGCCGCCGCGCCGGGCCCAGACTGAGTGGTGAACCGCTGCCGCCCCGCGAGGGAGACGCATGCTGCTGGGACTCACCACCGCGCTGGTCGCCACCGTCTGCTTCGGCTTCGGAGCGGTGTTCCAGGCGCGCGGGGCGCGGTCGGCGCCGCGCGCGGACCGGGTGCGGGCGGGGCTGCTGGCCGCGCTGCTGCGGTCCTGGCAGTTCATCCTCGGGACGCTGCTGGACATCCTCGGCTTCGTGCTGAGCATCGTCGCCCTGCGCAGCCTCCCGCTGTTCCTGGTGCAGGCCGTCACCAACGCGAGCCTCGCCGTCACCGCCCTGGCCGCCGTCTGGCTGCTGGGCGCGCGGCTGCGCCGCGGCGACGCGGCGGGCATCGCCGCCGTCGTGGTGGGCCTCAGTCTGCTGGCGCTGGGCTCCGGCAAGGAGGGCCGGGAGTACGCCCCGGCGGCCTTCCACTGGGCGCTGCTGGCGACCACCGCCGTGATGCTGCTCGCCACCCTGGTCCTGGTCCGCCGGGAGGGCACCCCGGCCGCGGCCGGTCTGGGCCTGCTGGCGGGCGTCGGTTTCGGGATCACCAGCCTCGCGGTGCGGGTCCTGGACGCCTCCACGCTGACCGCCGTGCTCACCGATCCGGCCGCGTACGCCCTGGCGGTCGGCGGGCTGGGCGGCTACCTGGCGTACGCGCTGGCGCTGCAGCGCGGCACGGTGACGGCGGCGACGGCGGCCGGGACGGTGGCCGAGACCTTCGGCCCGGCCCTGGTCGGGGTGGTGTCGCTGGGGGACTCCGCGCGCCCCGGGTTCGCCTGGTGCGCGCTGACGGGCTTCGCGGTCGCGGTGGGCGGCACGTTCCTGCTGTCCCGCTTCGGCGAACTGGAGGGCGGCCCGGCCGAACCGTCGGCCCCGCACCCGGACGCCGAGGCCCAGCCCGCCGTGCCGCCCCGGTAGCCCGGACGACTCCGCCGTGCGAAGGTGACTTGCCGGACAAAAAGGACGGCAGAACGCCCACGGACCCGGCAGGTGCGCGATGACGGAGGAAGCCGCGACGTCGGAGGACGCCCAGGCCCGGACCCGGCGTTCGGGACCGGCCGGCCCCCCCGTCGCCCTGATCACCGGCGCGTCCTCGGGCATCGGCCTGGCCACCGCCGCCCGGCTGGCCGACGCCGGCTGGCGGACCCTGCTCTCCGGCACCGACCGCACCCGCCTCGACGCCCTCGCCGAGCGCACCGGCGGCGTCGCCCTCCCCGAGGACCTCAGCAAGCCGGACGGCGCCGCCCGCCTCGCCGAGGCGGCGCTCGCCGCCACCGGGCGGGTCGACGTCCTGGTCGCCAGCGCCGGCCTCGGCTGGCGCGGCCCCTTCGCCGACACCCCGTCCGACATCCTCGACCGGATGATCGAGGTCAACCTGGCCGCCCCGCTGCGCCTGATCCGGCTGCTGCTGCCCGGGATGCTGGAGCGCCGGCACGGCCGGATCGTGCTGCTCGGCTCGATGGCCGGCCAGGTCGGCGTGCGCGACGAGTCCGGCTACTCGGCCACCAAGGGCGGACTGACGATGTTCGCCGAGAGCCTCTGGTACGAGCTGCGCGGCACCGGGGTCGGCGTCCGCCTCGTCCTGCCCGGCGCGGTGGACACCCCGTTCTTCGACCGCCGCGGCACCCCGTACCAGCGCGAACGCCCGCGCCCGGTCTCGGCGGAGCGGGTCGCGGACACCGTGGTCGCGACCATCACCACCGAGCGGGACCGCCTCTACGTCCCGCACTGGCTCGGCTTCCCGGCCCGGATCCACGGGGTCGCACCCGGCGTGTTCCGCCGGATGGCCGCCCGCTTCGGGTGAGCCCCCGGGCCTCCCGGGCCTCCCAGGCCTCCTGGGCGGGCGCGGCCCTCGCCCTCGCGGCCGGCCTGGAGTTCCTGCACCTCGCCCCGGCCGCGGTCCGCCTGCCGCCGCTGCGCCGCACCCTGGCCCGCCGCACCGCCGGGTACGGCACCGCCCCCGGCCACCTCGCCCTCACCTTCGACGACGGCCCCGACCCGCGCAGCACCCCGTACGTCCTGGACGCCCTCGACGAACTCGGCGCCCGCGCCACCTTCTTCCTGCTCGGCGGGATGCTGGAACGGGCCCCGGACCTCGGCCGTGAACTGGTGCTGCGCGGCCACGAGGTGGCCGTGCACGGCTGGCACCACCGGCAGCAGTGGTACCCGGCCCCGGCCCGCGACCTGCGCGAACTGCGCCGAGCCGCCGAGGCGGTGACCGAACTGTGCGGCGCCCGCCCGCACTGGTACCGCCCGCCGTACGGCGTGCTGACGGCCGGTCCGGCGCTGGCCGCCCGCCGGCTGGGTCTGCGCACCGTGCTGTGGACGGCCTGGGGTCGGGACTGGACGGCCGAGGCCACCGGCGAGTCCGTCTACGCCACCGCCCGCCCCGGCCTCACCGCCGGCGCCACCCTCCTGCTGCACGACTCCGACTGCACCTCCGCCCCGGACTCCTGGCGCGCCACCCTGGCCGCCCTCCCGCTGATCGCCGCCCACTGCCGCGCCCGCGCCCTCACCCTCGGCCCGCTGCGGAACCACGCCGTCCCACCCCTTGCCCGCGGCGCACGGTAGTTGGGACGATCGGCGGGTCGCGTCCACCACGGGGGCGGGCGCGCCGACAACGGGGGAGGCACCCATGCCCGACTGGTCAGGCGGACTGGCCCACGCGATCGCGGCGGCCGGCATCGTCACGGCGGCCCTGAGCGGAGTCGCCGCGCCGGACGACAACGCCCGGGCCCAGGCCGGTCCGGACCGCTTCGGCACTGCCGGCGCTCCCGCCACCGCCACCGCCACCGCCACCGCCCGGAGCGAGGTCCTCGGCACCGGCCCGACCTCCTTCTCCGGCACCGCCGCCCAGGACACCCAGGGCCCGAACTACTTCCCGAGCTAGGGCCTGCCCCGGGAAGCGCCTGGACCAGGGCCTTGCCGACGCTTTACCCTTCCTTGAAGTCGTCCGGCCGCGCCGCAGTGCGGCCGGCAGTTCCAGGCGGGGGTCGAAGCGTTGTCGAAGAGCGTCGGTGTCCGCGTCGGGCCGGTGGCCCTGGCGTCCGTGCTGCCGGTCGCGGTCGCGGGGGCGCTCGTCGCGGGCTGCTCCTCGGCCGGCGGTCCGGGGCGACGTGGGTCGGCACGGTGCTGGGCGGCCGGGCCGGTGACTCCCGGGCGTCGGTACCGGGCCCGACCGATGTGAGCGTGGAGGGCTTCGCCGGGATCGAGCCCGCCACGCTCGCCTCGATCACCGGGACCGGGAGGTGGCAGCCGGGGCCGCTCGGCTGTCAGGGCGTCCCGGACGTGCTGGTACGGGAGTTGAACGACGGTCGGCAGGAAACCTGGCTGCACAGCGAGGACTACGACCGCTCGGTCACCCACGGCCGGTACCCGGGGGCGTTCTACTTCGACCGGGAGCACAGCCGGGTCTTCTTCTGCACGGTGAACCCCGAGGCCCACGCCGGCTGAGGGGCGCTCACCCCAGCCCCACCCGGTCCAGGGCCGCCCCGAAGCCCTTGCGCCAGGCGTCCGGGGTGGCGCCGGGCGAGGGGTCGGGCTCCGGCCGGCCCAGCGCGGCCAGCGCGTTGCGGACCACCTCGGCCGGGCGCGCGGTGGCCACGTCGGCGTGGCCGAGCTCCAGTTCGTGCTGGAGGTTGTCCCGCCCGTGGCCCTGGACGACGTCGAGCAGCAGCAGCCGGCGGCCGAGGGCCCGGGCCTCGCTGCAGGTGTCGCCGGAGCTGGTGACGACCAGGTCGGCGGCGGCCATCAGGGCCGGGATCCGGTCGGTGTAGCCGAAGGCGTGCAGCCGTGGTTCCCGGCGGGCGGCCGCCCGCAGCCGCAGTTCGAGCTCCTGGTTGCGCCCGGCCACGGCGAGCACGTGCGGTCCGGCGGCGGCCAGCGAGGCGGCGGTGCGGGCGATCGGGCCGAGCCCCCAGGAGCCGGACATCAGCAGCACGCATCCGGCGTCCGCCGGCACGCCGAGGTCGGCCCGCGCCTCGGCCCGGCCGGGCGGCCGGTAGAACGGCTGGCGCAGCGGCGCGGGCAGCACCGCGACCTCGGCGTCGGGCCGGTAGCGGCGCACGGCGCAGGCGGCGACCTCGGAGGTGACCAGGAACAGGTCGGTGCCGTCCTGCACCCAGAGCCGGTGCGGGGTGACGTCGGTGCAGAACACGAAGTGCCGGAACTCCCGCCCCGGCAGCCGGTTGACCGCCGAGGTGGCGGTGGAGAACACCGAGACCACCAGCTGCGGCCGCTGCGTCCGCACGAGCGCGCCGAGCGCCGGAACGAGTCGGCTGCGCGCGGCCGCGTCGGCGAGCAGGGCGAGCCGGGCGCCCGGTCGCAGCGCCGAGAAGTGGAACGCGTCGTAGACCCCGGGCAGGTCGAGCAGCCGCCGGAAGACGGCTTCCCCGGCGGCGCCCGACCGCTGCCCGAGCAGTGCCATCGCGTCCACGGTGCTGGTGCTCCAGCCGCGTTCCCGCAGGGTGTCGGCACAGGCCTGGGCCATCACGTCGTGGCCCTGGCCGAGCGAGCCGGAGACCAGCAGGGCGTGCGGCATCGGGCGGTCCCGGTCAGCCGGCGGCGGGTGCGGTGGTGCCGGCCCGGTACCAGTCGGCGTAGCGGTGCACGCCGTCGGCGAAGTTGGTCCTCGGCGACCAGCCGAGCAGCCGCTTGGCCTGGGCGGAGGAGATCCGCCGCCCGGTGTAGTCGGCCTTGCGCCCGTCGATGTGCTCGATGGTGACCGGCCCGAGCAGCCGGTCGACGGTGTCGGCGATGTCGCGCACCGAGACGGCCGTGGAGCCCTCCAGGGCGAAGGTCTGGTCCTCGGCGGCGGGGGAGAGGGCGCGGACGTGGGCGTCGGCGAGGTCCTCGACGTAGACGAAGTTGCGGCTCTGCCGGCCGTCCCCGGCGATGGTGATCGGCCGCCCCTCCAGCGCGGCCTGGACGAATCGGGCGACGACCAGTTCGTCGCGCATCCGCGGACCGTACGGGATGCCGTAGCGCAGGATGGTGAAGTGCTGTCCGTAGAGCTCGCGGTAGCTGTGCACCAGCATCTCGGCGGCGAGCTTGGTGGCCACGTACAGGTGTCCGCTGTGTTCCAGCTCGATCGGCACGTGCTCGTCCAACTCCTGCTCTCCGCCGTCGAGTTGATCGTCGGTGAGGGCGGCTCCGTAGACCCAGACGGTGCTCGCCAGGACGGTGCGGCTCAGTCCGCTGCGCCGGGCGGCCTCCAGGACGGCCTCGGTGCCGTCGATGTTGGTCCGCACCGCCCGGACGGGGTCGGCGGACACCTGCTCGACGTCGGCCATCGCGGCCAGGTGGTAGACCACTTCGCTGCCGGCCAGCGCCGAGGTCAGGGCGGGCAGGTCGAGGATGTCGAGGCGGGCGTGTTCGGCGTCGGGGTTGAGGTACTTGTCGGTGGTGTCCACGGCGAGGACCTCGTGGCCGGCCGCGATCAGGTGGTCCACGACGTGAGAGCCGATGAACCCGCAGCCCCCGGTGACGGCTATCCGCACGGTCTTGCTCCTTTCGGTCCGGCTGTCCGGCTGTTCGGATGGCCGACTAGCCGGCCATCCGCCGGTGCACGGTGGAGACGGCCTCGATGACCAGCTCCGTCTCGTCCTCGGTCATGTCGGAGTGCACCGGCAGGCAGACCTGCCGGGCGCAGACGTCCTCGGCCACGGGCAGCGGACCGCCCCGGTAGGGGGCGAGGACCGGTTGGAGGTGCAGCGGCAGGTCGTAGACCTCGCCGGACATCCGCACCCCGTACTCCTCGGCGACCGCCCGCTTGAACGCGGCGCGGTCGACGCCGGGCGCCAGCAGCGCCACGTACTTGTAGTAGTTGCCGCGGCTGCCGGGCGGTTCGAGCACCGGGCGCAGGCCGTCGACGTCGGCCAGCGCCGAGTCGTAGCGGCGGGCGACGGCCCGGCGGGTCTCGATGAACTCCTTGAGCCGGCGCAGGTGCACGGCGCCGACGGCGGCGTGCAGCTCGCTCATCCGCCAGGAGTAGCCGAGCCGGACGTGGTGGTTGGTGCCGAAGGAGCCCTTGCCCTGGTCGCGGTGGATCCTCGCCTCGTCGCGCAGCTCGGGCGACTCGGTGAGGATCATGCCGCCCTCGCCGCTGGTGGTGACCTTGGTCGGGTAGAAGGAGAAGGCCCCAGCCAGGCCGAAGGTCCCGGCGGCGCGGCCGCCCAGGCTGCTGCCGTGGGCGTGCGCGGCGTCCTCGACCAGCGGGATGCCGCGTTGGTCGCAGAGCTCGCGCAGGGCGTCCACGTCGGGCGTGACGAGCCCGCCGATGTGGACCAGTACGACGGCTGCGGTATCCGGGGTGAGGGCGGCGGCCAGGGTCTCGGGGGAGAGCGCCAGGGTGGCCGGGTCGACGTCGGCGAACACCGGGCGGCCGCCCGCGTGCACGACGGCACCGGCCGTGGCGTAGAAGGTGACGGCGGGGACGACCACGTCGCGGCCGCGCACGTCGACGCCGCGCAGGACGATCTCCAGGGCGGCCGTCCCGCTGCTCACCGCGACGGCGTGCGAGGCGCCGTGCTCGGCGGCGAAGGCCTGCTCGAACCGCTCGGTCCACGGACCGAGGGTGAGGGCGCCGGTGGTGAGCATCTCGGTCACGGCGTCGGCGACGGCCGCGCGGTCGTTCTCGTCGAACACGATGCGGGCGGCTGGCACGCCCATGGGGCACCTCCGGCGGCGGGCTGGGGTCAGCACCGATCGGGACGGGTCGGCCCGGACCAGGACAGAACGGTCGGGCCAGTGGCCCATCACGCTACTGGGCCGGGGCGGCCGCGGCCCGTCGTCACCGGCCGGCCGGGTGACCCGGGCCTACTCCCGCCGCAGGCCAGCGGGCTGGTCCCGGCTGCTCCCGGTGCGGGGCGTGCGCTCCTCCGTACGGGGGAGGGCCGTACTGCGTCCGCAGTACGCAAACGGCCTGCGCAGGGACGACGACGGAGCAGGGGCCGGCGATCAAGGATTGGTCATGCTGCGAGCGGACCGCCTCCGGGCTCCCGCTCCCGCACCCGTCCCCGTCCGCGCACCTGCTTCCGAATCCGAAGGAGCCCGTTCTCCCGTGGCAACGTTCCTGTACCGCCTTGGCCGATGGGCCTTCGTCCGGCGCCGGCTGGTGACCCTGCTCTGGGTCGCCGTGCTGGCGCTCGCCGGAGTCCTGGCGGCCAAGGCGCCCGCCGCACCCGACGACGGATTCTCGATGCCCGGCACGGAGGCGCAGAAGGCCTTCGACCTGATGAACGAGCGCTTCCCCGGCGGCCACGCCGACGGCGCCTCGGCCCGCCTGGTGTTCGTCGCGCCCTCCGGGCAGAAGATCACCGCCGGCCCGAACCAGCAGGCCGTCGAGAAGACGGTCGCCGAGCTCGCCCACGGCGAGCAGGTCACGTCCGCGGTGGACCCGTTCAAGATGCCGGGCGCGGTCTCCAAGGACGGATCGACGGCCTACGCGACGGTCAGCTACTCCGCCAAGGCGGGCGAGGTGTCCAAGGGCGCCACCGACGCCCTCCAGCAGGCCGCCCAGCACGGCCGGGACGCCGGGCTCAAGGTCGAGATCGGCGGCAACGCGCTGATGGCCAAGCCCGACGCGGGCGGCAGCAGCGAGGCGATCGGCATGGCGCTGTCCGCCGTCGTCCTGGTGATCACCTTCGGCTCGCTGGTCGCCGCCGGCCTGCCGCTGCTCACCGCCGTGATCGGCGTCGGCCTAGGCATGTCGCTGATCACCGCGTTCGGCAGCGCGCTCGGCCTCTCCTCGACCACCGGCACGCTCGCCATGATGCTCGGCCTCGCGGTCGGCATCGACTACGCCTTGTTCATCGTCTCCCGCTACCGGGCCGAGCTCGCCGAGGGCCGTACCCCGCAGGAGGCGGCCGGCCGGGCGATCGGCACCGCCGGCTCCGCGGTGGTCTTCGCCGGCCTGACCGTGGTGATCGCCCTCGCCGGGCTCTCCGTGGTCGGCATCCCGATCCTCGCCAAGATGGGCATGGCCGCCGCCGGGACGGTCGTCATCGCCGTGCTGGTCGCGCTCACCCTGGTGCCCGCGCTGCTCGGCTTCATCGGCCGCCGGGCCCTGCCCCGCAAGGTCCGCAAGGCCCAGGGCGGCGGCGACGGCGCGGCGCGGCCGGTCGGCGCCAAGGAGAACGGCGGCGCCCGCTGGGCCCGGTTCATCGTGCGCCGCCCGCTCGGGGTGCTGCTGCTCGGCGTGGTCGGCCTGGGCGTGCTCGCCGCTCCCGCGCTCGACCTGCGCCTCGGCCTGCCCGGGGACGAGGCCAAGCCCACCTCCACCACCCAGCGGCGCGCCTACGACCTGCTGTCCGAGGGCTTCGGCCCCGGCTTCAACGGGCCGCTGACCGTCCTGGTGGACGTCAAGGGCACCGCGGACCCGAAGGCCGCCGCCGACTCGGTCGCCAAGGCCGTCTCGGGCGTGCCCGGGGTGGTCACCGTGATGCCGCCGATGTTCAACAAGGCGGGGGACACCGCCCTGGTCAACGCCATCCCGGCGACCGGCCCGGCCGAGGCCGCGACCAAGGACCTGGTCCACACCATCCGTGGCCAGGCGGCCGGGCTCAAGGCCTCCACCGGGGCGACCGTCCTGGTCAGCGGTACGACGGCGATGAACATCGACGTCTCGCAGAAGCTCAGCGACGCCCTGGTGCCCTACCTCGCGGTGGTCGTCGGCCTCGCCGTCCTGCTGCTGCTGGTGGTCTTCCGCTCGATCCTCGTCCCGGTCAAGGCGGCGCTCGGCTTCCTGCTCTCGGTGGCCGCCGCGCTCGGTGCCGTCGTCGCGGTCTTCCAGTGGGGCTGGCTGGCCGACCTGATCGGCGTGGAGCAGACCGGCCCGGTGATGAGCATGATGCCGATCTTCATGATCGGCGTGGTCTTCGGCCTCGCCATGGACTACGAGGTGTTCCTGGTCACCCGGATCCGTGAGGCCTTCGTCCACGGCGAGGAGCCGAGCGAGGCCATCGTCACGGGCTTCCGGCACAACGCCCGGGTGGTCACCGCGGCCGCCTTCATCATGATCGCCGTCTTCGCGGGCTTCATCGGGATGAGCGAGCCGATGATCAAGATGATGGGCCTGGGCCTCGCCGCGGCCGTCGCCTTCGACGCCTTCGTGGTCCGGATGACGATCGTCCCGGCCGTCCTCGCCCTGCTCGGCCGCCGCGCCTGGTGGCTGCCGCGCTGGCTCGACCGCCTGATACCCGACGTCGACGTCGAGGGCAGCAAGCTGCACACCGCCGCCCCCGAACCGGCACCGGTCAAGGAGTCGGTCACCGTCTAGGTCCGGCCTCGCCGGCACCGCCCGGCACCGCCGGGTACTACGTGGCACCGCCCCGTCCCGGCCCGGCCCGAGCACCCCTCGGGCCGGGCCGGGCCGTCCAGGCGCCGACCGGCTCGGACACCGGTTCGAGCCCCAACCGTTACCGTTGCTGTCGGGGGCCGCCGCCCGCGCGCCGGCCCCCGACCCGGTACGCCGCACCCCACCGGGGGCCGCGGCGCGACACCGACTGGCAGAACCCGGCGAGGGTGCCGCCAGGGCACCCCGACCCGGAGAACAGGACGATGAGCTACACCTGGCAGCGCCTGCGCCGCGACCACCCCCGGTCGCTGGACGTCGCCGGCGGCGTGGCCCTGATCGGCTTCACCGCCCTCGGCGCCACCGTCGACCAGACCAGCGGCCGCTTCGCCCCGGTCGACCCGGCCACCGGCCTGCTCGCCCTGATCGCCGCCGTCGCCGTGTTCTTCCACCGCCGCTACCCGCGCGCCGTGACCGCCGTCACGCTGGCCTGCACCATGGTGCTGACCTGGACCAGCCCCCGGCTCACCCCGATGCTCGCCACCCCACTGCTGCTCGCCCTCTACTTCCTCGCCACCCGCACCGACCGGGCCACCGCGCTGCGCGCCTCGATCGGCACCGCCGTCCTGCTCACCGGGATGACGCTGATCTTCGGCCCCGGCGGCCCGATCGGCGAGCGGATCGGCGTCCTCGCCTGGGCCCTGCTGCCCGGCGCCCTCGGCGACTCCATCCGCAACCGCCGCGCCCACCTCGCCGCGATCGAGGAACGCGCCGAACGCGCCGAACGCACCCGCGAGGAGGAGGCCCGCCGCCGGGTCGCCGACGAGCGGATCCGGATCGCCCGCGACCTCCACGACGTCGTCGCCCACCACATCGCCCTGGCCAACGCCCAGGCCGGCATCGCCGTCCACCTCATGGACAGCCACCCGGTGCAGGCCCGCGAGGTGCTCAGCCACATCACCGACGCCACCGGCTCCGCCCTCCAGGAGCTGCGCGCCACCGTCGGCCTGCTGCGCCGCGCCGAGGAACCGGCGCCGCTCGAACCCGCCCCCGGCCTGGACCGGCTGCCCGAGCTGGTCAACACCTTCGAGCGGGCCGGCCTGCCGGTGCGGCTCACCGTCGAGGGGGAGGCCCGGCCGCTGTCGCCCGGCGTCGACCTCACCGCCTTCCGGATCGTCCAGGAGTCGCTGACCAACGTCGCCAAGCACGCCCACGGCGCCGACGCCGAGGTCACCCTCTCCTACAGCGGCAGCCGGGTCGCCGTCAGCGTCGCCAACGGCCGCCCGACCAGCCCAGGCCGCCCCCGCACCGCCCTGCTGCCTGCGGCCGCCCCGGGCCAGAGCGGCTTCGGCCTGATCGGCATGCGCGAGCGGGCCGGCGCCGTGGGCGGCCGCCTCACCGCCGACCGGCAGGTGGACGGCGGCTTCCTGGTCACCGCCGAACTCCCGCTGCGCACCGGCGCCCGGGAGGACGTCGCGCCCCCGGCGGGGGGCACCGCCCGGCCCGCAGCCGCCCCCGGACCGGGCCACCCGGCCGGGCCCGTCGGCAGGGACCGGCCCGCCCACGCCTTCTGGCGCGACTGCACCGTCCGGCCCGCCCGCCCCCCCGGCTCCGTCCACCCCACCGGCCCCGTCGGCTCCCCCGACCAGGCCGCCCCCGCCGACCAGACCCGACACGATCACGCCATCCGGAAGGACAAGGACCGCGCATGACCATCCGCGTGCTGCTCGCCGACGACCAGGCCCTGCTGCGCGGCGCCTTCCGGATGCTGATCGACGCCGAGGAGGACATGGAGGTGGTCGGCGAGGCCGCCGACGGCCGGGAGGCGGTGGAACTCGCCCGGGCCACCAAGCCCGACCTCGTGCTGATGGACATCCGGATGCCCGGCGCCGACGGCCTCGGCGCCACCGCCGAGATCTGCGCCGACGAGGACCTCTCCGGCACCCGGGTGCTCATCCTCACCACCTTCGAGATAGACGAGTACGTGGCCCAGGCGCTGCGCGCGGGCGCCGGGGGCTTCCTCGGCAAGGGCGCCGACCCGAAGGAACTGCTCGCCGCCGTGCGCACCGTGGCGGCCGGCGACGCCCTGCTCTCGCCCGCCGCCACCCGCGCCGTGATCGAGCAGTTCCTCGCCCAGCCCGACCCGGCCGCCGCCGCGCCCGCCGAGCGGCTGGCCGTGCTCACCGCCCGTGAGCGCGAGGTGATGTCGATGGCCGCCACCGGGCTCACCAACGAGGAGATCGCCGAGCGGATGTTCGTCAGCCCGTTCACCGTCCGCACCCATGTGCACCGGGCGATGTCCAAGCTGGACGCCCGGGACCGGGCCCAGCTCGTCGCGATCGCCTACCAGTCCGGGCTGGTCCCGCCCGGCCGCCCGTCCTGACGCAGCGTCAGGCCTCCCTCCCGGAAGCCCTTCAAGATCCGGTCCTGGCCGAAAACCGACTCCGAACGGGTGTATCAGCGAGTAGTCTGCCGATGACTCAGAATGAGGAGGATGTTCGTGGAAACCAAGGACACGGCCGGCGAGGTGCGGGCTCTCCAGCCGTTGCCCGAGCGCACGGAGGGCGGATCGCAGGCGTTCGAGCTGCGGCTCGCGCGTCTGCTCCGCGTGCTCGGGGCCGAGGTCGCGACGGGGGCGGACTACGCCGGTGCGGCCCGATGGGAGGTCCACAAGGCGCTCGCCGGTCGGTCCGAGCTGCCCGAGGAGTACTTCGAGCCGCTGCTGGAGGCGGCGGTCCACGACCCCAACCCGAGCTTCAACCGCCGCTTCGTCGAGCCCGCCCTGATCGCCTTCGGCCAGCGCCGGGTCCGGCTGGCCCTGCTCGGCTACCTCCGGACCGGCACCAACCCGGAGCGGGCGGGCGCCGCCCGGGCCTGGTACTGGACGGCGCTGACGGTCGTCGGCGGCCGGCACGCGGCCGCCGACGAGGGCGCCACGGTGCGCGACAGCTGGAACCGGGCCGCACTGCGGGAGTTCGTCGGCAACGAGGACCTGGACGTCCGCCGCTGCATCCTGCCCGGCCTCCCGCTGGTGCCGCGCGCCTACCCGGTCGAGCTGCACACCCTGGTGGAGACGGCGGTCACCATCGCCCGCTCCCACCCCGACGAGTACATCCGCCACCGCGCCGAGGTCCAGACCGGCCTCTGACCCTCGCGCCACGCGTCCATCGGCAGCGCGGACGGGCGCGACCACGCGCCTCTGGACGGCGCTGATCAGCGGGTACTTCTGCAGCGGGAGGCTACCTCACTCACGGGTGCCGCAAAATCTATGCGCGCCGGAGTAGACATTGCTCGCGGGTGGGTCTAACGTTTCTCTCGTAGACAGCAGTCGGCGATACCGGCCAGACACGAACTGGCCGGGGTTGTTGGACAGAAGTTCGCAGTTCGGTCCGGCAGTGGAGTTCCGAAGCCAGGCAGGTGCAGGACGGCGACGGGACTGACTGCCGGACCGGGCGGCCCGCAGGCATCAGGGGCCGCCACCAGCGGTACCGAGCAGTACGCAGTTCAGTGAGTGCAGTACCCGCAGTACGAAAGTGACAGTTCAGTACAGAGGATGAACGGAGGGCGCAAGCGCCATCAGGATCGCCCGGCCCGTGAACACTCGTCCGGGCGGACACCGCAGACCCCAACGCAAGGACGGTGGTTTCCGGTCACGCATTCGCGATCCCCGCACACACCCCACCCCGGGGCAGTGCGGAAATAGAAGGACCGGCCCAGGCCGGTAGATGGTGTTGTTCCCCTTCGGGGCCCCGGAGCCGACACGGCCCCGGGGCCCCTCGACGCGTTCTCCTCGAGAACCAGAGAGGTGCAGTGACTACAACGGCCAGCCCCGACACACCCGACAAGCTCGACGACGACGACTACCCCGCCTACACCATGGGACGCGCCGCCGAGATGACCGGCACCACCCCCGGCTTCCTACGCGCCCTCGGCGAACACCGCCTCATCACCCCACTACGCTCCGACGGCGGCCACCGCCGCTACTCCCGCTACCAACTACGCATCGCCATGCGCGCCCGGGACCTCGTCGACCAGGGCACCCCCATCGAAGCCGCCTGCCGCATCGTCATCCTCGAAGACCAACTCGAAGAAGCCCTGCGCATCAACGAACAACTCCGCCGCACCCAGAACCGCCAGGAACCCACGGCGGACACCTGACCCGCCCGCCAGGCCGCCCCGAGAGCGAGAAGCGGCGGCCTGGTTCGTGGGGCAGGCGGGCTCCGACCCCGTGGAGGCCGCCGGCGCGCAGGGGATTCCAGGAGCCCGCGCCGCCCGGTCTCCCCGGTGCGCCCGGGCCGGCCTAGAGGCTGAGCAGGCCGATGGCGTGGCCGTCGGGGTCGACCACCGGCCACGTGTCCAGGCCGCGGGCGCGCATGGCGGCGGCCGCGGTGGCGGCGGGCATGTCGGCGGTGGCGAACGGGGCCTGGTCGAGGACGATGTCGCGCACCGGGGTGCGCTCGGTGGACCGGGTGCGGGTCTGGAACGGGGCGAGGTGCGGGCGGGTCAGCAGCCCGGCGCAGCGGCCGTCGTCGTCGCGGACCAGGAGGTGGTCGGCGCCGGAGCTGTGCAGGATGTCGATTGCCATGTCGACCATGACGTCGTCGCTGATCTGCAGCTCGGGGCCGGTCATGAGGTCGCCGACCGTGGCGGTGGTCGCGGGGTGTTCGGGGGTGACGGTCATGGGCGGGCTCCTTGGTGTCGGTTCCGCCGGGGCCGGACCGGGGGAGTGGTCCGGCCCCGGGCCTGGCCTCTAGGCGGCGAGGGCGACGCGCCTGGGTGCCCGGCGGCGGCCGGAGGAGCCCCGGGCGCTGCGGCTCGCTCCGTTGGCGCGGGTGTCGCCGCCGGTGGTGGCGGGGCGTCCGCGGCGTCCGCGACTGGTGGCCGCGCCGCGGCGCGGGCGTTCGACGACGGGGTCGGCGATGACGACCGGCACGCCGGTGGGGACGCGGGCGCCGGTGATGCGGGCCAGGTCCTCGTCGCCGGCGGTGACGCGGGTGGTGACGGGGGTGATTCCGGCGGTGGTCATCATGCGGGTCGTCTGGCGGCGCTGGTTGGGCAGGACGAGGGTGACGACGGTGCCGGACTCGCCGGCCCGGGCGGTGCGGCCGCCCCGGTGGAGGTAGTCCTTGTGGTCGGCCGGCGGGTCCAGGTTGACGACGAGGTCGAGGCCGTCGACGTGGATGCCCCGGGCGGCGACGTTGGTGGCGATCAGCGCGGTCACCTGGCCGGTGCGGAACTGCTCGAGGGTGCGGGTGCGCTGGGGCTGGGACTTTCCGCCGTGCAGGGCCGCGGCCTTGACCCCGTTGGCGAGCAGGTCCTCCACCAGGCGGTCTGCGCCGTGCTTGGTGTCGATGAACATGATCACCCCGCCGTCGCGGGAGGCGATGTGGGCGATCGTGGCGTTCTTGTCGTAGTTCTGCACGTGCAGCACGTGGTGCTCCATGGTGCTGACCGCTCCCGCGGACGGGTCCACCGAGTGGGTGACCGGGTCCTTGAGGAAGCGCCGCACCAGGCGGTCGACGTTGCGGTCCAGGGTGGCGGAGAACAGCATCGTCTGGCCGCCTTCGGCGACCTGGTCGAGGAGTTCGGTGACCTGCGGCAGGAAGCCCATGTCGGCCATCTGGTCGGCCTCGTCGAGCACCGTGATGCCGACGCCGTCCAGCTGGCAGTCGCCGCGCTGGATCAGGTCCTTGAGCCGGCCGGGGGTGGCCACCACGACCTCCGCCCCGCGGTTGAGCGCCTGGGCCTGGCGGCCGATCGACATCCCGCCCACCACGGCCGCCATCCGCAGCCGCACCGCGTGCGCGAACGGGGTGAGGGCGTCGGTGACCTGTTGGGCGAGCTCGCGGGTGGGGACCAGCACCAGGGCCAGCGGGCGGCGCGGCTCGGCGCGCCGGCCGGCGGTGCGGGCCAGCACGGCGAGGCCGAACGCGATGGTCTTGCCGGAGCCCGTCCGGCCACGTCCGAGGACGTCACGTCCGGCCAGCGAGTTCGGCAGTGTCGTGGCCTGGATCGGGAACGGCGAGGTGACGCCCTGGCGGGTCAGCACCGACAGCAGCGCCTTGGGCATGGCCAGCTCGTCGAACGTTTCGACGGCGGGCAGCGCCGGGGTGGTGCTCACCGGCATCGTGAACTCCCCCTGCGGGAAGGAGCTTTGACGGGCGCTACGGCCTCCGGTGGGCCGGTCGCCGTAGAAGGAGCTGCCGCCGGAGCGGGAGGAGGCCGAGGAGCGGGAGTTGGCGTTCTGGTACGAGGAGCGGCGGGAGCGGTTCATGCGAGACCTTCCTGGGGCGGCACGTCGCGAGGAAGCTCCGCAGCGCGAGGCGCCGGCAGGAGGCCGCAAGGAACGGGCCGAAAGTGTGGGGCGGGGCGTGGACGGTGGAACCGTGCGGCACGTCACTTCGGGTCGGCGCTCTCCGCCGGGGCGGGAACGGGGATCCTCGAACCGCGGGGTGTCACGGCAGGGCGGCGATCCGGACGCGGCGCTGTGCGTCTCGCGCGGGGATGGCCGCCGGTGGCGGAGCCAGGGGGGCCTGAACGGCCGGGGACGGGCAGGGTGGAGCAATGCCGAGGGGCCCGCACCGGGCATCATGTACGCGGTGCGGGCCCCTCGCTACCAGGCGGGTGCCGTGGCGGAAAAACTACAGCGGACGAATGTTCTCGGCCTGCGGGCCCTTCTGGCCCTGCGTGACGTCGAACTCGACCTTCTGGCCCTCGAGCAGCTCACGGAAGCCGTTGGCGTTGATGTTCGAGTAGTGGGCGAAGACGTCCGGGCCGCCACCGTCCTGCTCGATGAAGCCGAAGCCCTTTTCCGCGTTGAACCACTTCACAGTGCCATTAGCCATAAAGAAATCTCCTTCAAGGGGCTGTCCGAAGCCCGCACAGCGCGCGCTCCGAGTCGCCGCGATGAGCACCCACCCGGGGAAGTGCCGGGAAACAAAAATGCGCCTGCGAAACATCAGCAGGCGCACACAAAGTTCATGGGAACCACTACTGCAACTAAAACGACTGTAGCAGGCCCGGGCCCGCCGCGGGTGGATATTCCGCCCCCGGTTTTGTGGCGCCCCTGCCGAGGGGGCCGGTCGGGAGGCTGTGGAGACTGCCAAAGTGCCTGCATGGCAGCCCAGTTGGTCATGTCATCCGCCCCTCGGGTGCGGGCCGGTCGATCCCCCGAGCGGGCGAATCGCGCAGGCGCCGAGCCTCTGCCCTCGGCGCGGCGGACCCGTGGAAGCGAGTGCCACGCCCGCCGGCGCCGTCCTGAGGCGCTCCGAAATCGAGTGCACGAAGAAGGCGCGCTCCCGCGACTTTCGGCGCATACTGCAGGGAATGAGGAAATCTGCAGCAGTCCGCCGTGTCCTGCCCGCCAGCCCCTTCAAAGCCCGGATCGAAGCACCGCGCAAGCACTTCGCCGTCGGTGACCGCGTCAGTCACGACACGTACGGCCTCGGCCGGGCCATCGGCGTCGAAGGCGACAGCGACATCGCGGTACTCGTCGACTTCGGATCGCGACAGGAACGCATCACCCAGCCCTACACCGCGATGTTCAAACTCTGACACCGGACGCACACCGCCGTCGCTGCGGCCGCGGCTGCTGCCCAGGGCCTTGGGCTCGCGGAGGCGGTGTCATAGTCTGTGGGACATGTCGAACCCTGACAGGCTCCTCGTCGACATTGCGGCGATGGTCGAGTCCGAGCACAGCAATCAGATGTCCCTGACCGTGGTGGTCCCTGGCGCGGTGATCACCGGCAGGCTCGCGCCGGTGACCTTGTGGTTGGAGCGGGTGGCGGAGGTCCTCCAGGCCTCGGAGCACCTGAAACCGTTCGCCGCTCTCTTCGCCGCGCGGGCCGACGGCCCGCCCGCACGGCCCACCCACCTGCATCTCCACCGGGCGAAGATCCTCCAGGGCGACTTCGGGCTGCCCCACACCGGCGGCATGTACCGCATCGCCATCGAGGACGTCAGCAGCTGGACGGTCGGGGACCTCAGCTACTCCGATTCCTGATCGCCACCGCAGGCCGATCGGTCGACCGGCGAGGAGCCCGAGCGAGCGGTAGAACGCCGTAGCAGGCCGCCTCGTCGGCGGAGCTGGTCCGGGCCGGTCCGAGCAGTCCGCCCCACTCGTCCCGCGCGGTGACGGCCAGGCCCGTCGTGTCCGAACCGGCCCCGTCCTGCCCCGGGCCGGGCCGCCTGTTAACGGTGGTCCGGCCCGGAGTTCGAGGTGCGGTGGTGCCGTGTCGCCCGCCGAACGGGGGCCCGGTCAGCCGGTCTTGACGGTGATGTCGCCGATGTCCGTGCCCAGGTCGAGCTCGTACTTGGCGGTGGGGTCGTTCTGGACGCCGATGTGCTTCTCGCCGATGTCCGTCCCGGCGCTCACGTGGTAGGAGCCGGCGGGGACGGTGAGGTGGATCTCGCCGTTGGAGGTGCCGGCCTTGATGTCCTGGGCCTTGCCGGGGGTGAGGGTGATCCCGCCGTTGTCGGTCTTGGCCCGGATCCGGTCGCCCTTGAGTGAAGTGCCCTTGATCTCACCGTTGTTGGTGCGTACGTCGACCGGGCCGGCGGCCTGGTCGACGGAGATGTCCCCGGCGTCGGTGTGCACCGAGACCTCGCCGATCCGGGAGAGGTGGATCCCGCCGGCGGAGGTGCCGCCGCTGACCGGCAGTCCGGCGGGCAGTTCGACGGTGTAGTCCACCGAGCAGTTGTGCCCGCAGCCGCCCAGGACCAGCGCCCCGCCGTCGACCCGGGTGGTGGTGCCGGGTTTCCCGCTGTGGTAGGTGATCTTCCGGTGGACGGAGACGCCCCCGGCGCCGGTCTTGCCGTGGACGGTGACGTCCCCGGAGGAGTTGTCGAGCTTGACGGCGGTGACCTCGTCGGACACGGTCGCGTCGTCGCTGAACGAGGTGCCGACCGGATCGCAGGCGGTGAGCACTGCGGTGGCGAGCCCGGCGGCCAGGACGACCCCGGCGAGACGGTAGGTGCGGCGGTGGTGGGCGTGGCGGCGGTCGTGGACCATGGTGGTTCCCCCCAAGTCATGCGCGTGCGCGGCGTGCTGACCCCGTGTGACCGCCCCGTTCCGGAGCCGTCCCACCGACAGTAGCCGGGGCCCCAGGGCCGGGTCGGTGGTGAGAACCCCCCGATCCGCACTACGGCCAGCACCACCCCGGTCCGCCGCACCGCACGTGACGCCGGGTCAGGGCTTGCGTGCCACCGCGCCGTACATGCTCACCCGCTCCGCGCCCGGGGCCGGTGCCTCCTCCGGGCGCCAGAGCGGGACGGTGACCACCCCGGGCTCCAGCAGCTCCAGCCCGTCGAAGAACTCCCGCACCTGCTCCCGGCTCCGCCCGACCAGGGGCGCGGTGGCCTTGTCGTACACGCCGGTGACCTGGTCCCGGACCGCGGCGGGGATGAAGTCGGCCGTGCCGTGCGAGAGCACCAGGTGACTGCCGGACGGCAGGGCGGCGAGCAGCGTGGCCACCGCCCGGTACGGCTCGTCCTCGTCGCGCAGGAAGTGCAGCACGGCGGCGAGCACCAGCCCGACCGGGCGGGAGAAGTCCAGCAGCCCCTCGGCCCGGACGGCCTCCAGCACCGCCGCCGGCTCCCGCAGGTCGGCCCGCAGCACGGCGGTGCGTCCGGGCCCGGCGCCCGCCATCAGGGCACGGGCGTGGCTGAGCACGATCGGGTCGTTGTCGACGTAGACGACCCGGGCGCCCGGGTCCACGGCCTGGGCGATCTGGTGGGTGTTGCCGGCGGTCGGGATGCCGGTGCCGACGTCGAGGAACTGGTCGACGCCCAGCCCGGCGACGCAGCGCACCGCCCGGGTCAGGAAGCCCCGGTTGGCCCGGGCGGTGGAGCGGAACTCCGGGTTGGCGGCGAGCGCCTTCTCGGCGGCGGCGCGGTCGGCGGGGAAGTTGTCCTTGCCGCCCAGGTAGTAGTCGTACATCCGGGCCGGGTGGGGGGTGTCGGGCCGCAGGTCGGCCGCTGTCCGGGGGTCGCCGGACTCCCACATGCTCTCGTACCCCATGCCTGCCGCCCCTCTGGCCGTCCCGGCCGGGGCGCTCCCCGGGCGGGCTGTTCCCGAACCTCGGCGGACAGCCTAAAGCCCAGGTCAGTGCCCTGGTGGCGGTTGGCCGGCTCGCCCCCGTATGTCCCTTTCATGGTGCCCCGGCGCCCGTCCCGGCGCAGGATGGGTACTCCGGGGGCCGAAGGCAGGGGCCGACGGCTGTGGAAGCGCGTGACACGGGAGGTCCGGGTCCATGGGAATCGCTATGGCAGACATCCGCGAGTGGCGGGGCCAGGACGTGGTCGACGAGAACGGCAAGCGGATCGGCACGCTGGAGTCGGTCTACGTCGAGACGTCCACCGACGAGCCGTTCTTCGCCACCGTCACGATGGGCGTGATGGCCAAGCGCCGCCTGGCCTTCGTCCCCCTGGAGGGGGCGGTGGCCGGTCCGGCCTACCTGCGGGTGGCGTACCCGCGGAACAAGGTCAAGGACGCCCCGGCGATCGGCACCGACGACATCCTGCCCGCCACCGACGAGCCCGAGGTGTTCGCGTACTACGAGCTGCCGTACGCGACGGGCGCCGGGGGCGAGCGCCGCCTGGCCCGGCGCTGACCCTGGCCCGAAGCGCTGGCCCAGGCCCGGCGCCGAGCCCGGCCCGCCGCTGACCGGCCGCGCCGGCCGCGGCCGGCCACCTCGTGACGGTCTTCGTCCGGCCGGGAATGAATACCCCACCGGGTACACTTGGCCATCGAGAGTCGAGGTGAAAGGCGGCCCGCACATGCAGGTGGACGAGGAGGCGGTCGGCGCGGTCCTGAACCGACTGCGCCGGGCCCAGGGCCAGTTGGCCGGGGTGATCGCGATGATCGAGGCGGGGCGGGACTGCAAGGACGTGGTCACCCAGCTCGCCGCCGTCTCGCGCGCCCTGGACCGGGCCGGGTTCAAGATCGTGGCGAGCGGGATGCGCCAGTGCATGGCCGCCGCCGACGAGGACGCCGCGCCGATGAGCGAGGCCGAGCTGGAGAAGCTCTTCCTCGCGCTGGCCTGACCGCCCGGCCTGACCGCCCGGCCTGACCGCCCTGGCCCGACCGCCCCGGCAGGGCCGCACGGCAAGGCCGCCCAGCGAGGCCATGCGGCAAGGCCGCCCAGCAAGGCCACCCAGCAAGGCCGCCCCGGAGGGCCGCGACGAATCGCCCGTCGCGGCCCTCCGCGCGTGTCCGGAGCCGGTCGCGCCACGGAGTTCCCGAACCGCCCGATGCCCCGTCACGCGCCGTTCACGCCCCGGTCGCTGACCTTCGGATGAATGAGCCCGCCCCTAGTTGTACAGCCAACTGCGGGCGTCCTCCCTCCCAGCCTCCGTGACCAGCCGCGTGCGGCCCCGGTACCGTCCCCCGGCGGACCGGGCCCGCCGGCGGCGGACAGGACAACCGTGGCCGCAGGCAGCGCCCTGACCCCGACCTCATCCAGCAGCCCCGCCGAAGGCGACCGGCTCACCTTCCACTGGACCACCGACGCCCCCGACGCCAAGAACTGGGTCGGCATCTACGACGGCAGCCGCCAGCCCGGCACCGGCTCCTCGCTGCTCTGGAAGTACACCCCCGGCACCTCCGGCGACGTCCAGCTCGACACCTCCGCGCTGACCGGCGGCCCGTACACCGCCTACCTGCTGGCCAAGGACGGCTACGGCATCCTGGCCCGGACCGCCCCGTTCAGCTTCCGTCCCAAGCCCCCGGTGGTCCGCCCGCACGCCGTCGTCGACTCCTTCACCGCCACCCCGGTCGCCCCCGGTGCGGCCGTGCGGATCCGGCTCGGCGGCCTCTGGTCCCGCCCGGCGGGCAACGCCCCCGGCTCGGCCGCCCACCGCAAGCTCGGCGGCGCGGCCTGGGCCTCGGTCGCCGCCGACGGCACGATCACCGGCACGGCGCCGGCCGCTACCCGCAACCCCGAGCTGGTCGTGGTCGGCGTCAAGGACAGCACCGGTGCGACCGACACCGTCACCGTGCTCGTCCCCGTCGTGGACCAGGCCGCCCCGCCCCGGCTCAAGGCCGCCAGCTGGAACCTGCACGACGCCGGCAACGGCTACACCGACGCGCTGGAGAAGCAGCTGCGCGTCGTCCTCGCCCAGGGCCTGGACGTGCTCGCGCTCCAGGAGACGGGCGGCGAGCGGGCGAAGACCCTGGCCGACGCCCTCGGCTGGTACGCCCTCCAGAGCCCGGGCAGCGTCGGCATCCTCAGCCGCTACCCGCTCACCGAACCGACCGCGGCCACCGCCGAGTTGCCCGCCGTCGCGGCCACCGTCCAGCTCCCCGGCGGCCGCGCCGTCCGGTTCTGGGCCGCGCACCTCGACGAGGCGGGCTACGGCCCGTACGCCGTGCAGGACGGCGGCACCGCTGCCCAGGTGCTGGCCGCCGAGAACGCCTCGCTGCGGCTCAAGCAGGCCAAGGCGCTGGCCGCCGCCGTGCGCGCGGACGCCGCCCGGCGCCTCCCGGTGGTGCTGGCCGGCGCCCTCTCCTCGCCCTCCCACCTGGACTGGACGGCCGCCACGGCCGCCGCCCACCAGGGCGTCGGCGCGCTCGCCTGGCCGGTCACCAAGGAACTCCAGGCCGCCGGACTGACCGACACCTTCCGCGAGGAGAACCGCGACCCGGCCAAGGCCCCGGGCGCCACCTGGTCGCCCACCCGCAAGCGCCGCGGCGACCGCCCCGAGCCGCAGGACCGGATCGACGTCGTCCAGTACACCGGAGCGCTCAAGCTGGTCGAGGCGCACACCCTGGTCGCCGACTGGCCCCAGTCGGAGCCGAACGCCGCCGCCAACGAGTGGCCCTCCGACACCGCCGCCGCCGTCGCCACCTTCCAGCTCTGAGAGGCCAGTTCGTGATGTCCGAGCTCTCCCGCCGCACCTTCGTCGGCGCCTCCGCGGCCGTCGGCGCCACCGCCCTGACCGGCCTGGCCGCCACCCGGGCCGACGCCGCCCCGGCCGCCCCCGCCGCGGCGCCCGCCACCGCCCTGACCGGCACCGTCAAGGACGTCAAGCACGTTGTCGTCCTGATGCAGGAGAACCGCAGCTTCGACCACTACTTCGGCACCCTGAGCGGTGTCCGCGGCTTCGGCGACAAGCAGGCGCTCCAGTTCCCGGACGGCACAGACGTGTTCCGCCAGCCCGACGCCCGCCGCAGCGACGGCGGGGTGATGCTGCCGTACCGGATGGACACCTCGAAGTACAACGCGCAGAACGCCGGCGGCCTCGCCCACGACTGGGCGACCGGCCACCAGGCCATCAACAACGGCGCGATGAACAAGTGGATCGCCGCCAAGGGCGAGCGCACCATGGGCTACTTCACCCGGGAGGACATCCCCTTCCAGTACGCCCTGGCCGACGCGTTCACCCTCTGCGACGCCTACTTCACCTCGCTGGCCGGCCCCACCGACCCCAACCGGCTCTACCTGTGGACCGGCACCGCCGGCCCCGGCCGCGACGGCACCACCGGCCCGTGGATCGACAACACCCCGGTCACCGACAACCCCGTCGCCGACTGGACCACCTACGCCGAGCGCCTCCAGGCGGCCGGCGTCAGCTGGCGGGTCTACCACAACCCCAGCAAGGACGACCGCACCGGCGACTACGACGACAACGCGCTGTCCTACTTCAAGCAGTTCCACGACTTCCCGCACGACGACCCGCGTTACATCAACGCGATGACCACGTTCGACCCCACCGACTTCGACCGCCACTGCAAGGACGGCACCCTGCCGACCGTCTCCTGGCTGGTCGCGCCCTACCTGTTCTCCGAGCACCCGGAGGCCGGCCCGGCCTACGGCGCGCACTGGGTCAACCAGGCGCTGCAGTCGCTGATGTCCAACCCCGAGGTCTGGAAGCACACCGTCTTCCTGGTTATGTACGACGAGAACGACGGCTACTTCGACCACGTCGTCCCGCCCACCCCCGAGCCCGGCACCCCCGAGGAGTTCACCCAGGGGCGCGCCATCGGCCTCGGCAACCGCGTCCCGCTCTGGGTGGCGTCCCCCTGGTCGCGCGGCGGCTGGGTCAACTCCCAGGTGTTCGACCACACTTCGGTGCTGCGCTTCATGGAGGTGGTGACCGGCGTGGCCGAGCCGAACATCTCCGCCTGGCGCCGGGCCGTCTGCGGCGACCTCACCAGTTGCTTCGACTTCGCCGCCCCGGACACCTCGATCCCGAAGCTGCCGGACACCAACGCCCTGATGGCCAAGGCCGACGCGGGCACCAAGCTGCCCGGCGTCGCCCTCCCGGCCGCCGGCGCCCAGGCGATGCCCGTCCAGGAGCGCGGCGAGCGCCCGCACCGCCCGCTGCCGTACCAGCCCTGGGCCGACGTCGCGGTGGACCGCAGGACCGGCAAGGTCACCTGCACCATGAGCAACGACGGTTCGGTGGCCTTCCCGTACACCGTCTACCCGAACATCCTGCTCCCGTTCGCGGGCACCCCGTACACCGTCGCCCCCGGCGCCAACGCCACGTACGTCTGGGACGCGGCCGCCACCGACGGCCGCTACGACTTCACCGTGCACGGCCCGGACGGCTTCGTGCGACGCTTCGCCGGGACGGTCGTCCGGGACGGGCAGGACGGCCAGAACGACATCGGCGTGCCGATCGTCACCGCCGACCTGCACGGCACCCTCAAGCTCACCCTCCAGGTGGCCAACGACGGTCTGACGGACGTGGCGTTCACCGCCGCGCCCAACGACTTCGCGGGCAGCCCGCAGACCGTCTGGGTCAAGCCCGGCAAGCAGGTCGACCTGTCCTGGCCGCTGGACAAGCAGGGCCGTTACGACGTCGTGGTCACCGCCCACACCGGACAGCGCTTCGTCCAGCGCTACGCGGGCTGGGTGCACTGACCCCGGGATCGTGGTCCGACCGGCCGGGGGCGCCGATCCGGTGACCCCCGGCCGTGGCTCGGCCGCACTGTCGGAGCCCGCCGCTACCGTCGGGCCCATGCAGAAAATCACCACCTTCCTCTGGTACGACGACCAGGCCGAGGCGGCCGCAGCCCTCTACACCTCGCTGTTCCCCGACTCCCGGATCACCAAGGTCACGCGTTACGGCGAGGGCGCCCCCGTGCCGGCCGGCACGGTGATGACCGTCGAGTTCGAACTCGCCGGCCGGCCCTACACGGCGCTGAACGGCGGCCCCATGTTCCGTTTCACCGAGGCGATCTCGCTCCAGGTCGAGTGCGAGGACCAGCAGGAGGTCGACGACCTCTGGACGAAGCTCACCGCCGACGGCGGCGAGCCGGGCCCGTGCGGCTGGCTCAAGGACCGCTACGGCCTCTCCTGGCAGATCACCCCGCGCATCCTGCTCGACCTGGTCGGCGGTGAGGACCGGGCCAAGGCCGACCGGGTGACGGCGGCCATGATGCGGATGGGGAAGATCGAGATCCAGCAGCTGCTCGACGCGGCCGAGGGCTGAGGCCGTGACCGACTTCCGCCACCGCGGCACCGTCTACCTGCGCGCCACCCCGGAACGGGTCTGGCACGCGCTCACCAACGCCGACGAGTCCGGCCTCTACTGGGGCCACCGCAACGTCTCCACCTGGCTGCCCGGCGCGCCCTGGGAGCACCAGCGCACCGACGACTCCGGGATCGCCGACGTGATCGGCACCGTCGAGGTGGCGGACCGCCCGCACCGGCTGGTCACCACCTGGGGCGGACCGGAGGGCGAACGCCCCGGTGGGCCGTCCCGGGTCACCTTCGAGCTGCGGCACTGGCAGGACCTCACCCGGCTCACCGTCACCCACGAGGACCTCGCCGACGAACCCGAGCGCGCGGACGCCGAACGGGGCTGGTCGGCGGTGCTGTCCAACCTCAAGACCTACCTGGAGACCGGCCACCCGCTGCCGCAGCAGCCCTGGCTGATGCCCTGACCTCCACCGCCCCTGCCCGTCGCCCGATCAGCCCCCGTCGCCACCCGTCAGCGCCCGGCGCCCGCCGCCGGGCGCTCCCGTTCCCCCCGCCGTCGGCCGCCGACGGCCCGGCGCAGCCCGGCGAGGCGGGAGAACCGCTCCCGGCCGGCCAGCGAGGCCCGGTCCAGCTCCTCCATCAGCCGCCGACTGCGGTGCTCCAGGTCCAGTTCGTCCAGGATCCGGTCGACCTCGGCCAGCATCGCGCCGTGCAACTGCCAGGCCTCCGGATGCTGTTGGACCTTGCGCAGCAGCACCTGGGCGACGTTCTCCCGGCAGGTCCAGGCCGCCGCCAGCTCGGCGGTCAGCCGCTCCTCGGCCTCCTCGGCGTTGCGGCTCACCTGGGTGGTGACCAGCACCGCGAAGCTCACCATCGCCCCGCCGACGTGCGCCAGCAGCTCCTCCAGCCCGACCGCGACCTCCGGCGGGAACAGCCGTTCCGACGGCCCGCGCTGCTTGGCCAGGTCGGTCACCGAGCGGGCCAGCACCCGGATGACCACCACGCAGATCTCCAGGGTGTCCAGCCCGGTGCGCAGCACCAGCCGGGAGAGCAGGCCCTCGCTGATCCGGGGGTTGAGGCGCAGGCTGTCCTCGGCCTGGCGCAGCGCCGCGTCCACGTCCGCGATCGCCTGGTCGAGCCGCCGGGCCTCGTGCAGCCGTTCGGCGGCCCGGGCGACCGGGGTGGGGCGGCCCAGCTGCTCGGAGATGTCGACCAGCAGCTGACGGGCCCGCCGGGCGAGGTCCTCGATCGACTCCCCGGCGGTGTCCACCCAGACCGGCGGGGCGAACAGCAGGTTGAACAGCAGCCCGACAGCCGCACCGATCAGCGTCTCCAGCACCCGGTCCCAGGCCTGGGAGGTCAGCTTGGTGACGCCCAGGATCAGCATCGCGCTGATCGCGACCTCCTGGACGAACTCCTCGACCCGGACGAAGCGTCCGATCACCAGGGAGGCCAGGATGATCAGCCCGAGGCTCCACCAGGAGAGCCCGACCACGGTGCTGAACCCGATCGCGATCAGCACCCCGACCACCACCGAGACCACCCGGCGGACGCTGGTCTTGAGCGTCGAGTAGACGGTGACCTGGACCACCAGCAGCGCGGTGAGCGGTGCCGTCAGCGGAGCGGGCTCGCTGCTGAGCTGGGTGGCCACCGCGTACGACAGGGTGGCGGCCACGGTGGCCCGCAGCGTCTGGACGGCGAACGGGTCCCGGGCAGCGCGGCGGACCAGGGGCGTCAGGGACTCCGGGAAAAGGGCCATGTCGGCCTTGTTCCCCGCACCCGCCGTCCGCACCGCCCGCCGGGGCCGGGACTACTCGTTCAGGCCCCCTGGCCCTCGCGGTTGAAGCGCAGCTTCCAGGGCGCGAGCGCGGACTCGACCTGCACCCCGATGCTCATCTTGGAGGCGCCCTCGATCCGCTCCTCGAAGCGGATCGGCACCTCGCGGATGGCCAGCCCGTGCTGGACGGCCCGGTAGTTCATCTCGACCTGGAACGAGTACCCGTTGCTCTGCACGGTCGGCAGGTCGATGGCCCGCAGCGCGCTCGCCCGCCAGGCCTTGAAGCCCGCGGTGGCGTCCCGGACGCCGAGGCCGAGGATCGCGTTGACGTAGAAGTTGGCCCAGGCGGAGAGCGCCTTGCGGTGCCAGGGCCACTCCGCGGCGGTCGAACCGCCGGGCACGTAGCGGGAGCCGAGCACCACGGCGGTGCCCTCGTCGGCGAGCAGGGTGCTCACCATCGCGGGTATCGCGGAGGCGGGGTGCGAGAGGTCGGCGTCCATCTGGACCACGACCTCGGCGCCCTCGTCCAGCGCCCGGGCCATCCCGGCCAGGTAGGCGCGGCCGAGGCCGTCCTTCTCGGTGCGGTGCAGCACGCCGACGGTGCCCGCGGAGTCGGCGGCGAGCTTGTCGGCGATCTCGCCGGTGCCGTCGGGGGAGTTGTCGTCGACCACCAGCAGGTGCAGGTTCGGCACCGCGAGGTCCGTGAGGAGCCTGGCGAGGACCGGAAGGTTCTCCCGCTCGTTGTACGTGGGGACGACGACAACGACCTTCGGGGAGGCCTCGACCATGTTCTGTTTCCCTCGTACCCTCGCCGGCCGGCACCCCGTGCCGCACCGGTCGGTTGTCCTGGACGACCTTCGCTGCTGTCAGACCGTGCGAGTGTAGCCGGGCCGACGGCCCCTTCCCGCCCCGGGGGAGCAGGGCGGATCCCCCGGGGCGGGGCCGTGGGCCGGTTCGATCACGATGGACCGCAGGACGCTTCCTACGCCTTGCCGTAGACGGCCGCCAGGTTGTCCCGGGCGGCGTGGGTGCGGCCGGCCGGGCCGGCGGCGAAGAGGCGCAGGACGTTCTCGGTGACCTTGCGGACCACGTCCCCGGCGTGGGCGTCGATGCCGTGCACGCCGGTGCCGTGGGCGTCCAGGGCCTCCACCCAGCGCATCGTGCCGGTGGCGAAGACGCCCGCGCCGCCGGGCACGGTGTAGTAGGCGGTGTCGGAGTGGGAGCGCCGGCCCTCGCAGACCACGGGGGAGTGGGCGATCACCTCGATCGGGCGCGGGGTGGGGAAGGCGGTGTCGACCCGGTCGTACTCGACGCCGACCAGGTGCGGGAAGGACGTCCCGGCCGTCACGCCCGTCCCCTCGAAGGCCCAGTGCTCCGGCGAGGTGACCACGTACGGGGCGTCCACCGGGTAGCCGTCGTAGATCACGCCGAGCATCGAGCTCTCCGGGTCGGCGCCCGGGCCGGTGCGGAAGTCGGTGGTCGCCGGCGCGCCGGCCTGGTGGCCCGGGTCCTGCGCCCAGGCGTCCTTGTAGCAGACCACGGTGCGGTCCGGCCCGAGCTCGCTGGGCTCGAAGCGGACCCGGCGGAAGCAGCAGTTGGCGCCCAGGATCGCCAGGTTGGTCCCGGCGTCGCGGGCCGCCGTCACGTTGGCGCGCTGCTCGGGGGACCAGTACTCGTCGTGGCCCAGCGAGAGCAGGGCGCTCGCCCCGTGCAGCAGGCCCGGCTCGCGGGCCACGTCGATCCCGGTGGTGTACGCCAGCGGCAGCCCGAGCCGCTCGGCCAGGGCGATCAGCGGCGCCTCGTAG
Organism: Kitasatospora sp. NPDC040550; assembly: GCF_055594965.1. NCBI lineage: Bacteria > Bacillati > Actinomycetota > Actinomycetes > Kitasatosporales > Streptomycetaceae > Kitasatospora > Kitasatospora sp. NPDC040550. The sequence continues at coordinate 245,890 of NZ_JBVIWC010000001.1, read as the reverse complement.
ACCAGGAAGCGCCCGGCGCCGTGGTCGTAGTCGTGCGGCCGGTCGAGGACGACCCGCAGCGAGCGGGTGGCCAGGGTGCCGGTCGGGCCGTTGTAGAGGCTGTAGCCGCCCCACTCGTTGTAGGCCTGCCAGGTCGCCGGGGCGCTCATCACCACGGTCTTCCCGGCGGTGCTCGCGGAGCGCACGGTGAGCGGGACGTAGCTGCGGCCGGAGCCGTCCTCGGCGTCCAGCCGCAGCAGGTAGGCGCCCTCGGGCCAGCCGGCGGTGTCCACGGCGAGGGTGCGCGGCCAGCCGGTCAGCACGGTGCGGGTGGCCGGGTCGATGTGCGGGGCGGCCTGCTTGCCGCCGGGGACGTGCTCGCGGCGCCAGACCAGCCGGCCCCGGGCGCCGCCGTACCAGCCCATCCGGTACGCGGAGACGGTGAAGGCGGCGGCCGCGGTGGAGACGTGCAGGCCGAAGGTCTCACCGGGCAGCACGCTGACCCGGTCGGCGAAGCCCTCGACGGCGCCGGGCGCGCCGGGGTCGGTGATCTGCCAGTCGGCGTTGCCGGGCAGCGACTGCTCGTTCGGGGCGGCGTCCTCGGGCCCGGCGTGCCGGGCGCCGGAGGGGTCCGCCGGGCCGGGGGCGCCGGGGGCGTCGGGCGTGGGGTGCGGGGCGGCGTCGGAGTGCCGGGTGCCGCAGGAGGTGGCGGCGGCGGCCATCAGGCCGAGGCCGAGGATCCTCCGCCGAGTCGGTTCCGTCACCGCTGTCTCCCTGCCGTCCGTCGCCGTACCCCTGGGCGCGTCAACTCCGTGGGTCAACCTGGAGGGTCAATCCGGTGAGTCAACGCGCGCGGACATGTCTACCCCGTTCGAGGGGTCACCGGACACCGCCGCGCCGGGGGCCCGACCACGGCCGGGGGCAGGCCCCCGGCCGGCAGGGCCGTCCGGGCGCACCCCGGCGTGTCGGCCCGCGCGGCTGCCCGGCCGCCCCGGCCCCGTCCCCTAGCCTGGCCGGGCCCGCCGTCCGGCGGCCTTGGGGGTCCGGAACCGTGCGGCGGCCGGCCGAAGTCGTGGACAGGGGTGTACGTGGTCTCCTCGGGTTCGGTCGAACCGGGAACGGCGCCATCGACGCGGGGCACGAGGTTCCGGGCATGGATGCTCGAAGGCCTCTCGGACATGGCCAAGCAGCACCCCGGCCCGCACGTCGAGGCACCGGCCGAGAAGGGCACGCGCTGGTGGCGGGTGATGTGCCTGACCGGCCTGGACTACTTCTCCACCCTCGGCTACCAGCCCGGCATCGCCGCCCTCGCGGCCGGCCTGCTGTCACCGATCGCCACCGTCGTCCTGGTGCTGGTCACCCTGTTCGGCGCCCTGCCGGTCTACCGGCGGGTCGCCGCCGAGAGCCCGCACGGCCAGGGCTCGATCGCGATGCTGGAACGACTGCTGTCGTTCTGGCAGGGCAAGCTCTTCGTGCTCACCCTGCTCGGCTTCGCCGCCACCGACTTCATGATCACCATCACCCTGTCGGCCGCCGACGCGACCGCCCACCTCATCGAGAACCCGCACCTGCACAGCGCCCTGTCCGGCAAACAGGTGATGCTCACCCTGATCCTGGTGGCCCTGCTCGGCGCCGTCTTCCTCAAGGGGTTCAGCGAGGCCATCGGCCTGGCCGTCGTCCTGGTCGGCGTCTACCTCGCGCTCAACGTCGTCGTGGTGGCCAACGGCCTCTGGCACGTGTTCAAGGAACCGCACCTGTTCGGCGACTGGACCGACGGACTCACCGCCGAGCACGGCAACGCCTTCGCGATGATCGGCGTCGCCCTCATCGTCTTCCCCAAGCTGGCCCTCGGCCTGTCCGGCTTCGAGACCGGCGTCGCCGTGATGCCGCTCATCGAGGGCGACCCGGACGACACCGAGGAGAAGCCCACCGGCCGCATCCGCGGCGCCCGGCACCTGCTCACCACCGCCGCCGTGATCATGAGCGCCTTCCTGATCTCCACCAGCATCATCACCACGCTGCTCATCCCCAAGGACGCGTTCAAGGCCGGCGGCCCGGCCAACGGCCGGGCCCTCGCCTACCTCGCCCACGAGAACCTGGGCAGCGCCTTCGGCAGCGTCTACGACCTGTCCACCATCGCCATCCTCTGGTTCGCCGGCGCCTCCGCCATGGCCGGACTGCTCAACCTGATGCCCCGCTACCTGCCCCGCTACGGCATGGCCCCGCACTGGGCCCGGGCGGTGCGGCCGACGGTCATCGTGCTGACCCTGATCGCCTTCCTGGTCACCTGGATCTTCGACGCCAACGTCGACTCCCAGGGCGGCGCCTACGCGACCGGCGTCCTGGTGCTGATCAGCTCCGCCGCGGTCGCCGTCACCATCGCCGCCCGCAAGGCCGGGGAACGGCACTGGACCGTCACCTTCGCGGTGATCGCCGCCGTGTTCCTCTACACCACGGCCGTGAACATCGCCGAGCGGCCGGACGGCGTCAAGATCGGCGCCTGCTTCATCGCCGGCATCATGCTGGTGTCCTTCCTCTCCCGGCTCAAGCGCGCCTTCGAACTGCGCGTCACCGCCGTGGTCCTGGACGACGTCGCCGAGCGGTTCGTCCGGGACTACACGTACCGCCCGCTGCGCCTGATCGCCAACGAGCCGAACAGCCGGGACCTCGCCGAGTACCGCGACAAGGTCCACCAGATCCGCCGGGACAACGACATCCCGCCGGAGGACGACCTGGTCTTCGTCGAGGTCACCGTGCTCGACCCGTCCGACTTCGAGGCCGAACTGACCGTCCGCGGCGAAGTGCTGCACGACCGCTACCGGGTGCTCTCGCTGCAGAGCTCCAGCGTCCCCAACGCGCTGGCCGCGCTGCTGCTCCAGGTGCGCGACCTGACCGGGCAGCTGCCGCACATCTACTTCGAGTGGACCGAGGGCAACCCCTTCGCCCAGTTCCTGCGGTTCTTCCTGTTCGGCCAGGGCGAGATCGCCCCGGTCACCCGCGAAGTCCTCCGCGAGGCCGAACCCGACCGCACCCGCCGCCCCGCCGTGCACGTGGGCTGAGCGGGAATCAGGCCTCGTCGAACGGCTCGTCCGACCACCGCCACGACGCCCGGTCGCCACGTATGTGCAGGAGGAACTCGGCGACCGGGCCGCTCGGGGACGCCAGGGTGAGAGCACCGTCGATCCGGTCGTACGCCTGCTCGAAGGCCTCGTAGTCCTCGGCGTCGACGAAGGCGGCGGACTCGTCGAACCACGGCTTCACCTCGGCGAAGCCGGCCCGGGGGACGAAGTGCCCGTCCAGCCAGGGGAAGTCGGTGCCGTCCACGACGATGTCGCCGAGCGGCAGGCCTCCGCGCAGCAGTTGCCAGCAGTCTCCGATGGGCATCGTGTGCTCCTCCCGTCCGGGCCGGGTCGTTGGGCCCGGACGGGATTCTGGCAGCAGCCACTGACAGGCCGGGCCCGGCGGCAGGTCAGCGGGAGGCGCGTTTCCTGCTCCAGGCCGGGGCGACGAGGGCCACCAGGGCCACGGCGAAGCCGAGTTGGAGGAGGTGACGGATCCAGTCGATGCCGGAGGTGTGGCGGACGCCGATCCAGCCGGAGACGGCGTTGCCGAGCCAGGCCCCGGCGGCGCCGAGGAGCATGGTCAGCCACCAGGGGATCGACTGAGGCCCGCGCAGGATCAGCTTGGCGAGCACGCCGAGCACGAAGCCGATGAGCAGAATCCACAGGAGCTGGAACATCGCGGTCCACCTTCCGGGCGCGCCGGAGTGGACCGGCGCGCCGTGTCGCCGAAGACGCGGTTCGTCCCATGATCACCCGGTTCCGTCGAACGGGCACGTCGGCGGGAGAGCTCGCAGGTCGCGGACGGGGTGCGGGCCGGCGCGGGGTGCGGGACGGGCGATAATCCGCCGTCGGCAGGGCTGGAAACGCACTGTTCGGACGGAGTTTCGTACCGATAGGAATGGCTCCTGACGCGGACCGTCCGCGTCACCCGAATGGAGCCGCCCCGTGACCCGACTTCGTGCCGCCGTCCTCACCCTCGGCTGTACCGCCGCCGCCTTCACCCTCACCCTGGGCACTGCCCAGGCCGCGCCCGGCAGCACCAGCACCATCTGCGGATCCTCGCTGACCCCGGCCGGCTTCGTGGACGTCCAGTGGTGGAACAGCGCGGGCTGCGGTTCCGGGTTCACCCCCAACACCAAGAAGATCATGGACCTCACCGGCTACCCCGTCGGCACCACGGTCAACGCCTGCGCCTCGACCTGGCCGCCGGCCGGCTGGACGATCGTCAGCAGCTTCTACAGCTCCGGCTGCCAGTACTCGGCCGTGCCGAGCTTCGACAAGAACTCCTGGCAGCTCAAGCGCGTCTCCTGACCCGGAGCCGTACCGAGTCCCCTGGACCCACGGGCAGCCGGTCCAGGGGCCTCAGGGCTCCTGCTCGTCCATGAGCGCCCGGACGTCCGCGACGGCCTCGCGGACATCCGGGTGCGGGTCCTCGGCGAGGGGGGCCAGCAGTTCGGCGACGCCGGGCGTGGACCAGCCCTGGACCGCCCAGACCAGTTCGCGGCGGACGGTCGGGTCGGGGTGGGCGGCCAGCCCGGCGAGTCGGTCCACCGGGCCGCGGCGGCGCAGGCCGAACCAGTGCAGGGCGTCCCGCAGGGCGGCCGGATCGCCGGGGTCGCCCGCCGCCTCGATCCGGGCGAGCAGGACGGGGACGGGCGGCGGCGGCCCGTCCAGCGGGTGCGGGTGGCGTTCGCGCAGCCGTCGGCCGCTGTACTCGCCGCGGATCCGGCAGCCGAAGCAGGTGCAGGGGCGGGTGCCGTGGGCGCCGGGGACGTAGCGCCAGCCGGCCACCTGCGGCACGGCGCGGATCCGGTGCACCTCGCGCGGGCCGATCGCCCGCGGCACCACCACCTCCCAACCGCGCGGGTCGGGCTGGTCGGCGACCCGGGCGACCGCCTCGGCGGCGGTCAGCCACTGCTGGGCGGCCCTGGCGCGGTCGCGGTAGTGCCCGACCAGCACCTCCTGCGCGTCGTCCAGCCGGACGTGCACCGCGGACAGCGCGCCCTTCGGTCCGAACCGGGCGAGTTCGCGCAGCCACTGGTGGGTGAGGGTGTAGGAGGGCAGGACGGGGAAGCAGTACACCCCGCGCACCCCGCCCTGGCCCCGGCTGTCGGCCCGGATCCCGGCGCGGCGGATGCGCGGCGTGTTCGCCGCGGCCGTCAGGTGCACGAACATCGCCATGGGAGCGGATGTTAGGGCGCGTCGTGTGGATCAGGCCAGGCCCGCGACGCTTCCCCAGCCTTCGGCCGGGAGGTACGCCCAGGGCACGAGCGCACCTCGCCGCGTTGTCGTCAGTCGCCGATGGCCCCCAGCCTTCGGCCGGGCCCGGTGCGCCGGTCGATCAGGGCGGCCAGGCCGTCCAGGATGCGGGCCAGGCCGAAGTCCAGGGCCTGGTCGCGGCCGTCCGGGTCGGCCATCGCGGCGGCCACGGCGGGGTAGCGGTCGGCGTGCCGGTGGACCACCGTGCCGAGGGCGGCGAGGAGTTGGGCCTCGGGGGAGCCGTCCGGGCCCACCGCGCGGGCCTGTTCGGCGATGGTGCGTACGTGTCCGGCGAGCAGGACGGCGGCGTCCATCCGCTCGGCGCCGGTCAGTCCGTGGCCGTCGAGGGCGGCCACCACCCGTTCCAGCCAGGCGAGTTCCCGCGGGCCGGGCACCCGGGGGCCGAGGGTGGCGTCCAGCAGCCACGGGTGTCGGGCGATGGCCTCGGACAAGTGGGTTGCCCAGGAGGTGAGTTGATCCCGCCAGTCGACCCGGTCCGCAGGTGCGGGCGGCTCGCCGAAGGCCGACTCGACCATCAGCGCGACGAGTTCGGCCTTGCCGGGGACGTACCGGTAGAGCGACATCTTGGTGAAGTCCAGCAGAGCGGCCACCTTCTGCATGGAGACGGCGCCCAGCCCCTCGGCGTCCGCGACCTCGACGCCCGCGGCGGCGATCCGCTCCAGGCCGAGGGCCGGCTTCGGCCCGCGGGTCGGTCGTGCGGGCTGTTCCCAGAGCAGCCGCACCGTGTCGTTCGCCGCCTCGCCCATCGCCTGCTCCCGTCCCGGGGGTTGCCCGTCCGCACCAACTGTGTCTACCGTACACAGCAATGAACTGCGTCCCATGGACACAGTTTTCGGATCCTCGAACGGAGTGGTTCCCATGAGTGCTTCCGCGCGCACCAGCGTGCTGATCTCGGGCGCGAGCATCGCCGGCCCCGCCCTGGCCCACTGGCTGGGCCGGTACGGCTTCGACGTCACCGTGGTCGAACTCGCCCCGGCACTGCGCGGCGGCGGGCAGAACGTCGACTTCCGCGGGTGCACCCACCTCACCGTGCTGGAGCGGATGGGCGTGCTGGAGGAGCTGCGCGCCCTGGACACCGGCGGCAGCCCGATCACCTTCGTCGACCAGGACGGGCGCCGACTGCTGCACCTGCCCGCCGAGTTCGCGGGCGGCGAGCTGGAGATCCCGCGCGGAGAACTGGCCCAGGTGCTGCACCGGCACAGCGCGTCCCGCGCCGAGTACGTCTTCGGCGACTCCGTCGAGGCCCTGGAGCAGACGGCGACCGGGGTGCGGGTCGCCTTCCGGCGGGCCGCGCCGCGCGAGTTCGACCTGGTGATCGGCGCCGACGGGCTGCACTCCACCGTCCGGCGGCTCGCCTTCGGGCCCGAGCAGCGGTTCGTCCGTCACCTCGGCTACTACGCGGCCACCTGGCAGCTACCCGCCGCCGGCGCGCCGGCGGCCGGCGGGACGGCCCTGAACGTCCCCGGCCGGCTGATGTCCGTCGGCGCCGACCCGCGCGACCCGGAGCGGGCGGGCGCCTTCTGCCTGTTCGCCTCGCCCGAACTGCGCTACGACCGCCACGACACCCGGCAGCAGAAGGAGTTGGTCCGCGCCGCCTTCGCCGGCCTGGGCTGGAAGGTCCCGGAACTGCTGCGGAGCCTGGACGAGGCGCCCGAGCCGTACTTCGACTCGATCAGCCGCGCCGACGTCCCCGCCTGGTCCGCCGGCCGGATCGCCCTGCTCGGCGACGCCGCCTGCGGGGCCACCATCGGCGGGATGGGCACCGGTACGGCGGTGGTGGCCGCGTACGTCCTGGCGGGCGAGCTGGCGCTGGCCCGCGGCGACCACCGGGTCGCCTTCGCCCGGTACGAGGGGCTGCTGCGCGACTACGCCCGGGGCTGCCAGAAGGGCGGGGACCGGACCGGCCCGTTCCTGGCGCCGCGCACCGCGGCCGGGCTGCGGCTGCGCAACGGGCTGCTCAACCGGCGGTGGGTGCTGGACCGGATGCTGGAGCTGGGGAAGCAGGTGTCGAGCGTCCAACTGCCGGACTACGGCGCGCTGTTGGCGGGGCGGTTCAGTGCTGCGGGCTGATCCGGTTGCCGTTGTCGAGCAGTGCCTCGACCTGGACGGCGCCCCGGGCGGGCCGTTCGACCGCGAGGGTGTGGTCCGGGGCGGGCCGGTCGGCCGACCAGTCCGGGCCCTTGACGGTCAGCCGGGTGACCCGCCGGCTGCCCGCCGCGAGCAGGTAGTCCGCGCCCTGCGGGGAGTGCCACCACGTCCAGGCGACGGTGTCCTGCTCGAACCGGCTGCACCCGCGGCCCGGTCCGCCGCCGGTGCGCTGCGGGCCCCGGGCGGTCGGCAGCAGCACGGCGGTGGCGGCGCTGCCCTCGCCGGTCCAGCGGTCGGCGCGCAGGCAGTACCAGGCGGCCGAGCCGGCGTTCTGCGGCAGCGGCTGCACCGCGAACGCCCACAGGTTGAGCTGCTTGACGCCCGGCGTGCCGTCCGGCACCGCGCAGCCGGCCCGCGCCCAGGCCGCCAGGGCGTCCTGGCCGGTGGACTCGCGCGGCGAGCGGGCGGGCTGGGTGCGGTCCGGTGGCGGGGTGTAGGTGAGGTGGGCCGGGACGAGGCCGCCGAGGTCGGCCAGCAGGAAGGCGTGCTTCTCGGCGATCACCGAGGAGGAGCGCAGCTGGAGCACGGTGGCGCCCCGGCAGTCCGCGAGCCCGCCGCCCGGCGCGGCCGGGGTGACCCCGTCGGGGTGGTCCAGCGGGCGGGCGGCGGTGTCGGGCTGGTCGATCCGGCGGGTCTCGGCGGTGTCCACCCAGGGCGCCAGCAGGTAGCGCAGGGCGGTGCCCCGGCGGCTCAGCACCACCGCGCCCGCCGTGGTCGGGTCCGAGTCGTCGGCCCGGGCGAGGTCCAGTCCGCCGTCGTGTCCGTCGGTGTACCGGGCGATCCGGCGGCCGTCGTACAGCACGGCCACGCCGGCGCCGTCGACCGTCCCGGCGTACAGCAGCTGCGGCGGGAGGTCGGGCGGGGCGGTGTCCGTTCCCGGTTCGGCCCGGGTCCGCGGGCCCGGCTGGGCCCAGGCGGCCAGGGCCCGGCCGAGCAGGGCCGCGTCCTCGCGCCGGTCGCCGCGGGCGGGCCAGGCGGTGAAGTCGATCCGCGCGGTGTGCTGCCAGGCGTCCGGCGCGACCCGGACCAGCCGGGCCGGGTCGGTGACGGCGCCCGGGGGCCGGACGGCCGACCGCGGGGCGCTGCTCGCCGGGGCCGAACCGCCGCCCAGCACCGCGGCCGTCGTGGTCAGCCCGAGCACCCCGACCGCCAGCGCGGCGGTCAGCGTACGGCGGCGGCGCAGCAGGTCGGTGGGCTGGACCCGGACGGCGCACGGGTCGAAGGCGAGCGGTTCGTCCTCGGGCCCGGCCGGGACCTCGGCGGCCGCCGCGAGCGCCTCGGTGGGCCGCTCCACTCCGGCGTCGCGCAGCACCTCCAGCGCCTCCGGGCCGTCCAGGCCCTCGACCACGCGCAGGGCGAAGGCGACCCGGGCCGGGGCGTCCAGGGCGGCGAGCGCGTGGTCCAGCGCCGCGTCCTGCTCGCCGCCGTGCGGGGTGAACAGCCGCAGGCCCCAGACCCGGGGCGCCAGCAGTCGTGCGGCCGGGCGCGGCCGCAGGGCGGTGCGCAGCACCCGTAGGCGCAGCGTTCCGTAGACCTGGTCCGGGTCGCTGCCGGTGGTCGTGGGCGCGCTGTCGGCCGGCTCGGCGGAGTCGGGCGCGGGGGCGGGCGCGGGCGCGGGGGCGGTGCGGCGGGTCCAGCGGAACGGCAGGGCGCGCTGGACGGCCGCGTGCGCGGCGAGCACCCGGCTGTGCCGGTCCCGGTCGGCGGGCAGGGCCAGGTAGGCGAGCCGGACCAGCCTGCGGTAGTGGTGCACCAGCGCGGCCTCGGCCTCCGCCACCGGGCGTGCCTGGCCGCTCCGGGCCCCCGGTTCCGCGCCCACCGTCCGTGCTGCCAACGGGCCCTCCCGGTGCCGATCGTGCTGTCGTGGTGGACGGTCCAACGAGTCGATCATGTGATGGTTGCGCCGTTCGGGGTGTGCGGCGGGTTGCCGCGCGCCGTCCGATCCGCCCGACCCGCCGGATCCTCGGACCGGGCCCGCCGGTCGGCTCCGGTCCTCCGCGCTGGTCGGGCAGTGTCCCGTGTCGGAGGCGTGTGCGCAGGTCAGGGCCCTTGGTCCCACCCGTTCGGCCCCTTGGCCCCTGGCGCTCCGCGCGGCCTGGGGCCATGCTGCCGGTACCGGCCGGGACGATCCGCGCCCGATCGGACCAGCATCGTTGGACGAGGTGAACCGGCGTGCGGCATGCCACCGTCGAATCTGTGATGACCAGCCCCGTGGTCCGGATCGCGCCCGAGACCGGCTTCCGGGAGATCGTCGCGCTGCTGACCGACTACGACATCACCGGAGTGCCGGTGGTGGACCCGGACGGGCGGCCGCTGGGTGTGGTGTCGGAGGCGGACCTGTTGCGCACGCTGGCGGCGCAGGAGGACACGGGCAGCCTGCTGCCCGCGCCCGAGTCGGCGAAGGCCGGGCCGGGCGGCGAGATCACGGCGGCGGAGCTGATGACCGCGCAGCCGGTCTGCACCACGCCCGGTACCAGCGTGGTCGCGGCCGCCCGGCAGATGAGCCGGCACGGGCTCAAGCGGCTTCCGGTGCTGGACGAGGAGGGGCGGGTCGTCGGCATGGTGAGCCGCGGCGACCTGCTGCGGGTGTTCCTGCGCGAGGACCGGGTGATCCGGCGGGAGATCGTCGAGGAGGTGCTCGGGCGGATCGACGGGGTGAGCCCGGCGGAGATCGGGGTGGAGGTCGACCAGGGGCGGGTGGTACTCAGCGGCACCGTGCCCGAGGCGCACCTGGTGCCGATCGTGCTGAACCTCTGCCGCTCGGTGGACGGGGTGGTCTCGGTGACCGACCGGCTCCGGGCCGGGGGTGCCACCGCGTCGGTCGGCTGATCGGCGCGGTCCGCTCTGGAGCGGTGCCCGGTCAGGAGCCCGGCGATTTGCTTCGCATACTGCGGAGCGTATCGGGTAACTCACTCTGTGTGCCCGGCGGTTCGGACTGCCGGGGCGACGGAGCACTGGGGAGGCGGCCGTGGCGGTCGTGTTCGACGCGGACTTCACTTCGACCGGGCAGTGGGTCGCCGGGCGCAGCAGCGCATACCCCCGGATGGGGCCGACCAACCGGAGCGACCACAAGCTCGACTACCTGAGTCACGACTACTGCCCCGGTGGGCAGTTCACCGCCGTGCGGCGGCGCACCGGCGGGCTGTGGACGTGCAACCTGCTGACCACCGAGGGCAGTCCGGAGGGCTTCCAGGTCCGCACCGGGGACGTCCTGTCGGCGCGGGTGACGCTGCCCGTCCAGCTGGGCGCCTGGCCGGCGATCTGGACCTGGCGGGACGGCGGCAACGAGGTCGACCTCTTCGAGTACCACCCGGACAACCCGGACCTGCTGGAGATCTCCAACCACGTGCGGGGCGGCTTCCGTTACTGGCACGGCGGCGGCGTCGGGGTCGGCCCGGGGGCGAGCATCGGCCTGCGGGTGGTGCTCGGCGCGCACTCGGTGGACTGGTACGTCGAGGAGGAACTGGTCTACGCGGACCTGCACGGGGTCGGGTCCGGCTGGCACGCCTACCTGATCGTCAACATGTCGGTGGCGGACGGGACGTACCACGCCCGGCCGCCGTTCGACGGGCCGGACCGGCTGAGCTGGGTCTGCGAGAGCCTGACGGTGGAACGCTGAGCGGTCCGGAGCGCCCGGGCCGCCGGGCGCGCTCGCACGGTCGGGGGCGCTCGCGCTGTCCCGTGCGCCTGAACCGTCCGGTGTGCCTGAGTCGTCCGGTGCGCCTGAGCAGTCCGCTGCGCCGTCGCTACGGTGCGAAGGTGGCGGTGACCGGGCCGCCCGGTCCGGAGCGGTGGAACCAGACCGCGCGGCGGTGGGTGCCGATGTGCGCGGGGTCGGTGACGTAGAGGTCGTCACGCGGGGCGCGTTCGTTCCCGGGGGCGAGGGCGGCGTCCACGGCCCGGTCGGCGAGGGTGCGGAGCAGGGCGGCGGCGGTGGCCTCGGCGGCGGTGGGGGCGATCGCCAGGGCGGCGAGCTCGGTCCAGAGCGCGGTGGCGACGTAGGTGATCGGCGAGTGGTTGAGCGCCGGGTGGGGGTGCCCGTCGGTGTTGCGGCGGAGCAGCCCGGCCGCGACGAGCTGCTCGGGAGAGCGGTGGTCGTCGGGCGGATGGTGGTTCATGGACGAAACGCTACCCCGGTGCGCGGGGCCGGTTCCGCAGGAACGTTTTCTCAGGCTTTCTTCACGACGCTTTGACCCGTCGCGGGCGCACGATGGTGGTAGGGCGCTGGTCACCCCGGGCAGCGCGGCAGCTCAGGCCGTACGACACCCCGGTGGTCATGGCGTCGATCACCTCGGCGGGCCCGCAGGGTCGGAGGAGGAGGACCTGATGAGGCACTGGCATTGGCACGGCTACGGGCCCGGCCACGGACCGGGCGGCTGGGGCATCGCCCTGATGGCGATCGTCTCGCTGCTCGTCCTGGCGGTGCTGGTGCTCCTGGCCGTCGCCCTGTTCCGCTACGTCTCCCGCTCGCGGCAGCCGGTCCCGCACGGACCGGGCGCGGCCGGGGTCGCGGGTGCCGGTTCCGGTGGATCGCACGGCTGGGGGCACGGCCCGACCCCGGAGCAGGTGCTCGCGGAGCGCTTCGCGCGGGGTGAGATCGACGCGGAGGAGTACCGGCACCGCTTGGAGACGCTGCGTTCGCCGGGTGGCCCCGGCGGGCCGGGCGGCACGAACGGCCCGGTCGCGCCTCCCGGCAGTTGACCGGGTGCGGGATCGGGGCACTGGACCGGGGGTTTCCGGGGGTAGGGGCGGGGGAGCGGCTGAGGCCCGCCGCACGTGAGGTGCGGCGGGCCTCGTCGCCGGGCGGGGCGGGCGGGTTCCGGGCGGATCGTCGGGCCCCGCCCGGGGCCAGCTCGGGGGAGCGGGTGTTACTCGACGACCAGCTCGACCGGGATGTTGCCCCGGGTGGCACGGGAGTACGGGCAGACCTCGTGCGCCTGCTTGACCAGCAGCTCGCCGCCCTCGCCCGCGAGCGCCTCGGGCAGCTCGACGCGCAGGACGACGGCCAGTCCGAAGCCCGCGCCGTCCTTGCCGATGGACACCTCGGCGGTCACCGAGACCTCGCTGGTGTCCACCCGGGCCTGCCGGCCGACCAGGCCGAGGGCGCTGGCGAAGCAGGCGGCGTAGCCGGCGGCGAACAGCTGCTCGGGGTTGGTGCCCTGGCCGCTGCCGCCGAGCGCGGGCGGCATCGCGAGGGCGAGGTCCAGCTGGCCGTCGGAGCTGACGGCGCGGCCCTCGCGGCCGTTGGCGGTGGCGGCGGCGGTGTAGAGCGCGTCCATGGTGGGTCCCTTCGTGGTGCGCGGTCCGCGGTGCGTCGCGGTGCGCGGGGGCGGGCGGAGTCGTCCTGTTCCGGCGGCCGTCCGGCCCTCCGTGGAGGTCCGGCTGCCGACTGCTCCATAAGTAGAGCACGCAATTCAGTTGTGCACAACTAGATGGCGCGACGGAGATCGGTACCATGGGGTCATGACCACGCTCCCCGGCATGGCGGACGAGGAACTGCTCCGCCTCGACCAGCAGATCTGCTTCTCGCTCAACGCCGCCTCCCGCGCCTTCGGCGGCGTCTACCGGGTCCTGCTCCGGGACCTCGGGCTCACCTACCCGCAGTACCTGGTCATGCTGGTGCTCTGGGAGGACGGCGACCTGCCCGTCAAGCGGATCGGCGAGCGCCTGCGACTCGACTCCGGCACCCTCTCCCCGCTGCTCAAGCGCCTGGAGGCGGCCGGGCTGGTGCGCCGCGAGCGCAGCCCGGAGGACGAGCGGTCGGTGACCGTCAGTCTCACCGCCGAGGGGTCGGCGCTGCGCGAGCGGGCCGGGCAGGTGCCGCGCCGGCTGCTCGCCGCGACCGGGCTGCCGGTCGAGGACCTGGCCGCACTGCGGGTGCTGCTGGAGCGGGTGACCGTCGCGCTGGACTCGGCGGACGTCGAGCCGGCGCCGTAGGGCGCGGCGGTCGGGGTGCTGCGGTCGGGGCGGGGTGGGGAGGCGTTGGCGTGGGGCGGCCGCCCTCGGTGGTGGGCGGTCGCGAGGCTTGTCAAGCCGCCATCCGAACGAGTGTGATCTGGGTCACTCGGGGGTGGCCGGGCGCCCGTTCGCGCCCACGAACGGGCAGGTCAGTGGCCTTGTTCGAAAGTGAACAGAATTGTTCCCAATTGTCCGCCCGATCCGGTCGACAACCCGCGCCTCCCGGACGGTTACACCACGAGCCCCGAAACGGGCCGTCGGCGTGCCAACCGGTGGGCCGGCCAGCTGACCCAGGAGAAGGGGGCGCGTGTGAACACTCCCGGGCCGGGGGAGGAGCGGGGCCTTCGGGCGGACCCGCTCGACGACCTGCCGAACGACTTCGAGGCGTTCTTCACCCGCGAGAACACCGGCTACCTCCGGTACGCCCAGCAGCGCCTGCGCCACCGTGAGGACGCCCAGGACGCCGTGCAGAACGCCGGCACCACGCTCTACCGGAACTGGCGCCGGGCCCTGGCCAGCGCGGACCCGCAGGCCTTCGCCTTCAAGATCGTCAAGGACGCGGTGGTCGACGTCCTGCGCGAACGCGGCCGGGCCGAGCGCAGGCGGCTCCGGGTGATCGCCCAGCGCCGCCCCGACACCAGCCAGGACGAGCTGGAGGAGCTCGCCGAACTGGACGCCCTGGACTGGGCGATGGACGCCCTCGCGCGCGCCGCGCCCGTCCAGGCCGACGTGGTCCGGCTGCGCCAGGCGGGCACCTCCTACCACGACATCGGCCGGGCGCTCGGCATCGCCCACACCACCGCCCGCACCTACTACAGCCTCGGGCGGCGCCACCTGGAGTACCTGCTGGAACACCCGGACGACGGGCAGGCGACATGAGGGTCACCGAACTGCTGCGCGCGCACGCCGCCGAGCTGGACGAGGAGTTCCGCGACCACGACCCGGTGGCCTTCACCCGCCGGCTGGCCGACCGGCTGGCCGCCGCCCGCCGGCCCACCCCGACCGGCCGCGAGCGCCCGGCCCGTCCCCCCGCCGTCGCCCGGCCGCCGCACGCCGGAGCCGCCGGGGACCACCTCCGCTCCGGCGGGCGGGCCGAACTGCGGCGGGACCTGCGCCACCTGTGCGCGGGGGTGGCGGGCGCGGTCGAACCCGGCGAACTGGCCCTGGACCTCGAACTCGCCGAGAAAGCCGCCTTCCGCACCCTCGGCTGCCTGCTCTACGGCATGGGCCGCACGGCGGACGGGGTCTTCTGGTGGCGGATCGCCGCCCAGTACGGCGACCAGCTGGCCGTCCACTGCCTGGCCGTCCACTACGCCGCCGAGGGCGAACGGGGCGACGCGGCACGCTGGGCCGCCGAGGCCGAGGACCTCAGCGACCCGGGGCGGCTGCCGGAGCTCGCCCCGGCGGTGCGGCCGGGCTGCGCTGCCGAGCTCACCCGGCTGCTGGCGGAGCGGTACGACGGGGAGATCCTGCTGACCCTGCGGGACGCCGTGGCGGCACCGCCGACGGCGTCCGGGGCGGCGGGGGTGGCGGTGGCGGGGGCGGTGGCCGGGCCGCTGGGCGCCCACCCGGTGCGCGGGCGGGGGGCGGTGCGGATCCGCTGAGGGGTGCCGGCGGAGGGCGCCTGGGAGCGGTTGGGGGCCCTGGGGTGGCGGGCGGTGCGGGAACGGCCGGGGGCCGCCGCACCGGTGTGGTGCGACGGCCCCCGGCCGTTCCGGCGCGCTGCCGGTCCGGTACCCGTCGGTCCGGTCCCCGTAGGTCAGTCGGTGCCGGACTCGATCGCCGCGTGGTCCAGCGCGGTGGACTCCGCCTCGTCGCCGGTGCCCGCCGCGATCGGCGCCGCGCCGCCCGGGGTGAGCTCGCCGATCAGGCCGGTCCACGGCGCCAGCTGGCCGTGACCCGCGTACTGCTCCAGCTTGCTGCGGGAGTCGGCGATGTCCAGGTTGCGCATGGTCAGCTGGCCGATCCGGTCGTCCGGGACGAAGGCGGCGTCGACACTGCGCTCCATCGACAGCTTCTCCGGGTGGTAGCTGAAGTTCGGGCCCTGGGTGTCGATCACCGAGTAGTCCTGGCCGCGCCGCAGCCGCAGCGTGACGCTGCCGGTGACGGCCTGGCCGACCCACTTCTGCAGGCTGTCGCGCAGCATCAGCGCCTGCGGGTCGAACCAGCGGCCCTCGTACATCAGGCGGCCGAGGCGCCGGCCCTGGGTGTGGTAGGTGGCGAGGGTGTCCTCGTTGTGGATCGCGTTCAGCAGCCGCTCGTAGGCGATGTGCAGCAGCGCCATGCCCGGGGCCTCGTAGATGCCGCGGCTCTTGGCCTCGATGATCCGGTTCTCGATCTGGTCCGACATGCCCAGACCGTGCCGTCCGCCGATCAGGTTGGCCTCGTGCACCAGGTCGACGGCGGAGCCGAACTCACGGCCGTTGATCCGGACCGGCCGGCCGAACTCGAAGTCGACCGTGACGTCCTCGGTCGCGATCTCGACGGCCGGGTCCCAGAAGGCGACGCCCATGATCGGGGCGACGATCTCCAGCGAGGCGTCCAGGAACTCCAGCCGCTTGGCCTCGTGGGTGGCGCCCCAGATGTTGGCGTCGGTGGAGTAGGCCTTCTCGGCGGAGTCCCGGTACGGCAGGTCGCGCTCGGCGAGCCACTCGGACATCTCCTTGCGGCCGCCGAGCTGGGTGACGAAGTCCTGGTCCAGCCACGGCTTGTAGATCCGCAGGTTGGGGTTGGCGAGCAGGCCGTAGCGGTAGAACCGCTCGATGTCGTTGCCCTTGTAGGTGGAACCGTCGCCCCAGATCGAGACGCCGTCCTCCTGCATGGCCCGGACCAGCAGGGTGCCGGTCACGGCGCGGCCGAGCGGAGTGGTGTTGAAGTAGGTCTGCCCGGCGGAGCGGATGTGGAAGGCGCCGCAGGCCAGGGCGGCCAGGCCCTCCTCGACCAGCGGGGCCCGGCAGTCGATCAGACGGGCCTGCTCGGCGCCGTAGGCACGGCCACGGGCCGGGACGTCGGCGAGGTTCGGCTCGTCGTACTGGCCGATGTCGGCCGTGTAGGCGTAGGGGACGGCACCGTGCTCGCGCATCCACGCGACCGCCACGGAGGTGTCCAACCCACCGGAGAATGCGATGCCGATCCGTTCACCGACCGGCAGCTTGCTCAAGACCTTCGACATGCTTGCACCCTTGACCCACCCGCGCGGCGCGGGCTCCTGATTTAGCGACGTGTGAGGCGATTCGGCCTGGTTGATCCGATGCCCGCACTCTGGCATACATTTGCAGAGTACCGCAAGGGCATACGGACGCGTCGATCGGGGCTGCGGCTCCGGAGGGTGGCTTCCGAGGGCCGGGGCCGACGTCAACTCCGTTGGGTGGAGCGGTGTTTGACGGGTGCGGCGGGGCGCGCGGCCTCGCGGTGCGGCCTCGGGGCACGGCCGGGAAGGGGGCGGGGGAAGACGCAGGGCCGGACTCCCTGGGGGAGTCCGGCCCTGCGCTGGTCCGGGGGTGGCGGGGGTCAGGGCTTGCGGCCCACGCCCGCGTACATCCAGCGGGTGGAGTCCGCGGTCGGCCCGTCCGGGCGCCAGAGCGGGACGAAGTCCACGCCCGGTTCCAGCGGTTCCCAGCCGGTGAGGAAGGCCTCCACCTCGGCCCGGCCCCGGAGCCGGATGCGCGAATCGGTGTCGTCCCAGGTCTTCACGACCTCGGCGGCCCGCTGCGGATTGCCCTCGGCGGTGCTGTGCGAGAGCAGCAGGAAGCTCCCCGGGGCGAGGCGGTCGCGGACGGCCTTGACGGCCGCGGCGGCCTGGTCGTCGTCGACGAAGTGCAGGACGGCCATCAGCAGGACGGCGACCGGCCGGGAGAGGTCGATCAGCTCGCGCAGCGCGGGCCGGTCGAGCAGCTCGTCGAGGTCGCGCAGATCGCCGGTGAGCACGGTGGTGGAGTGGTTGCTGGCGAGCAGCGCCCGGCCGTGGGCGAGCACGATCGGGTCGTTGTCGATGTAGACCACCCGGGACTCCGGGGCCAGCTCCTGCGCGACCTCGTGCACATTGCCCTGGGCGGGCAGGCCGGAGCCGATGTCGATGAACTGGCGGACACCTGCCTCGACGCAGAGCCGGACGGCGCGGCGCAGGAAGGCCCGGTTCTCCCGGGCGGCCTGCGGGATGTCGGGCGAGGCGGCTATCGCGTGCTCGGCGGCGGCCCGGTCGGGCGGGAAGTTGTCCTTGCCGCCCAGCCAGTAGTCGTAGATCCGGGCCGGGTGGGGCCGGTGGGTCTGGAGCATCACCGGGTCCACGAAGCCCACCGGGTCGGTCACGTCCGCAGGGTTCGTGGCGTTGTCGAACTCGGGCATCGGGTCCCCTCCGTTTGGCCTGATCAACGGTCACCAGAAGCTGGCAGCCAGCCGGTTGATCGGTTCTGCATCGTACCCGGCCCACTGGTAAGGACGATCACTGACCCTGGTCGGGTTCACCGTGGGGCCGGGTGGAGGTGAGGGCATGGGCAGTCGCGCGGTTGCTGACGCGGTTGCTGACGCGGTTGCTGGGGCGGTTGCTGGCGCGGGCAGTGGTGCGGGCGCGGGCGCGCAGCCAGGGGGTGCGGGCGGCGAGGACGCCGAGGGCCAGGGCCACCAGGTGGCCCGCGTCGGCCAGCTGCTGGTCCGCCGCCCAGGCGCCGGCCAGCACCAGGGCGAGGAGCGGCAGACCGTACCGGCGCAGCGTGCGCGGGCCCAGGGCGAGCAGGCAGCCGATGGTGGCGACCAGCCCGTAGCTGATCCCGACGTCCCGTGCGCGGGAGAGCGCCCCCGGGATCCGGGCGGTCAGCATCACCCACATGGCGCCCTCGGTGAGCAAGGTGGCGCCCAGGTGCCCGAAGACGAACACCGCGCCCGCGCGGGCCGGGCCCCAGCGCCACTCGGCCAGGCCCAGGGCGAGCGCGACGGCGGCGATGCCGGCCCAGGCCGGGACCCCGTCGACCACCAGGCCGCTGGTGAACATCGTCCACCACTTGCCCACCTCCATGTGGTGGACGTTGCTGCTGTTGTGCCGGACGAACCGGGCCCGCCCGGCGTGGCCCTGGGTGGCGAGCCAGGCGGCGGTGGCGGTCAGCAGGACGACGTAGACGGAGGTGAGGCGCAGCCGGAGGGCGGCGGCGCGGGCGGTCGCCGCGAGCGCGGCCCGGCCGCCGGGGGCCGTCCCGCCGGGGGCCGTCCCGCCCGGGCCCGTTCTGTCGGCGGCCGTTCTGGAGGCAGGAGTCCGGGGGGTGGCGGTGTCGGTCGGCTTCGTCGTTCCGAGGCGGTCCCTCATCGTGCCTGGCGCCCTTTGCGTGCGGTGTCCGGTGTCCGGTGCCCGGCGGCCCTGTGGGCGGCCGGAGAGCCAGCCTACGGCAGTC
Source organism: Kitasatospora sp. NPDC040550 (assembly GCF_055594965.1). NCBI lineage: Bacteria > Bacillati > Actinomycetota > Actinomycetes > Kitasatosporales > Streptomycetaceae > Kitasatospora > Kitasatospora sp. NPDC040550. The sequence continues at coordinate 227,082 of NZ_JBVIWC010000001.1, read as the reverse complement.
GGGCGCGGCCGCCCGTCGCCGGTTTCGCGGGCGGAGGCCGGGCGCGGACGGCGCCGGGCCGGTCACCCGAACGGGCCGTCGCGGCGGCGGGCGGCGGCCGGGGCGGGCCAGGGTGAGGTGGGGGCCGTCGAGGAGGAGGGGACCGTCGAGGAGGCGCCGATGACCGGCAGCACCACCGGCGTGCCGCAGGTGCACCGGGGGCCCTGGTGGGCGCGCGCGGCCCGGGCGGCGTGGCGCTACGTCCGGCGCGCCCCCGGCACCTACATCTGGCTGGCGATCCTGCTGGCCACCACCCAGGTGATCCGGCACGTCGACCCCGTGACCGCCGACCGGATCCTGCAGCGGCGTTCGACCAATCTGCACCACCTCCAGGTCTCACCCGTTCGGGTGCTGCTGACCAGCGCGCTGTGGATCGCGGGCGGCGGCTGGCTGAGCTACTTCGCGCTGTACAACCTCTTCCACGTGCCCGCCGAGCGCTGGCTGGGCACGCTGCGCTGGCTGTCGGTGGCGGTGCTGGCGCACGTCGGGGCGACCTACCTCAGCGAGGGGGTGCTCGGCTGGGCGATCCACCGCGGCCTGGCGGCGCCGAAGGCCGTCTACACGCTCGACTACGGCGTGAGCTACGCGCTCGCCGGGGTGGTCGGGGTGCTCAGCTACCTGATCGTGCGGCCGTGGCGGTACCTCTACGTGGTGGGGGTGCTCGCCGTGTACGTCTACGGCGTCCACCAGAGCCGGGACTACACCAGCATCGGCCACCTCAGCGCGGCGCTGATCGGGCTCGCCTGCTATCCGATCACCCGGGACCGGCCGGGAGCCTTCGACCCGGCCGCCGTGGTGCGGGAGTCGTGGCGGCGGGTGCGCGGATGGCGGGTGCGTGGCGGGCGGCTGCGCGGGCAGTGAGCGGGGCCGCCGGACCCGAGGCTGCCGGACCCGAGGCTGCCGGACCCGAGGCCGCCGGACGCGGGGCCGCCGGACGCGGGGCCGCCGGACGCGGGGCTGCCGGGCGCGGGCCGCCGGACCCGAGGCGTTCGGGCATCCGGGCATTCGGTGAATACCAACTGTCCGAAACGGTAAGGGTCTTAACCTCTTCTTACCGTTCGGGCCTTCCCCCGGGCGGGCACACCGGACAGGCTTACCCCCTGTTTCGCCGGGGTCGCGCGACCGCGCGACCGGCCACAGGGGAGGACCGCACCCGTGCCCATCAGGCAACGCCGTCGGCTGCTGCTCAGCGCAGTCACGCTCACCGCCCTCGGACTGACCACCAGTCAGGCGCTCGCCGCGCCGCTACCGTCCGCATCGCAGCCCTGGCAGGTGCGGCACCAGGCGGACGTCGGGAAGCAGCACGCGAAGAAGATCCAGGGCGCCGCCGCGCTCTCGACCGCCCCCCGCTCGACCACCGCTCCCGAGGCCGACTCGCCGGGGGACGGCGGCGACGAGACGGAGAACTCCGCCGAGGGCGTCGCCCAGTACACCGAGGCGCGCACCGCGCCGGGTGTCGTGGCGCCGGGCGCCTACGGCGCGGCCTGGGCGCAGTTGCAGTCGATGCCGCACACGGGCGGCACCTGGGACCACGTCACCGACAAGCCGTACAACTCCGACGACCCGCGCTACCGGGACGTCAACTCCAACTCCAGCGGCGGCGCCGGACTGGTGACCGGCCGGATCACCGGCATCGCGGCCGACAACGACGGCTACGTGTACGCGGGCGGCGCCAACGGCGGGGTGTTCCGCTCCCGTTCGGGCGGCGGCCGGTGGGAGCCGATCGCCGACAAGCTGCCCACGCTCTCCACCGGCACCCTGAACCTCGACGGCGGCGGGCGGCTCTGGTACGCCACCGGCGAGTCCAACACCGGGGCCACCTCGTACGTCGGCACCGGCGTCTACGTGCTGTCCGACCCGCAGCACGGCAAGTTCCAGCCCGGCAACCGGGTGGGCGGGCCGGAGCTGGAGTCGACCATCATCCACGCGCTGCGCTTCGGCGGTGGCAAGGTGTGGGCGGCGACCAGCCGAGGCGTGTGGAGCCACTCGACCTCCGACCTGTCGGGGCCGTGGACGCTGGAGTTCGCGCCCAACCCGGAGTACCTGCCGGGCGGTTCGCTGGCCAAGGACCCGAGCGCGCCGTACAAGAACATCGCCAACGACATCGCGATCGACCCCAAGGACCCGTCCAAGGTGGTCCTGGCGGTCGGCTGGCGCGGCGGCGACACCTACAACGGCTTCTACAGCAAGGCGGCGGACGGGAGTTGGCAGCGCGTCGGCGCGCTGGGCGACCTGCCGTCGGACGCCGCGAACGTCGGCAACGTGACCTTCGCCCGCTCGGCGGACGGCTCCCGCTACTACGCGATCGACCAGTCGCCCGATGTGGCCGCGCACAACCCGGACACCGGGCTCAAGGGCATCTACGTCTCCAAGTCCGGTTCTCCGTACGGCCCGTGGACGCAGATCGCGGACAAGGACAAGCTCAAGGCGTCCGGCTCCGCGCTCCAGGACCCGGGCTACCAGCCCGGCATCCAGGCCTGGTACAACCAGTCGCTCCAGGTCGACCCGGCCAACCCGGATCACGTCTACGCGGGTCTGGAGGAGGTCTTCGAGACCACCGACGGCGGCAACGCGTGGGCGACGGTCGGGCCGTACTGGAACAACGGTTTCCCGTGCTGGAGCATCGACCCGAGCAAGCAGACCGGTGACTGCTCGCCGACCACCCACTCCGACCAGCACGCCGTCGCCTTCGGCAGCTACCAGGGCAAGGTGAACGTCTACGTCGGCAACGACGGCGGCATCTACCGGCGGCCGGGCAAGGGCCAGTTGGACGCCTGGGGCCACGGCAAGGACTGGACGCCGCTCAACGACGGCACCATGGACACCCTCCAGTACTACTCGGTCGGCGTCGGCAAGGACCCGGCGGACAGGTCCGGCAAGGGCGTCATCGTCAGCGGCGGGCTCCAGGACAACGGCGAGTCCATCCTGCGGGCGCACGACAAGGTGATGGGCTCCAACTTCGGCGGGGACGGCGGCGACACCCTGGTCGACCCGGCCAACGGCTGCGACATCGCCGAGGAGTACGTCTACCTGGACATCTGGGTCACCCAGAACTGCGCGGTGAACGACGGAAGTTGGACGAAGGACCCGAGCAAGGCCACCTCCTACGAGGTCGCCCCGCCGGACAAGGACACCAACGCCGCCCGGTTCATCGCGCCGATGACCGCCGACCCCAAGGACGCCAACACCTGGATCGCCGGCGGCCAGCACGTCTGGGTGCAGCACAAGGGCTACGCGATCCGCAGCGGCAGCGAGTGGACCTCCGCCTACGACCTGGGCGCCGGCCACGTGGCCACCGCCGTCGCCACCGTCAACGGCACGGTGTACGCGGGCTGGTGCGGCCCGTGCAACAACCAGGGGTTCAGCCGCGGCATCGCGGTCGGCAACATCGACGGCACCGGCTGGCACCAGCTGAACCTGCCCGTCGACGGGACCGTCCCGAACCGGTACATCTCCTCCTTCGCGGTGGACGAGAAGGACGCCCGGCACGTCCTGGTGGCCGTCAACGGCTTCTCGCGCACCTGGACGGAGGGCCCCGGCGCGGGCACCGGCCACCTCTTCGAGACCCACGACGGCGGCGCCACCTGGACCGACGTCTCGGCCAACCTGCCCGACGTCCCGGCGACTTCGGTGAAGCTCCTGCCCGACGGCGGCCTCGCCCTGGGCACCGACCTCGCCGCCTTCTACCGGGCCCCGGGCGAGAGCCGGTTCTCGGTGCTCGGCCGCAACCTGCCGACCACGGCGGTGCAGCAGCTCAAGCCGGGCCCCGACGGCCGGCTCTACGCGGCGACCTTCGGGCGCGGCATCTGGTCGATCAACCCGCACGAGCTCGGCCGGGACGGCGACAACCAGGGCGGCGACAACCAGGACGGCAACAGCCAGGGCGGGGACGGCCAGGGCCGCAACAGCCAGGGCTGACAGTCCCGTTCATGCGCCGGTGCCCGGCCCGCTCCCGACGAGCGGGCCGGGCACCGGCGTCCCGGGTGCGGTGGTGGGGGTGTGGGTTGGGGGTGGGTCAGCTTCCGACGCGCTGGGCCACGCAGAGGATGTTGCCCTCGCTGTCCTTGAACCAGGCGGCGCGCATGCCCTCGCCCTCGGCGACCCCGTTGACCGTCTTGAGGCCGGGGAAGTCGTACTCCTCGAAGGTGATGCCGCGCTCACGCAGGGCGGCCATCTCGCCGTCGAGGTCGGCGACCTTGAAACTGGCGAGGGTGTGGGCGGCCTGGCCGCCGCTGGGGGTGCGGTAGATGGTGAACTGCGTCGCGCCGCATTCGCCGGTCAGCTCCTCCTCGCCCTCCTCGACGACCTTGAGGCCGAGTGCGTCGGTGTAGAAGGCCTTGGCGCGGGCGAGATCGGTGGCGGGGATGACTGCTTGCAGCGGTCCGTCTCCAAGCATGGTGGTTCGCCTCCTCTCGGTTACCAGGCTAGGGAGGTACGCGGCCGGGCGCTCGGTGGGCCGGTGAGCGCAGCGGGCCGTGCGCGGCCGGTCACGCGGGGGTGCGGACGATCAGCTGCCCCGAGCCCACTCCTGCGGCACCCGTTCCAGCACGCCCGCGCCGAACAGCTCGTACAGCGGCAGTGTCTCCAGGTGGACGTAACCGATGTGGCAGTCGCAGACCGGCAGCGGACAGGGGCGCGGACGCAGCCGGGCGCGGTAGCTGCCGTCGTAGAGGTTGCCGAGGACGTCCCGGACGAAGTGGCAGCGGCGCACCGTGCCGTCGCCGTCCACGGAGAGCACCGACTCGCCGGTGCGGCAGGGCAGCCCGGCGCTCGGGTGGGCATGCCGGCTGTAGCCGAAGTGCGGGTCGAGAGCCGTCCACCGCGCGGCCTCGGCATCGGTGTAGCTGCGGCCCTCGGCCGCGTTGATCCACAGGTACACCTCGGGGGCGAGCGCCGCGCGCAGCCTCCGGGCCTCGGGGAGGTGGTCCGGTTGCCCGACCACACCCACGCTGTAGCGCACGCCCAGCGCGTCCAGCTCGCGGCACTTGGCGAGGAAGCGGTCGAAGGGCACCTGGCCGGGGTGGTAGGTGACCCACAGGGCGAGGGTGGTGGGGTCGGCCTCCGCCAGCCACTCGGTGCGGCAGCTCAGGTTGGTCTGGATCGCGACCCGGCGCACGTGCGGGAGCCGGCTCAGCTCGACCAGCGCGCGGCGGTACCAGGAGCGGACCAGCCCCTCGCCCCAGGGGGTGAACAGCAGCGACAGGGTGTCACCGCTGCCCGCGCGGGCGCCGGCCCAGGCGGTGAAGCGGTCCAGCGCGGCCCGGTCGGCGCGCAGCTGCTCGGGCGAGTCGCGGCGCTTGGCGAACGGGCAGTAGGGGCAGTCGTAGTCGCAGGAGGCGAGCGGGCCGCGGTAGAGCAGGGTGAGGTCGCGGGCCTGCGCCGCGTCGGTGTCGACGTCCACGGCGGCGACGGCGGGCTCGACCCCGGTCGTGGGCGCGGGGACGGGGGCGCTGGAGGGCATGCCGAGGAAGGTCATTTCGCCTCGTAGCCCGCCATCAGGGCCCGGACCTCGGGCGAGAACAGCAGCGGTCCGACCGCGTCCGAGTGGGCCAGGCCTTCCGGGGTGAGCCGCAGCCGCTCCGGGTCGGCGGCCAGCCAGTCGCGCTCGGCGAAGCCGGCCAGCTCCGCGGCGAAGTCCTCGGCCGGTGAACTGCCGAAACGGGCGCGGTAGTCGGTCAGCGGCATGCCCTCGGCCTGGAGCAACGACTGGACGAGGTGACGGCGGCGCGGCTCCCCGCCGCCCATCCAGTGGCCCACCTCGGCGTGGTGGAAGTCCTCGGTGGAGACGTAGTCGTCGATGATGCCGCGCACCTGGGTGGCGTTCACCGCGTAGTCGAAGGAGTAGTGCAGCCGCGAGGTGTAGGAGCGGGCGCCGCAGCCCAGGCCGACCATGCCGTCGGTCTGGCAGGCGTACTCGCCCTGGCCGGCCTGCGGGGAGGCCGCGCGACGGAACATCCGCATCGACACCTGCTGGTAGCCGTTGGCCAGCAGGTGGTCCCGGCCGGCCCGGTAGAGCGCGAGCCGGCGGGCGTCCCAGGCGGCGGCGCTCTCCTGCTCGCCGCGCCGGGCCAGGCCGGTCAGCGGGCGGACGTACAGCGGGTAGAGGTAGAGCTCCTCGGGCTGCCAGTGCAGGGCCGCGTCCAGTGAACGCAGCCAGCTCGCCTCGGTCTGGCCGTCGATGCCGTAGATGAGGTCGATGTTCAGCACCGGTATCCCGGCGGCCCGGATCCGGGCCAGGGCGGCCTCCACCTCGGCGCGCTTCTGCGGGCGGACGGCCGAACGGGCCTCGGTGTCGTCGAAGGACTGCACCCCCAGGCTCAGCCGGGTGGTGCCGCGGGCGGCCAGCACCTCCAGCCGGTCGGCGGTCGCGGTGGCGGGTGAGGCCTCCACGGAGAGCGGTACGGCCCGCAGGTCGGCGCCCATCCGCTGCTCGGCGATGTCGCACAGCCGCTCCAGCTCGGCGGCCGTCAGGTAGGTCGGCGTGCCGCCGCCGAACGCGGCCAGCGCGAACCGGGCGTCGCCGTCCAGCGCCGAGCGCACGGCGTCGGCCTGGCGCTCCAGGGCGTCCAGGTAGGCGGTGGTCAGGCCCTCGGGGCTGCCGATCCGGGTGAACAGGTTGCAGAAGCCGCAGCGGACCTCGCAGAACGGGATGTGCAGGTAGAGCGAGAGGGCGTGCTGCGGCTCCCCGGCCCAGAGCTCGCTGAGCGGCGGGCGCTCAGGCAGCGGGCGGTAGGCCGTTTTGTGCGGGTAGGCGTAGACGTAGGACTGGTAGGGCGAGTCGGGGAGCGGGGGTGCGGTGGTCATGCGCGCTCCTCGGGGGTGGCGGTGGGGGGCTGCTCGGTGCGCGTGCCGTGTCCGGGCGGGATGGTGAAGTGGGCGTACGGGACCGTCCAGACCACCTCGTGGCCGATCCGGTGCCCGGTGTAGCCGTCCTCGCCGTACGCCGTGCCGTGGTCGGAGCAGATGACGGCGAAGCAGGGCCGGCGGGCGCTCATCGCGGTGAAGAGGCGGCCGATGTGGGCGTCCACGTACTCCAGGGCGGCGGCGTGGCTGGCTCGTGAGTCGCCGTGCTCGCGGGTGGCGCCCGGCAGGTGGAACCAGTTGGGCTGGTGCAGCGCCGAGACGTTCAGGAACAGGAACAGCGGCCGGTCGGCGGGCTGTTCGGCGGCGACCCGCTCGGCCCGGGAGACCTGCTCCTCGAAGGAGGTGGGGGACGCCACGCCCATCGCGGGCTCCCAGTGGCTCTCCTGGAACAGGCCGGGCAGGACCGAGCCGAGCGAGCCCTGCTTGTTGAAGAACCCGACGCCGCCGATGCAGACCGTCCGGTACCCGGCCGCGCCCAGCGCGGTCGGCAGGTCCGCCGCGTCGAACACCCAGGTACGGGTGGCCGTGCTCTCCGAACCGGCGAAGCGGGCCGCGAACAGGCGCGGGTGCGGGCCGCCGGGGGTGGCCGGGGTGGGCAGGAAACCGGCCATGATCGCCTGGTGGGAGGCGTAGGTGAAGCTGCCGGGCGCGTGCCGGCGCTCCCAGCGGCCCCCGGGCAGGAAGGCGGCGAGGTTCGGGATCCGGCCGGCCGCGGCCAGCTCCTCGGCGACGTCGAAGCGCAGCGTGTCGAGGGTGACGAGCAGCAGGTCGTGGCTGCCGACGACCGCGTTCATGTCGGGGTTCGGGGCGGCCGTCTCGGGCGGGGGCTGGTGGTTCATCGGCAGGGTTCCATGCTCTGGTGGTGCGTCGGGCTGGGGGTGCGGGGCTCGGTGCGGTCGGTACGGGTGGCCCGGTCGGTGCGCCGGGCGAGGGCGGCGAGCTGGGCGCCGTAGGTGTCGAGGCCCTCGGCCGGGCCGCCCGGCAGGCCGGTGAGCCCGGGCAGCAGGTCGCCGAAGGCGTTCACCTCGCCGACCAGGGCGCGGCGCCAGCCCGCGGTGGGCAGGACGTCCACGCCGACCATCTGGGAGCCGGGAAAGCAGGCCGCCGCCCGCTCGGCCGTCTCCAGCAGGGTGGGCCAGGCCGGGCCGGCCGCCTCCCGGGCCAGGTCGAGGCTGCCCCGGGCGCCGCCGAGGTGGAGGTTGGTCATCGGCTGGGAGCTGGTGCGCACCACCACGTGGGCGGCCCGGCCCTCGACCACCACGACACGAAGGTCCGCCGAGCGGCCGGACTGGGAGGCCTTCGGGATCCACTGCTCGACGTGCAGCCCGTCCGGTGCCAGGCGGTCGACGATCTCGGCGATCTCCCGCTCGTCGCGGTAGCGGCGCACTCGCAGCGAGTTGTGCAGTCGACCGTCGGCCAGCTCGACCGAGGTGGTGGCCAGCAGCTGTCCGCGCGGGCCGAACTCCAGGGCCATCACCCCGGAGGCGGAGGAACCGTGCGCGGGCTTGACGAAGACCCGGTGCAGACCGGCCGCGGCGAGCCGCTCGCGCAGCTGCTCCCAGCCGGAGAGCTCGCCGCCGGAGTCCGGGCCCCCGGCGCCGGCTTTGTCGCCGGGGGCCCGGGCGGGGAGCGCGCGGGGCACCGGCACGCCTGCCGCGGCGAGCAGGGCGTGCGCCCGGCGCTTGTCGAACATCACGGCGATCTCCTCCGGATCGCCGAGCAGCCGCACACCGGGGTGGCCGGCCAGCCCGCGCAGGGCGGTCAGTACCCCGCTGTACCAGGCGGCTGTGCCCTCGACCCTGGTCGGCGCGTAGCTCGAGCCGAGCGCCGGGCCGCGGAGCAGCTCGTCGACCAGCGGCTCCTCGCCGGGGGACTCGATCCGCAGCAGGGTGCCCTCCGGCAGCCGGTAACCGCCGCGCAGGACGTCCAGCCAGGGCAGCACCGCAGGTTCGGGCAGGCCGGCGGCCCGGGCGGCGGCGGCGAACAGCGTCACCCGCCGGTGCCCGGGGTTGCCGAGGACGGTCAACCGTTGCGTCATCGTGCCGTGTCCTCTCTCCGTTGCCGTTGCCGTTGCCGTTGCCGTTGCCGTTGAAGTCGAAGTTGCCGTTTCCGGTCTCCGCCCGTGCCTACTCGGCGACCGCGACGTAGCGGTCCTCGTCGTCCTCGCCCGCGTCCTCCGCCTCGGTGAGGTCGAGGTCGACACCGGGCAGGGCCTGGCGCAGGCGCTGTTGCATCTCCTCGGTGAGGTAGTGGTGGTGGAGGTCGAGTGCGCGCAGGTGGGTGAGCGGCTGGCCCTCCAGCAGGGCGGCCGCACCCTCGTCGGAGAGCACGCCCATGGACAGGTCGAGCGACTCCAGTCGGGCCACGACGGGGGCGTGGGCGAGGGCGGCGGCGATCTCGTCCTGGAACTCGCTGTTCTGCAGGCCGAGGTGGCGCAGCCGCGGCAGGCGCGAGCCGTCCAGGAAGGGCGCCAGGTCGTCCAGCGTGGTGTCGCCGCCGTACTCGTCGACCCCGAGCCAGAGCTCCAGCCGCTCCAGGGCGGGCAGTTCGGAGCCGGACACCGCGCGGACCACGGTGGCCGGCAGACCGCCGGACTCGAAGCGCAGGGACGTCAGCCGCTCATGCTGCACCGGGAGGAGGCAGAGGTCCGTGCCGCCGCGCACGGTCAGCGAGGCCAGCCGGGGGAAGGCCGTCAGGAGCGGGGTGACGTCGTCCATCTCCAGCCAGGAGATCTCGCACTCGTCGAAGGTGACGTCGCCGAGGAAGACCGCCTCCAGCGCGGGCAGCCGGTCGGCCTCCGCCGCCATCGCCTCGACCGCGACCCGCACGGAGGAGTAGCCGCCCTGCCACCAGGGGCCGATCACCAAGGCGCGGACCCCGGCCGGGTCGACGGCCCGGAGGAAGGACCGAAAGAGCGCCTCGAAGCCGTGCGGGGCGTCGTACTCCAGCGCCAGCCGCCAGGCGACCTCGCCGGCGGCGGGCCGGGGTCGGGTGTCGTCGGGGGCGAACTCATGGATGGGCAGCTCGTGGAAGTGCTTGAGGTGGTGCGAGACCGTCATGTCGGATCCTGGCGGGTGTGCTCGGGCGGGTACGGGGTGGGCGGGGCCGGAGGGGTGGTGCGGGCTATTCGGCGACGGCGACGTAGCGCCACCGGTCGTCCGGCTTGCCCGGTTCGGTGAGGTCGAGGTCGACGCCGGGCAGGGCCTGGCGCAGGCGCTGTTGCATCTCCTCGGTGAGGTAGTGGTGGTGGAGGTCGAGTGCGCGCAGGTGGGTGAGCGGCTGGCCCTCCAGCAGGGCGGCCGCGCCCTGGTCGGTCAGCACGCCCATGGAGAGGCTGAGCGACTCCAGCCGGGCGACCACGGGGGCGTGGGCGAGGGCGGCGGCGATCTCGTCCTGGAACTCGCTGTTCTGCAGGCCGAGGTGGCGCAGCGCGGGCAGCCCGGCGCCGTCCAGGAAGGGCGTCAGATCGCCGATCGTGGCGTCGCCGCCGTAGTTGTCCACCCCTAGCCAGAGCTCCAGTCGCTCCAGCGCGGGGAACTCGCAGGCGGCCACCGCGCGGACCACCGTGGCCGGCAGGCCGCCCGCCTCGAAGCGCAGCGCCTTGAGCGCCTCGTGCCGCAACGGCTGGAGGGCGAGGCCGCCCCGGCCCTCCCAGTCCTCCGAGGCGCCGCGCACCACCAGCTCGGCCAGTGCCGGGAAGGCCGTCAGCAGCGGCGTCACGTCGCACTGCTGGATCCAGGAGATCTCGCACTCCTCGTACGTGACGTCCCCGGCGAACAGCGCGCGCAGGGCGGGCAGTCGCGGCGCGGCGGCGACCAGTGCCTCCAGCGGCTCCTGGAAGGAGTCCGGCTCGTCCGGTGCCCACTGGCCGATCACCAGGGCGGTGACCCGCTCGGTGTCGACGGCCTCGAGGAACTGCTGCCAGCGTTCGGGCCACGTCCGCTCGGACTCGTAGTCGAGCCGGATCCGCCAGGCGACCGCGGCCGCGTCCGGTAGCGGGGCGGGCCCGGCGCCGTCGGTCGGCCCGGCCGCCTCTGTCGCCTCCAGGGCCTGGACGAAGTCGAAGACCGGGAGACCGTGGAACTGTTCGAGGTGCTGGTTGACGGTCATGCGCTGCTCCTCCGGGGAATCGGACCGAACGACTGTCTACCAGGCGGGTCCGACAGATCGGCGGCCGGGTGGCGGCCCGGGCGCGTTGTCAGACCCTTGCTCTACGTTCGGGTCGTGGCTCCGGAGCGTGACCGTGTCCGGTCGGGCGGAGCCGTGGGTTCCGGCGCCCGCCGGGGTCCGGCCGTACGGGGTGGGAGGACTGATGTACCGCCAGGGTGATGTGTTGATCGTGCCGGTCGCGGAGGCTGTGGTGCCGCTGCGGGTGTCCGGGTTGGCCGTGCAGCCCCGGGACGCGCGGGGCCGGATGGTGCTCGCGCTCGGTGAGGTCACCGGCCACGCGCACGCCGTGGTCGGCCCCGGTGAACTGCGCCGGGAGGCCGGGCCCTTCGGCGAGGCCTGGCTGCACCTCCCGGAGGGCGGTCGGGTGGTGCACGAGGAGCACGCGGCGATACCGCTGCCCAAGGGGCGGTACCGGGTGGTCCGCCAGCGCGAGTACGTGCCGGGCGCGGTGCGGGTGGTCGCGGACTGACCTGCGGGAGCGGGTGCGGGGGCGAGTGCTGCCGCGAGTGCGGGAGCGAGTGTCGGCGCGGGTGCGGCACGGGCTCGGCACGGGTTCGGCACGGGGAATGCGAACGGGAACGGACGGCCGGGTGGGGAGCCCGGCCGGGGAACGGAGCAGACGATGACGACGGAGACGGTGATCCGGGCCAACCCGGCGGACGCGGGCGCCGGCGGGGGCGGGGCGGTCGACACCGCCGGGGCCACGGCGCGCTGGCGGGCCGCTTCGGCCGCCACCGGCCCGGCCGACCGGGCGGCGGTCGAACGCGCGGTGCGGGCCGCCTACCGGGCGGCCGGGCTGCAAGAACCGGCGGCCGTGCGCTGGTTCGGCTCGCCGCTCGCGGCCGCCGAGGCCGCGCTGGAGCTGCGGGCCGCCGGGGCGGTGAGCGTGCGCGAGGAGGTCCGCACCCGGCCCTGGGAGGAGGCCCGGCGGCGGGCCGTCGAGCGGGTCGGCCCGGCCGGCTGGGCGGCGCACTGGGCGCTCACCGGCGGTGAACTCGGCCCGGTCAGCACGCCGCTGGCCGAGCGGGTGCGCAACGCCGTGCTCGACCGGCTCGCGCCCGAGGCCGACCGCGACCAGGCCTCCGGCGGCGAGGCAGCCGCGGCCCGGAGCCGCCGCACCGCCGTCCGCCTCGCCCTGCTGGACGCGGTGCGCGGCCAGCACGACGCACCCTGGTTCGCCGCCCTGGAGGCCGCCGGCGCGGGCGTCGAGGCCGTCGCACCGCTCGCCGAGGTGGGGCGGGGAGCCGGCTGGTGGTGGCCCTACCAGGAGGTGGCGCTGGTCTCCGAGCGGCCCGTCGCCCTGCACCGCGACGAGGCCGGCCGGCTCGACCGGGCGGACGGCCCCGCGCTGGAGTACCCGGACGGCTTCGCGCTGCACGCCTGGCGCGGGATGCCCGTCCCCGCCGAGTTCCTGGCAGGCCTCGCCGAGGTGACGGCCGAGCGGATCCGCACCGAGGAGAACGCCGAGCTGCGCCGCGTGCTGCTGGAGCACTACGGCTACGAGCGGTACCTCGCCGACTCCGGTGCGGAGCCTGTCCACCGCGACGAGACGGGAGTGCTGTGGCGGATCGTCCTGCCGGACGACGAACCGGTGGTGATGGTCGAGGTGGTCAACTCCACGCCCGAGCCCGACGGCACCTCCCGCACCTACTGGCTGCGCGTCCCGCCGAGCACCCGGACGGCCCGGGCCGGGGTCGCCTGGACGTTCGGCATACCGGAGACGGCCTATCACCCGCAGCGCGAGACCTGACGGTCCCACCCGCGCCCGTCAGGCCCACGGGGCCCGGCGGCCGCAGGTCACCGGCCACTCGGCGGCGGGGACGCCGGCGCACCACAGCCAGGGGTCGTCGGAGGACTCCTTCCGCGCGGTCAGGCCGCGGTTGACGTCGGCGCAGGCGGCGACGGGGGAGTACTGCGGGCAGTGGCCGGCGGCGTCCTTGATCGCGTGTGCGCGCCAGGCGTCCAGGCCCATGTCCTGGACCCCCGGGGCGGTGGTCGGCATGTACCGATTGGCCGACCAGGAGCCGGCCATCGCGGTGAACAGCGCGATCGCGCAGACTCCGGCCGCGGTGGTCCGGCGGACCGTCAGGAGGCTCCGGCCGGTGGCCGGGCCGCCGCCGGGCCGGGACAGCGTGCGGCTCCAGGCCGCCGTGCGCCGGACGGCCAGCATCAGTCCGAGCACCGCCAGGACGATCAGGCAGTACATGATGATCCACGTCGTCCGCGGGTAGAGCTGCACGGCCTGGGTGCGCTCCATCTGCGCGGCGAACCAGAACCGGAGCAGCCAGGAGCTGACCAGGACGGTGGCGACGGTCCGCACCAGGACGCCACCCGAACCGAGGCCGATCGCGAGCGCCGCCGCCGCGAGGAGCAGCAGGGTGAACGCGCTCTGCCCGGCCAGCTCGCCGCTGACGGGCCAGTTGTGGTAGGTCTGCGCGCCGGCCCGGTCGGACGCCCATCCCATCACGTAGGCGGGATCGGCGTAGACCGTGATCATCGCGTAGCGGTCCTTGGTCGTCGCACCGAACCGGACCAGCTGGTAGAGCAGCGGCGCGCCGACCACCGTCGCGCTCACCGCCGTCACCCCCAGGAAGAGCAGCGTCCGCCGCAGGCGCGCCGCCCCCGCCCGCCAGGGGATCGAGAACCCGACCAGGACGAGCACGCCGGGAGCGGCCCAGACGAACCAGCCGGAGTACCAGAGGAACACCACGCCCATCGCGGAGCCGTACGCGACCGCCCACCGCACGGCGGTGCGGGTCGGCAGCCGGTGCGCCCGGCGCAGGTCGCGCAGGCAGGCGGCCAGCAGCGGCAGCATGACCAGCATGGCGCTGTGGCTGTAGGGGCGGATGGGGTCGATGAAGAGCACCGCGGCGGGCGCGGCGACGAGCAGGGCCCAGAACGGCCGGAGCAGCAGTCGCCAGGCCAGGTAGGCGATCGGGCCGGCGACGGCGGTGCAGAGCAGTTGCAGATCCTGCATGGCGAACCCGACGCCCGCGACACCACCGTGGAACAGCTTGCCCCACACGGCCAACAGCGCCGGGAAGAGCGGCGGGTAGACCCCGGGCAGGCCGTTGCCGCGGATCATGTCGTCGGCCATGCCCATCACGTTGCCCGGGTCGCCCTCCTGCCCCCCGAGCCCCCACGGGGTCCCGTGCAGCGCCACCGCGATGCCGCCGGCGACCAGGCCGGTGCTCAGCCCCGCGATCACCGCGCACCCGAGGCGCAGCGCCGGACGGTAGCGGTCGGGGCCGACGCGGTGCGCGGCGTACAGCAGCGCCGCGAGGACGGGCACGGCGACCACCGCGGCATGCAGTTGGAGACCGGCGAGGCCGCTCACCTGGCCGATGCGGACCAGCGGGTTCACGTCGATGCTGTGGGCCCAGAGCATGAATCCGACGCCGGTGACCAGGCTGACGACGGCCTCGGCCACCGCCATCGCGTGCCGCCGGGGCCGACGTGCGTCCGCTGCGCGCGCGGACGTGACGGCGGCGGGTTCGGGGTCTGCCCCGGTGATCCCGGCGGCCGGTGGTGCAGCGGTCGGACAAGTGGTCGCATCAGTCATGCAGTTGTGCTCTCTCACTGTGCATCCGCCGCACCCGGGTGGGTTCGCCGGACCCGGAGTCCCCCGCTTGACGGTCGCCCTGGGGAACGACCGGCACCCGCCCCGGTCACGTGGCATGACCTGGACGGAGCAACCGGACGGGACCGCGCCCGGCCTCAGGCCCGCAGGCCGTGGCGCTTGGTGTAGGCGAGGTGGAAGAGGAACAGCGGCACGGCGATGACCGGCCAGCAGGCGTGCATCGCGGCGGGCGCGGCGCGGACGTCCTCGGCCGCGAGCAGGCGGGGGAGCGCGTTGTCGGCGCACACTACGACGTCGAACCGGCCGTCCGGGAAGGGGAGTTCGCGCATGTCGGCGGCCGCTGTGGGCAGTCGGAGCCCACGTGCGGCGGCCTCTGCCGTGGCCCGGGCGGCGGCGACCGGGCTGAGGTCGGTGCCGGTCCCCCGGTGGCCCAGCGCGGCCAGTCCGATCGCCTGGGTGCCGATGTCGTCAGTAGACGCGGCCGAGGTCGGACTGCGGTGTCCTGGTCGTGGCGTCGAGGCCTCCCCGCGTGGTGGTCGACAGGACCAGTGGGCGGCTCGCTGCCCTGGCCGGCCTGGCCGTCATGGCCGCTATCCTCGCGCAGACGTACCGACGCGGAGTGGCGGTCTTCGAGGCCGCGGTTCCGGAACCGAAGGAAGGGGCGGACCGTGGAACGGATACCGGACGAGGACTCACTGGACGGGATCCGTCCGCTGCTGGAGGCGGGGGAGGCGGTCCTCGGCTACGAGCCGGACGGGAGTTGGCCCGGCTCTGGGCCGGAGCCCGGGTTCGCCGACCGTTGCTGGGTGCTGCACACCTTGCGGGTGGACGGGCGACCGGTGCGCTGGGCCGAGGCGCTGGCGGGCGCCGGGCGGCGCCTCGCCGACTGGCCCTTCACCCTGTCGCACCTGGTGTTCGACCGCCGCGTCGTGCTCCCGGGCGAGGTCGGCCACCCGCTGATCGGGGTGCCGGACCGGGACTGCCTCGCGCGGCTGGTGGAGGTGCTGGCCCGGCACAGCGCCGACGGGCCGGCGACCGACTGCCGCTTCGCCTCAGCCGCGATCGAGGACCTGCCTCGACCGGTGACGGCCCATCGAGGCCGACTGGACGAGGTGCTCGCCCACTACGACGCCCGGCCGGAGTACGCCCAGTTCCCCGCGCACTGGTGGCCCGCCGACCGCTCCTGGTTCGTGCTCACCAACTGGGACCTCAGCGCCACCGAGGTCTTCGGCCCGCCCGCCCTGATCGCCGACCTGCTCGCCGACCCCGGGCTGGAGGCCGTCCGCCACCCGAGCATCGCGGCGATCCCGGACGGCCCGGTCCGGTGGCCGGAGTGATCGAGCTGCCGGAGGGGTCCTGGTGGGACTGGGAGGTGTACGCCTGGCATCCGGGCGAGCTGCGGCTGGCCGCCGGTCACGACCTCGGCTACCACCACGGCCTGGAGCTGGTCCTCACCGACCCGCTGTACGTCCGCTGCCCGGCGTCCTTCCAGGATCCGGTGTTCCGCGAGCCGACCGCCGAGGAGCGGCGGCTGGTCGAGCGGCAGTGCGGGGAGCAGCCGGACGTGCTGCTCGCCTTCGAGGCGGACGGCGGCGGGGCGGAGCCGGTGTCCGGGCTGATCGCCGCCGGGGGCCTGGAGGTGCGGGCGGAGTGGGTACGGAGGTACCAGGCCGGTTCCGGATCCACTGGCAGCACGGCGCCGGCGCCGCGATGATGCAACGCATGCGCACCTTCGAAGAGCTGATCGCCGAGGCCGGGTCCGTCTCCGTGGACGGCTGGGACTTCTCCTGGCTGGACGGCCGGGCCACCGAGGAGCGCCCCTCCTGGGGCTACCAGCGGCTGCTGGCCGGGCGGCTGGCGGCGGCGTCGGCGGCCCTGGACATCCAGACCGGCGGCGGGGAGGTGCTGGCCGGCGCCCTGCGCCAGGGCGGCCGCCCGCCGGTCCTGGCGGCCACCGAGTCCTGGCCGCCCAATCTGGCCCGGGCGACCCGGCTGCTGCACCCGCTGGGCGCGGTGGTGGTCGCCGATCAGGACGAGCCGCCGCTGCCGTTCGCGGACGAGGCCTTCGACCTGGTCAGCAGCCGGCACCCGGTGAAGGCCTGGTGGTCGGAGATCGCCCGGGTGCTGCGGCCCGGCGGTACGTACTTCGCCCAGCACGTCGGCCCGGCCTCGGTCTTCGAGCTGGTCGAGTACTTCCTCGGGCCGCAGCCCGAGGCGCGCGAGGGCCGCCGCCCCGAGGTGGAGGGTGCCGAGGCCCGGGCGGCGGGGCTCGAGGTGGTGGACCTGCGTTCGGAGCGGCTGCGGATGGAGTTCCGCGACATCGGCGCGGTGGTCCACTTCCTGCGGAAGGTGATCTGGATGGTTCCGGGCTTCACCGTCGAGGGCCACCTCGACCGGCTGCGCGAGCTGGACGCCCGGATCCGGGCGGAGGGGCCGTTCGTCGCCCATTCGGCGCGCTTCCTGATCGAGGCGCGCAGGCCGTAGCGGCCCACCGGGGGGACGGCGGACCGCTACGGGCGGGGGCGGGGGCTCAGGCCTGGGCTCAGGCCTGGGCGACCAGGTCCAGGTACTCGTCGTGCCAGAGGTCCTCGTCGCCGTCCGGCAGCAGCAGCACCCGGTCCGGCCGGAGCGCCTCGATGGCTCCGGGGTCGTGGGTGACCATCACGATCGCGCCCGGGTAGGTGCCGACCGCGGCCAGCACCTCGGCCCGGGAGGCCGGATCGAGGTTGTTGGTCGGCTCGTCCAGCAGCAGCACGTTGGCGCCGGAGTGGACCAGGGCGGCCAGCGCCAGCCTGGTCTTCTCGCCGCCGGAGAGCACACCGGCCGGCTTGTCGGCGTCGTCCCCGCGGAACAGGAACGCGCCGAGGACGGTCCGCAGTTCGCCGTCGGTCAGGTCGGGCGCGGCCGCGGCCAGGTTGTCGCGCACGCTGAGCGCCGGGTCGAGGGTGTCGTGCTCCTGGGCGAAGTAGCCGAGCCGCAGGCCGGTGCCGGCCACGACCCGGCCGGAGTCCGGGCGTTCCCGCCCGGCCAGGACGCGCAGCAGGGTGGTCTTGCCGGCGCCGTTGAGGCCGAGCACGACCATTCGGCTGCCGCGGTCCACGGCGAGGTCCAGGCCGCTCAGCACCGTCCGGCCGCCGTAGGCCTTGGCGAGGCTGACCGCGCCGAGCGGGATCCGGCCGCAGGGCGCGGGTTCGGGCAGTCGGATGCGCGCGGTGCGCTCGGCCTGCCGTACGGGTTCCAGCTCGGCGAGCATCCGGTCGGCGCGCCGGGCCATGCTGCGGGCGCTGGTCGCGGTGGCGACGTTGGAGCGCATCCGGTCGGCCTGGGCGTGCAGGGTGGCGGCCTTGCGCTCGGCGTTGGCCCGTTCCCGGGTGCGGCGGCGCTCGTCGGCCGCGCGCTGGGCCAGGTAGGCCCGCCAGCCGGTGTTGTGGACGTCGAGCGCGGCGCGCTGCGGGTCCAGGTGGAAGACCCGGTTGACGGTCTCCGCCAGCAGGTCGAGGTCGTGGCTGATCAGTACCAGTCCGCCCCGGTGGGCGGCGAGGAAGCCGCGCAGCCAGCCGACCGAGTCGGCGTCCAGGTGGTTGGTGGGCTCGTCCAGCAGCAGGGTGCCGTGGTCGGCGAACAGGATGCGGGCCAGTTCGACCCGGCGGCGCTGGCCGCCGGAGAGGGTGCCGACGGGGGAGTCCAGCACCCGGGAGGGCAGCCCGAGCCCGGCCGCGACCCGGGCGGCCTCGGCCTCGGCCGGGTAGCCGCCGCGGGACTGGAACGCGGCGTCGGCGCGCGCGTAGGCGTCCATCGCCCGGCGTTCCTCGGCGGCGGAGCCGGCCAGGGCCATGGCCCGTTCGGCGTCGCGCAGCGTGCGGACGGCGGTGTCCAGGCCGCGGGCGGACAGGATGCGGTCGGTGACGGTGACGGCCGGGTCGGCGGCGCGGGAGTCCTGCGCGAGGTAGCCGACCGGTCCGGTGCGGGTGACCGTACCGGCGGCGGGGGGCAGTTGCCCGGCGAGGGTGGAGAGCAGGGTGGTCTTGCCGGCGCCGTTGCGGCCGACCAGGCCGATCCGGTCGCCGGGGGCGATGTGCAGGGTGACGTCGGACAGCAGCAGACGGGCGCCGACGCGCACGTCGACACCACGGGTGGTGATCATGGGATGACGCTCCGAAACAGCTAGCGGACACACGGGTGGCGTGGAGGCGGGTCCGTCAGCTAGGAGATTCGGGGCGTAGACATGTCGGCCAGGGTAGCGGGCGGCCGGAACGGACGCACCCGAATTGACGGGCGCGTCCGGACCGGACCGGCCGGCCCGGCGGGCCGCACCGGCCGGAGGCGGCCCGGGACGGCCCGGGACGGCCGTCAGCCGCGCAGCACGGCGGCCACCACCGCCGGGTGGAACAGCCGGGTCGGCGGCGCGACCAGCGACAGCACCTCGTGGAAGGCCGCCGTGATCGCGGGGTTGTGGGTGGCACCCCGGAGCACCTTGTCCAGGTAGCGGTGCTGGAGCCTGATCAGCGCTCCCGAGGGCCCGCCGGTGGTGGCGGCGAACCGGACGTCCTCGGCGCTGGACATCATCCACGCGGTCTTGGACACCGCCGCGATCTCCTGGCGCGCGTCACGGGCCGTGGCCGGCCCGACACCGCCGTGCCGGGCGGCCGTGCGGCGCAGCACCTGAGCGCAGAACAGGGACACGGTGATGCCCTGCCCGTACACCGGGTTGAAGGTGCTGGCGGCGTCGCCGACCGCCACCAGGCCGTCCGGGGCGCCACGTTCGTAGTGCCGCCGCACGCCCGGACCGGGCAGGAAGCCGCGGACCTCGCCCGCCGGTTCGGCGCCCCGCAGCATGTTCGCGAGGGCCGGGTCGCGCAGCCGGGACAGGTGCTCGGTGAAGCCCTCGGTGCCGGGTGCGGGTTCGGCGCCGCGCATCCCGGCCAGGCTGACGATCCAGCGGTCGCCCTCGACCGGCAGCAGGACGCCCATCCGGGGCTTGTCCGGGGCCTTGGTCTGGAGGTAGACCGCCTGGTGGCCGAGGTCGACGCCGGGCGGGCGGTGGAACAGCCGGGAGGCGTACGCGACGCCCGCGTCCACCCGCTCCTCGGGCACCGGGCGGCCCAGTTCGCCGAGCCACTTCGGCACCGGGGTCGAGCGGCCGGCCGCGTCGATCACCAACTCGGCTGGGAGCTCCCGGACTTCGCCGCGCTCCTGGCCGCGCTCGCGGACCTTCACCCCGGTCACCCGCTGCGCCGAGCCGAGCAGGCCGACCACGTCGGTGCCCTCCAGGAACTCGATCGACGGCTCGGTGCGGACCCGGTCCAGCACCACCTTGTCCAGCACCGGCCGGGTACAGGAGAGGAAGGCCAGCCGGGCCGGGTAGTCGGCCATCCAGCCGGCGGAGCTGAGCCACCGGAGGTCGCCCGAGGTGGAGACCCGGTGCGCGCCCGCGTCGGTCAGCTCCTGCTTGATGCCGGGCATCAGCTCCTCCAGCGCGCGGTGGCCCGCCTCCAGCACCAGGTGCGCGTGCCGGCCCTGCGGCACCCCGGCCCGGAACGCCGGCTCGTCCGGGTAGCGGTCCCGTTCCACCACGACGATCCGCTCGGCGCGGCCCCGCAGTGCCCAGGCCGCCACCACGCCGGCCAGCCCGCCGCCGATCACCACCGCCGTGCCCCGCGCGGGGGCCGTCTCCGAAGAATTCATGCGACGTAGCGTAGTGGCGGCCCCGTCGGACCGTAATCGCTCCTGCTGGACGAACGGGCCCATCGCGCAGGCCCGTTGACGCCGGGTCGGGACGGTCCAGGAGCCGCCCCGGGGGTCCGGTCCCAACGGTGCCGGCGAGGGGCGGGGGAGAGGATCGGTCGCGTGGGTACTAAAATCGGGCGGGTTGCGTCGGCGCCCTCCGGGGCGCGCGGATTCGAGGAGGTGAGGGCCGTGGAGTGCAGTAGTACGGGTCGAAGTCGGCCCCGCCCCCGGTTGTCCCGCAGGATTCGCGGCCCCCGGCACTCCTCCTCCCGTACGGCTCCCGCGCAGGGCTGACCCCGCCACCGGCGGGGGTGTGCTGCCGGTCGCGCCGTGCGCGTGGCGGCGGGCCGGGCGCCCCCGGCCCGCCGTGCCGAGCACGGCGGCGGCCGGGCACCCACCGTGGAGGTTCCCCGCCATGTCCGACTGGCGTGTGCGCGCCGTGCGCGCGAGCAAGCGTCCGTTCTCCCGTCCGACGGCCGAGCGGCGGCCCGTCGATCCCCGGTCCGCGCCCGAGCACTCGATGGACCCGCGCCCGGACCAGCCGGTCGAGCCGGTGGCACTGGAACGTTCCGTCGTGGACGCGGCGGTCTACCGCGACGGCCGCCGCACGGACGCGCCCGCCGACCTCGCCGAGATCTACCGCGAACTGCCCGACCGGCCCGGCACGATGGCCTGGATCGGGCTGTTCCGCCCGGCGGAGGCGCAGCTGCTGGAGGCCGCGGACCGGTTCAACCTGCACGAACTGGCCGTCGAGGACGCCATCGTGGCCCACCAGCGGCCGAAGCTGGAGCGCTACGGCGACACCCTGTTCGTGGTGCTGCGCGCCGCCCGCTACCTGGACGAGGCGGAGGAGGTGGACTTCGGCGAGATCCACCTGTTCGTCGGCCCCGAGTTCGTCATCACCGTGCGCCACTCGCAGGCCCCGGACCTCTCCGCGGTGCGCCGCCGCCTGGAGGACGACCCGGAGCTGCTGGCGCTCGGCCCGGAGGCGGTGCTGTACGCGGTGCTGGACGCCGTGGTGGACGGCTACGCGCCGGTGATCGCCGGTCTCCAGCACGACATCGACGAGATCGAGACCGAGGTGTTCGGCGGGGACCCGCACGTCTCCCGCCGGATCTACGAGCTGTCCCGCGAGGTGATCGAGCTCCAGCGGGCCACCCGTCCGCTGCTGGAGATCATGCGGAGCCTGGAGGCGGGCTTCGGCAAGTACGGCACCGACGAGGAGCTCCAGCGCCGCCTGCGGGACGTCGCCGACCACGCCACCTACGCGGCCGAGCGGGTGGACGGCTTCCGGCAGATGCTGCAGAACATCCTGACGGTGAACGCGACGCTGGTCTCGCAGCGGCAGAACGAGGAGATGAAGCAGCTCGCCGAGGCCGGGCACGCGCAGAACGACGAGATCAAGAAGATCTCCTCCTGGGCGGCCATCCTGTTCGCGCCGACCCTGATCGGCACGGTCTACGGGATGAACTTCGAGATCATGCCGGAGCTCAAGTGGGCCTTCGGCTATCCGTTCGCGATCGGGTTGATGGCGCTGGTCTGCACCGGGCTGTACCTGGTGTTCAAGCGCCGCGACTGGCTCTGACGGCCCCGGGCGGGCCGTCCGTGTGCCACCGACGACCCCCGTGCTAAGGAACCGTCAAGATCCCCCTCCGCCGGTGTCAAGGAGCCGTCAGGGAGCGTCTCATCGCCGGTGGCGCGGCACTAGCGTCGCGCGGCGGAGAGAAACGGTTCTGTGTGCGGTTCCCGCCGGGAGCCCCCGGAGGACCGTGCCACGGGGGAAAGGGACGTGCGGTCATGACCACCTCGACAGCAGGCAGATCGGCCACCTCGGAGGAGGCGGCCGCCGAAGGGGACGACGGCCCGGAACCGGCCGGGAGCGGGGAGTCCGCCGGACCGGGGGGACCGTCCGGGCCGCTGGCCCGGCTCGGGCAGGGCCTGCGGACGATCGGCAGCCGCTCCTACTGGACCACCCCGCGCCTGGTCCGCGGGCTCACCGCGCTCAGCCTGGCCGCCCTGATCGGCCTCGGCGCCACCGCCACCGCCGTGCTCGGCGGCGCCCGGGACGGCACCGACACCATCGGCCACCGGGCGGCCCCGCAGGCCACCCGCGCCGCCGACCTCTACTTCGCGCTCAGCGACATGGACGCCCAGGCCGCCAACCTGCTGCTGGTCGGCGACGACCAGGACTACGCCGCGCTGCGCAAGCAGACCCTGGACACCTACGAGCGGCGCCGCAACCAGGCCGACGACGACCTCCAGCAGGCCGCCCAGGCCGCCGCCGCCGACCCGGCCGGGCAGCGCGCCGTCCAGCTGGTGCTCGGCCGACTCGGCAGCTACGAGGCCCTGGTGGCCCGCTCCCAGCTGCTGGAGGAGCAGGCCAAGGCCCCGGCCGGCCAGCCCTCGCCCGCCGCCCTGGACGCCTACCGGCAGGCCTCCGACCTACTGCGCAGCCAACTGCTGCCCGCCGCCGACCAGGTCACCGCCGCCAACGAGGCGACCGTCGACCGCGTCTACGGCCAGCAGCGCGACGCCCTGGGCGCCGGCTGGTGGTGGCTGTTCGCCGTCGGACTGCTCGCCCTCGCCGCGCTGGTCGGGCTCCAGCGCGCGCTGTTCGTGCGCTACCACCGGGTGTTCAACCCCGCGCTGGCCGGCGTCACCCTGCTGACCGGCGTGGTGCTGGTGACCGGCCTGGCCCTGGTGGGCCGCACCTCGGACCACCTGGTGACGGCCAAGAGCGACGCCTACGACTCGGTGATCGCGCTCAGCCGGTCCCGCGCCGTCGCGTACGACATGAACGCCGACGAGAGCCGCTACCTGATCGACCCGACCCGGGCGGCCGTGTGGGAGCAGGCCTACCTGGAGCAGAGCCAGGCGATCGTCCACCTCGACGGGGCGACCCTGGACACCTACGGCACCCGGCTGCAGACCGCCGTCGAACGGCACCACCAGAACCGCTCGACCGTCCTCTTCGGCGGGTACCTGGGCGACGAGCTGAACAACATCACCTTCCCCGGCGAGCAGGCGGCCGCGGAGCGGGTGCTGAGCGCCTTCCAGGAGTACCAGACCATCGACCACCGGATGCGCGTGCTGCGCGGCGCGGGGCAGCTCAAGGACGCGATCACGCTCAACACCGGCCTCGCCGAGGGGCAGTCCAACTACCAGTTCGGGCAGTTGAGCGCGGCCGTGCAGGACACCATCGACGTCAACCAGAAGGCGATGGACTCGGCCCTCGCGGCGACCGACGGCGACCTCGACGGCACCACGGCGGCCCTGGGCGGGGTCGTCCTGGCGGCGGCGGTGGCGCTCACCGCGCTGGGGGTGCGGCCCCGGCTGCGCGAGTACCGGTAGCGCGCGGCCCGTTGACGGGACGACCATGTGACGGGACGACCGCATGACAGGACGACCGCATGACGGGACGACCATGTGACGGGATGACTGGAAGGCCGTGATCCGGGAAGCCGGAGGACGGGGCCCGGTGGCGATCGGCGGACCGCCACCGGGCCCCGCCGACCGGCGGGGTGGCCGTCACCGGTGTGCCGGATTGACAAGCACCCTTGCCGTCCCGGCGAATAGCAGGCATGGCCGACGAAGAGTTCGAGAACGTCCTCACCACGGTGGGTCCGCGGCTGCGGGCCCTGCGCCGGGAGCGCGGCACCACGCTCGCCACACTGGCCGCGGCGACCGGGATCTCGCTCAGCACGCTGTCCCGCCTGGAGTCCGGGCAGCGCAAGCCGACCCTGGAGCTGCTGCTGCCGCTGGCCCGGGAGTACCGGGTGCCGCTGGACGAACTGGTCGGCGCCCCGGCCACCGGGGACCCGCGGATCCACCCGCGCCCGGTGACCAGGAACGGGCAGACCGTCGTCCCGCTCACCCGCCACCTCGGTGGTCTGCACGCGTACAAGCACATCGTGCCGCCGGGCCGGAACGCCGGGCCGGAGCTGGAGTTGAAGGTCCACGAGGGCTACGAGTGGCTGTACGTGCTGTCCGGGAGGCTGCGGCTGGTGCTCGGCCCGCACGACCTGGAGCTGACCGCCGGTGAGGCCGCCGAGTTCGACACCCGGACCCCGCACGGCTTCGGCAACGCCGGCCCGCAGCCGGTGGAGTTCCTCAGCCTGTTCGGCCCGCAGGGCGAACGGATCCACATCAGGGCGCGCCCGGGAACCTCTGTTCGGTAGGTTCGTTCCCTGACAGGGGGTCTCCGCTTCGGGCTCCCCCCAGGCCATCGGGAGGGGCCGATTACATGAGTGTGCAGCAGAGCACGGAGTCCGGCGAGAGCGGCGGAACCGAGCAGAGGCCGGAGACCGCACCGGCGGGGCCGGACACCGGGCCGGGCGGCGGGCCGGGCAGTGGCTCGGGCACCGGTTCCGGAGCCGGGACGGAGGAGCCGTCGGAGCCGGAAGCCGGGCGGGCCGCCGGACCGGAGGAGCCCACCGGGGCCGGTGCGAAGCCCGCGCGGAAGAAGCGCCCGTTCTGGCAGGAGCTGCCGATCCTGCTGGTGATCGCCCTGCTGCTCTCGCTCGGCATCAAGACCTTCTTCGTGCAGGCCTTCTCGATCCCCTCCGGTTCGATGGAGAACACCCTGCAGATCGGCGACCGGGTGCTGGTCGACAAGCTCACCCCGTGGTTCGGCGCCGAGCCGGAACGCGGGGAGGTGGTGGTCTTCCGCGACCCGGGCGGCTGGTTGGAGGACACCCCCACGACGAGCTCCGGCGGCTTCATGGGCACCGTTCAGAAGGCGCTGAGCACCGTCGGCCTGATGCCCTCCGCGGACGAGAAGGACCTGATCAAGCGGGTCATCGCGGTCGGCGGCGACACCGTGGAGTGCAACGCGGGCAGTCCGGTGAAGGTGAACGGCGTCGCGCTGGACGAGCCGTACGTGTTCCGCGGGGCGGCGCCCTGCGACAACGACCCGGTCGGCACCGTCACGGTGCCCAAGGGCAAGCTCTGGGTGATGGGCGACCACCGGAACAACTCCCGGGACTCCCGCCCGCACCAGAACCTCACCGGGGACGGCTTCGTGCCGGTGGACAACGTGGTCGGCCGGGCGTTCGTGGTGGCGTGGCCGATCTCCGACTGGTCCACCCTGCCCGTCCCGGACACCTTCGACAAGGTGCCCTCCCGGGCCGCGGGCAGCCCGGTGGAGGCGCCCCCGGCGCCGGCGGTGCTCGCCTTCGCCGGCGTGGTGCCGATCGCGCTGTGGAGGCGCCGGCGGGCGCGGCGCGCCGGGCGCTGAGCGGGACCGCATCGCCGGAACTCCGCCCGCCGTGTTCTACACGGCTGTAGAGTTCCGGCGTCGGGCCGCGGCGTCGGGCGCGGTCGCACCGGTCGGATCGGAGGCGGAGCCGTGGTGGAGGGGTCGAGCGGGCCCGCAGAGCCCACCGTGTCGTCTGCGGTGTTCGCGGCGCCTGGTGTGGTGCCCGCGGTGTTCGTGGCGCCCGCCGAAGTGCCCGCGGTGTTCGCGGCGCCCGTCGAGGTGCCCGTGCCGCCGGCGGACCGGGAGGTCCGGTGGGTGTACCAGCCGGTCGAGGTCGACCTCGGTGACGGCCGCTGGGCGCCCGGCTGGATCAGCGGCTGGTGGCAGGACCCGGCCGGGCGGAACTGGTGCCGGCTGCGGGTCGGCCGCAGCGGACGGCCCGCCGACTGGCGGCCGTTCGAGCCCGACCGGGTACGGCTGCTGCCGGTCTCCGGTTTGTGAAGAGAGTGTCAGGAGTTCTTGGCGGAACCGTTCGAGTGCACCGGTCGTCCCTGGGAGCGAACGCCGACTAGGCCACTTTCAGCAACCGGGGACGACGTGAGTTCCGAGATCTACTTCAGCAACAACTACCGCGACCTGTGCGAGCAGCACGGGACCGGCGCGGGCTTCCAGTTCGAGTTCTCCTGCTACCGCTGCTCCGACACCTGGCGCTCGCCGTTCGAGCGGTTCACCACCGGCCAGGTGGCGGGCTGGATAGGCAAGGGCGTCAGCGCGGCCTGGAACCTCATCGGCGGCAACGCCAACACGATCAGCAACGCCGCGGACGGCCTGGCCGGCCAGACCTGGGGCACCTCCCGGGACGCCGCGTTCCAGCGCGCGATCGACAACGCCCAGTCGCACTTCAACCGTTGCGCCCGCTGCACCCACTACGTCTGCGGCCGCTGCTTCAACCCGGAGCAGGGCCTGTGCTTCACCTGCGCCCCGGACACCGCGGCCGAGGCGGCCGCGGCCCAGCGGCGCGGCCTCAACGACATGGTGTCGGACCGGGCCTACCAGGTCGGCCAGCAGTCCGGCGCCGAGTACGACGTGCGGACGCCGCGCCAACTGGTCTGCCCGCAGTGCCACACCGAGACCCACGGCACGCCGTTCTGCCCCGGCTGCGGGTTCAAGCTGGCGCAGCCCGTCCGGTGCGGGCAGTGCCACAAGGACGTGCCCGAGGGGTCGGCGTTCTGCCCGTCCTGCGGGTCGAGGCGCTGAGCGGCCGGTACGTCGCGGCGCGTCGGGGCGCCCGCGGGCCGGTGAGGTCCACGGGCGCCCCGTCGGTCGTCCGGGGGCCGTCGGTTGCGGGACGGCTCCCGGGAGGGCGGCTCAGCCGTACGACACGTTGGCGCACGGGTCGTCGTCCGCCGAGCGGGCGGTGCCGCTGACGCTGGTCGGCAGCGGGGCCGGGGCGGCGGGCGCGCCGGGCGTCGAACCGGTGGCGGGGGCCGGGTTGGCGGCGGCGAAGTCGTGGCCGAGCACCACGCTCAGGCCCTTGCCGCCGGCCTGGACGGTCGCCCCGGGGAAGAGCTTGGCGACGGCCTCGGCGTTGCTGCGCTCGCCCGCGCCGTACTCGACCACGGTGGTACTGCGGGCCTTGCCGACCGCGTTGCCGACGGTGGTGACGGTGTAGCCGGCGCCCTTGACGGTCTCGGCGCCCTTGCTGCCGATGCCGTTCTCGCCGGTGCCGTTGAGGACGGCGACCTTGATGTCCGCGTTCCTGGCGGCCGCCGCGGCGGAGGGCGTGGCCTCGGCGGCGGGCGGGGTGCTGGGGGCGGCGGAGTCGGTGGCGGCCGGGCTCTGGGCGCTGGCGTCCTGGCCGTCGATGGTGCGGTCGGCCTTGAGCGCGGCCCAGAGCTGGTCCACGTCGGGGTGGACCAGGGCGACCCGGGGGCCCTCGTAACGCCACGGCGCGGTGAGGAACTTGACGTCGTGCAGGTCGACGTCCTTGATCGACATGGCGAAGGACATCAGCTTGGCGGCCGAGCCGAGGTCGGGGTCGACGGTGAGCGACTTGGTCGCCGCGTCGGCGAGCGGCAGCAGGGTGGTCGGGTCCATGCCCCGGGACTTGACCTCCTTGATGAGGGAGGAGAGGAAGGCCTGCTGGCGCTTGGTACGGCCGATGTCGGAGCCGTCGCCGATGCCGTGCCGGACCCGGACGAAGTCCAGCGCGGACTGGCCCTCGACCTTCTGCTTGCCCTTGGCGAAGACCAGCTTGCCCTTGTGGCCGAGGTTGGGGTTGAGGTCCCCCTCGTAGACGTTGTTCGGCAGGCAGACCTCGACGCCGCCGACCGCCTTGGTCATCGCGGCGAAGCCGCCGAAGTCCACCACGATGGTGTGGTCGACGCGCAGGTTGGTGAGCTTCTCGACGGCGTTCTGGGTGCAGGCCGGGTTGCCCTGGTCGGTGTTGCCGACCGAGAACGCGCTGTTGAACATCACCTTGGTCTGTTCCTTGGTCCACGTGCCGTTGGGCAGCTTGCACGGCGGGATGTCGACCAGGGAGTCGCGGGGGATCGAGATGCCGACGGCGTGCTTGTGGTCGGCGTAGACGTGCAGCAGGATCGCGGTGTCCGAGCGGGCGCCGTCGTCCCCGCCGCCGCCCAGGTCGCTGTTGCCGTTGCCGCGGCTGTCCGAGCCGATCATCAGCAGGTTGACCGGGGTGCGGCCCTGGGCGTCCGGGGCCGCCGCCTCGGGGCGGTCCTTGCTCAGGGCGTCGCGGTCGAAGGTGGTGATGTTGCTGTTCAGGCGGTAGTAGACGGCGCCGCCGGCGAGGACCAGCAGGGCGGTGCAGCCGGCCGTCACCCAGAGCACCTTCTGCTTGGTGCTGCGCTTGGGCTTCGGCCTGGCCCGGCCGGCGGGGCGGGCGTCGGGTATCTCCTTGCCCGCGCCGTCCTCGACCGAACCGTCCTTCGACGAACCGTCCCTGCTCGAACCGCCCGCGCCCGTACCGGGTTTGCGGTTCGCCGCTCTGCGTCCACCGGCCCGGTGCGACGAATTCTCGCTCTCGGTGGAACCCCTGCGACCCGACACGGCGTCATCCTCCACAGTTGCCACGGAACCCCGACGGAGCGGTGGCTTGCGTGGTCCTGGGTCGGAGTCGATCCGGGTCGTCCCGCCGCTAAACTTTTACACCGCTGTAGAACTTCCAGAGGAGCATACTAGGCGCAGATGAGAAAAATACTGGTCAGACCATGAGAGAAGGTCGACCGGGTCTCATCTCCGTCGCTCCGTACCCGCACGAGGAGCACGATGACTCACCGGATCGCACGTTCGATAGCCGGCGCCCTGGTGGCACTGCTGGCCGCCGCCGGCGTCAGCGCCGCGGCGTCGAGCGCGACGGCGGTGGCCGCACCCCGGACCGCCGTGAGCGGCACGGCCGTTGCCGGCGGACCGGCCGCCGCCCAGGCGCCCGCCGCGCCCGTGGCCGTCAGCGCCGTCGCTCAGGGCGCGCAGGACCGGCAGGCCGCGCACGTCGCGGCCAAGGCGGAGAAGAAGAAGTCCGGCTTCTTCGCCAAGCTCGGCAAGTTCCTGCTGGTCGTGGTCATTCTGATCATCCTGTTCGTCATCCTGGTGATCTGGGGCATCGTTCACCTCGTGCGGAAGCTCTTCCGCCGTCGCTGAGCCGGTTCCGGGGCGGCCCGCCCGGGTGCCGACACGGCGCCGGGGCGGGCCACCCGGCTGTGATTGGCCCTGTCCCGCCCGGCCGCCGCGCCCCAGGATGGGCGGCATGAGCGACTTCTCCCGCAGCCCCGCCGCCGACGCGCTGCGCCCCGAGAGCCGGATCGTCCACCCGCCGCTGGCCGGACTCGGCGGCGCCCGGCCGATGGGCGTCCCGCTGCACCAGGGCCACCTGTACGCCTTCGAGACCAGCGAGGCGCTCACCGCCTCCTTCGCCGGCCCCGACGGGGCCTTCGTCTACAACCGCTACGGCAACCCCACCGTCCGCTCGCTGGAGGACGCCGTCGCCGACCTGGAGGGCGGCACCGGGGCGCTCGCCACCGCCTCCGGCATGGGCGCGATCAGCACCGTGCTGCTCGCCCTGCTGCGCTCCGGCGACCACCTGATCGCCCAACGGAGCCTGTACGGCGGGACGTTCGCGCTGCTGGCCGACCTCGCGCAGCGGTGGGGCGTCGAGGTCACCCACGTCTCCGGCTCCGACCCGGACGAGGTGGCGGCGGCGCTGCGGCCCACCACCCGGCTGCTGCACCTGGAGACCGTCTCCAACCCCACCACCCGGGTCACCGACCTGCCCGGGCTGATCGCGGTCGCCAAGCGGGCCGGGGTGCTCAGCGTGGTCGACAACACCTTCGCGACCCCGCTGCTGTGCCGCCCGATCGAGCACGGCGCGGACGTGGTGGTGCACTCGGCCACCAAGTACCTGGGCGGCCACTCGGACGTGCTGGCCGGGATCGCCGTCTTCGCCGACCCCGAACTGCACCGGAAGGTCTGGCACCACGGGACCGAACTCGGCGCCAGCGCCGACCCCTTCGCCGCCTGGCTGACCCTGCGCGGCCTGCAGACCCTGGCGCTGCGGGTCCGCCGCCACTGCGACACCGCGCTCGACCTGGCCACCCGGCTGGCCGCCCACCCGGCCGTCGACGCCGTCCACTACCCGGGCCTGCCCGACCACCCCGACCACCGACTCGCCCGCCGCCTGCTGCCGGACGGCCACGGCGGCGTGCTGGCCTTCGACCTGGCGGGCGGCCGCGAGGCGGCCCGGGTCTTCACCGAGTCCGTCCGGCTGGCCGCGCTGGCACCCTCGCTGGGCGGCGTCCACACCCTGGTGGTCCACCCCGCCAGCACCTCGCACCGGCAGCTGTCGGACGAGGAGTTGGCGGCGGCGGGCATCGGCCCGGGCACGGTGCGGGTCTCGGTGGGCATCGAACACCCGGAGGATCTGTGGGCGGACATCGAGCAGGCCCTCGCGAAGGCCGGGTGAGGCCCGCCCCGGTGGGGCGGTGAACCGGGTGCGGGGATCGCGGCCGACCGGGCATGATCCGGCCCATGGGAACGGACATCCGAGGCTTCGTGGAGTGCCGTACCTGGGCCCCCGGCCTCGACCCCGGGGAGCCGGCCTGGCAGGCGGCCGTCGACCTCTCCCTGCTCGGCCCGACCAGGGACTACGCCGCCTTCGCCTGCCTCTTCGGGGTGCGGGACCCGCACGGCCACTGGCGGCCGGTGGTCGGCGCCCGCGGCCTGCCCGCGGACGCCTCGGCCACCACCCGCGCCGGGCACGCCTGCTGGGGCCCGGCGGCCTTCGGCGCCACCTGGCTGGGCTGGGACGAGGTGCTCGCGGTGGACTGGGACGAGCCGGCGCTGCCCCGGGCGACCAGGATCGCCCGGTACCGGCGGCGGCCCGACGGCTCGCTGGAGCCGGTCCGCCGGGAGGACTGGAGCCGGACCTTCGCCCGGGCCGCCGGGATCGACAGCCGGACCTTCGACTTCGGGCGGCTCGGCGAGCACTGGCCCGAGGGCACCGAGTGGGACACCGGCCCGCTGGTCTTCCGGGCCGAGCGCGACCGGCGCCGCGACGCCGTCCCCGAGGACGGGTCGTGGCGGCCGGTGTGGACGGTGCTGCGCACCCTCGCCGAGGTGCACGGGGAGCAGCACGTCCGGCTGGTGGTCTGGTTCGAGGAGTAGGTCGGCGGGCCCGGCGGGCGAGGAGCCGGCCGGTGGGCGGTCAGCGGGCCTTGGGCCGGGCGGCGAGCAGGGCGATGTCGTCCTCCGCGGCGGGCGCCGGTGGCGGGGCGAGGGAGTGCAGGACGGCGTCGAGCAGCTCGTCGAGGTCGCCGGTGGCGGGCAGCCGGAGGGCGGCCAGGCGCTCCAGCGAGGTGTCGATGTCCTCGTTCCGGCGCTCCACCAGGCCGTCGGTGTAGAGCAGCAGGGTCTGCCGGGGGTCGAGCGGGTGGGTGGACTGCTCGTAGCCGCCGAAGCCGGTGCCGAGCGGTGGGCCGGTGGGGACGGGCAGCAGCTCGGTGGGGTGGTCCGGGGTGATCAGGGCGGGCGGCAGGTGGCCGGCGCTGGAGAAGGTCCAGCGGGCGCGGCCGGGGTCGGCGAGGGCCAGCAGACAGGTCGCGGGGCGGGCGGTGTCGTCGGCGGAGATCACGTTGTCGAGCTGGCGCAGGATCCGGTGCGGGGGCAGGTCCATGGTGGCGATGTCGCGCAGCGCCGCGCGGTAGTGGCTCATGTCGACGGCCGCTTCGACGCCGTGCCCCATCACGTCGCCCATGGCCAGCAGGGTGCGGCCGAAGGGCAGTCGGACCGTCTCGTACCAGTCGCCGCCGACCACCGAGCTGCTGCCGGAGGGCAGGTAGCGGGAGGCCAGCGAGAGGTTCTGGTGCGGATTGCCGGGCTCGCTCAGCAGGGCCCGCTGGAGTTCCAGGGCGATGCCCTGGGAGCGGGTGTAGCTGCGGGCGTTGTCGATGCCGGTGGCGGCGCGGGCGGCGAGGTCGCCGAGCAGGGCGGCCTCGTCCGGGGTGAAGGCCGGGGTGGCGGCGGTGCGGCCGAGGGTGAGCACCCCGACCAGGTGGCCGCGGGCGGCGAGCGGCAGGACCAGGAGTGAGGCGGTGCCCGCCGGGCAGGCGTCGGCGGGCCCGGGTTCGGTGAGCACGGCGACGCCGCCGGCCAGGCCGCGGGCCGCGGCCGAGCCCTCGCGGTGGCGCACGGACTCGCCCGGGCGGGCCAGTTCGGCGAGGGCGGCGTCGAGTCCGGGCACCGCCCGGACCGCGGCGCGGTGCAGCCGTTGGGCACCCGCCCGGCCCGGGCGGGCGGGCTCGGCCTCGGGCGGCAGCACGTCGACGACGGCGAGGTCGGCGAGGGCGGGCACGGTGAAGGCGGCGAGTTCGGCGCAGGTGGTGCCGATGTCGAGGGTGGTGCCGATCCGTTCGGCGGCGGCGTCCAGCAGGGCGAGCCGGGCGCGGGCCTGTTCGAGTTCGCGCAGCTGCTCGCGGGCTGGGTCGGGGTCGTCCAGGACCACGACGATCACGCCGGTGGTCCGCCCGCCGTGCCGCAGCGGCCGGTAGCGCACCCGCAGTCCGGGCGGCACGGGGGTGCCCGCGCCGTCCGGGCCGCCGGTGACGTGCTCGCGGTCGCGGCCGTCGGCGAGGACGCGGCGCAGGGTGGCGACGGTGCCGGCGAAGGGGGTGGCCGCGGCGGCGCGGCCGAGCAGGTCGGCGCGGCGCAGGCCGGTGACGGTGGTGAACGCGGGGTTGAGGTAGTGCCAGCGCAGGTGGTCGTCGAGCAGGGCGACGCCGACCGGGGCGGTGGCGAGCAGCTCGCGGAGCAGGTCGGGGTCGTTGGCGGGGGGCCCGTCGGCGGGGTTCTCGCTGCCGGGGTCCTGCTGGCCGGGATTCTGCTGGCCGGGATTCTGCTGGTCAGGGTTCTGCTGGTCGGGGTCCTGACGGCCGGGCTTCTCGATGTCACGGCCCGGGTGTCCGGGGCGGTCACGGCCGGTGATGGAGCCGAGGCGGGCGGCGAGGGCTGCCGCGGTCGCCGTCAGGGAGCGGGCGTCCGGGGGTGGGGTGCCCTCTGCGCGGGGCCCGTGCCGGAAGTGCATAGGCCCATGATCACGCGCCGGGGCGCGGCACGCCCACAACTGGGTGAAACCTTGACCGGTCGGAGACGGTGTTGTAGCGAAGCGCGACCGGTTGCGTGCGCGCACACGCACTTGTAGAGTGCGTGCACACGCACACAGTCATCGACCGCCGGAACCGCCGGCGGTCGCGAGGAGGGCCCGCATGGCAGTCACCCCGATGAACGGCACCCGGATCGTCCTGATCACCGGCACCTCCTCCGGGATCGGCCTCGCCGCCGCGGTGGCCGCCGCCCGGGTCGGCTTCCGGGTGGTCGCCACCATGCGCGACACCGGCAGGGCCGGGAACCTGCTGCACGCGGCGCAGGAGGCGGGCGTCGCCGAGCGGATCGAGATCGAGCGGCTGGACGTCACCGACCCGGCCTCCGTCGCGGACTGCCTGGCCGTCGTCCTCGACCGGCACGGGCGGCTGGACGCCGTGGTCAACAACGCGGGCGCGGGCGTCGTCGGCACCGTCGAGCAGGACGGCATGGCACCGGTGCGCGCCGCCATGGAGGTCAACTACTTCGGCGTGGTCGAGGTGACCAGGGCCGCGCTGCCGCACCTGCGCGCCGCCGGCGGCCGGGTGGTCACCGTGACCAGCGTCGGCGGGGTGGTCGGGCAGCCCTTCAACGAGGCCTACTGCGCGGCCAAGTTCGCCGTCGAGGGCTTCATGGAGTCGTTGGCGCCGGTCGCCGCCGCCGTCGGGGTGGCCGTCACCGTGGTCGAACCGGGCGCGGTGGCCAGCGAGTTCATCGGCAACCAGGGCATCGACGTGCCCGCGCTGGTGGCTGCCGCCGGCCCGTACGGCCCCGCCCTGGAGGCGTACGTCGACCGGACCTCGAAGGCCTTCGGCAACGCCCAGACCCCCGAGGAGGCGGCCGCGCCGATCGTCGACGTGCTCACCGCCGAGCGGCCGCCGCTGCGGGTGCAGACCTCCGAGACGGCCCGGGCCTTCGTCGGGGTCAAGCTGGCCGACCTGGACGGGTCGGCGGTGGGGGCGATGACCGGCGGCTGGGTCACGACCGGCGGCGCCTGAGCGTCGGGCGGGTTCTGGCGCGGCGCGCGGGGCGGGCGGGTATCGGCGCGGGGCGGGCGGGGCGGGCGGCGTGTGCGGGGCGGGGTGCGCCGGTCCGCGCGGGCGTTCGGGCGGGTCCGGGCGGTGGGTCGCGGGTGATCACCGGTCATACTTGGGCGGCGGCAACGGGGCCGTCGGCGGCGTCGGCCGCGGGCAGCCCCGCCCGTGTGCAGGACAGCCCGTCAGCAGCCCAGACCGGAGGAACCGATGAGCCCCCACCAGCCGACCAGTCGTCCGGCGGCAGGGGCCCCGGGGGTGCCGTGGAACCGGCAGCGGCAGCGCAGCAACAACGAGTGGCTGCTGCTGGAGCTGCTGCGCACCGGCGGCGGTACCTCGCGCGCCCAACTGGCCCGGGACACCGGACTGTCCAAGCCCACCGTGTCCGCCGCACTGGCCGACCTGGAGCAGGCCGGGCTGGTCCGCGAGGCCGGCCGGGTGGCCCCGGAACGGGGCCGCACCGCGGTGCTCTACGAGGTCGACCCGACGGCCGGTCACGTGCTCGGCGTGGACGTCGGCCGGGCCCGGCTCCGGGTCGCCGTGGCGGACCTGGCCGGCACCGTGGTCGCCCGGCGGGACGTGCCCAACCGGGGCCGGACCGCGGACGCCGTCGCGGACGCCGTGGTCGCCGCCGCGCGGGAGGCGACCGCCGAGGCGGGCCTGGCCGCCGGGGACCTCGTGCACGCGGTGATCGGCACGCCCGGGGTGTGGGACGAGGAGCGCCGCGGCCTCCGGTACGCCACCAGCCTGCCCGACTGGGGTCGGCCTGGGCTGTTCGACCGGATCGGCGAGGGCCTGGGTACGGCCGTGACGGTGGCCAACGACGCCAACCTGGCCGCGCTCGGGGAGTACACCCTGGGGGCCGGGCGCGGCAGCCGGATGTTCGCCTACCTGCTGGTCGGCACCGGCCTCGGGGTGGGGGTGGTGAAGGACGGCGAGCTGCTGCTCGGTGCGCACGGCGCGCTCGGTGAGATCGGCCTGGTGCCGCTGCCCGCCCGCCCGGGCGAGCCGACCGGGACCACGCTGGAGGAGGAGGCTGCGGCGGACGCGGTGGTCCGCGCCGCCCAGGAGTTCGGGCTGGCGGGGAAGGGCCGGAGCCGGCTGACCGCCAAGCAGGTCTTCGAGCGGGCCCGGGCCGGGGAGGACGCGGCGCTGCGGGCGGTGGAGTGGGAGGCGGAGCGGCTCGCGTACGCGGTGGCGGTGCTGTCCGCCGTGCTGGACCCGGACCTGCTGGTGCTCGGCGGGGGGATCGGCAGCAGCGCGGACCTGCTCCTGGCACCGCTGGAGCGGGCCCTGCGCCGCTTCGCGCCGATGCCTCCGACGCTCGCCCCGAGCCTGCTGGGGGAGGAGGCGGTGCTCCTGGGCGCGGTGGCCACGGCGCTGGAGACGGCGCGTCCCGATGTGTTCGAGCGCCGGACGGCGGAGCTGTGAGGCGGAGCTGTGGGGCGGAGTCGTGAGGCGGGGTTGTGAGGCCGGGGCCGGTGGGTGCTGTGGACCCCGCCGGCCCCGGGCGGATCAGCCGGTGGCCAGGGTCAGGCCGTAGGTGCTGAGGATCGGGTTGACCGGCTGGAAGTAGGTCTCGCCGCCGGAGGTGCAGTCGCCGGAGCCGCCCGAGGTCACGCCCTGGGCCTGGTTGCCGGAGATGAACGAACCGCCGGAGTCGCCCGGTTCGGCGCACACGTCGGTGCGGGTGAGACCGTAGACGCTGCCCTCCTGGTAGTTGACGGTGGCGTTCAGCTCCTGGACGGTGCCGCAGTGCCAGCCGGTGGTGGATCCGGAGCGGCAGACCGAGCCGCCGACCGCCTGCTCGGACGAGCCGCCCACCGTGACCGCGCCGCCGGCGTAGTCGTTGACCTGCGGCTGGGCCGTCCAGTCGGATCCGGCCGCCACCCAGGAGTAGTCGTTGCCCGGGAAGGTCGAGCCCTGGAAGGTGCCGATCGAACTTCCGTCGGAGGCCGTGGCGTTGGAGCCGGGCTGGCCGCAGTGGCCGGCGCTGACGAAGCCGGGCTGGCCGTTCTGGGTGACCGGGAAGCCGATCGAGCAGCGGGCGGCGTTGTCGATGTAGTACGCGTCCCCGCCGTGCAGGTCGGCGAGCGGCCGGGGTGCGGCGGTGGCGCGCTCGACCCGGACCAGGGAGCGGTCCACCCCGGCCCGGTCCAGGAAGGCCCCGGTGCGGGCGTCGTCGGCGGACCGCACCACGACGGCGTTGGAGCGGACGTCGACGTACCAGAGCGGGGTGGCGTCCGGGGCGGCGGCCCGGGAGGCCCGGTCGAGTGCGTCCTTGGCCCGGTCCAGGGAGGCAAGCGCGTGCCGGACGACGGTGGCCCGGCCGCCGTGGGCGGTGATGGTCCGGGCGGCGGAGGCGTCGGTGGTGGCGACCACCAGGTCGGCCTGCGGTCCGTCGATCCAGGCGCCGGCCCAGCGGTCGCCGAGCGCCTGGGTGAGGGCGCGCTGGACGGCGGTGGCGTGGCCCTCGCGGGCGATCCGGTCGGCGGCGGCCTGCGGGGCGAGCCCGAGGTCGCGCCGCATCGCGTGCAGCAGGGCGGTCGGCACGGCCGCGGTGCGGGTGGGGGCGGCGGCCAGGGCGGCGGCTATGGACGGGTCGTCAGCGGGGGCGCTGACGGCGGGTGCTGCGGTGAGCGCGACGGTCGCGAAGGCTGCGGCGACGGCGAGCGCACGGATTCGGAGCATGGGGTCTCCTCGTTCGGTGTGGGGGTTGCCGGAACCGTAGCGACTCACTTGGCATGTCCGGAACATGTCGTAACGCCCCGCGCTCCGGCGCTATACCCCTGCGGGGGTGCGGGCGTTCGGGGCGGTGCTCGGTCGCGTCGGGTGATCGGAAGATCTCGATCCGCCAACGAGTGGGGAAACCGTGCTCGTGGCGTGTGCGGGTTCTGCTTGAATCGCACGCCTCATCCGTACGGACCTACGGAACGGAGCGTTCCCCCTTCATGGCTTCACCGATATCCGGGCGTCGCAGAACAGCCGGCCTGGCCGGATTCGCCGGACTCGTCCTCACTGTCGGTCTGGCGCTGACCGGTTGCGACCCGTCGGCGGCGGACACCACGCCGACCTCCTCCCCGAGCGTCGCGGCCACCCCGAGTGCCGCCGCGCCGACCTCGGCCGCGCCCGCGAGCCCGACGGTCCCCGCGCCGCCGCCGTCCACCCCGCCCGCCGCGCACCCGCAGACACCGTCCGCCAAGCCGCAGCCCAAGGTGACCACCGCCCAGCCGCCGAACGACCCGCAGCCGCAGCACACCCAGGCGGCGGCCGGTACCGAGTGCGAGATCCGCTCCAACGCGGGCAACTGCTACGCGGCCGGGCAGTTCTGCCGCAACGACGACCTGGGCCGGAGCACCCACGACGCGAACGGGCGGATGATCTACTGCCGGATGGTCAGCGGAAAGCCGCACTGGCAGGCGTGAGTCATCCGCCGAGGGTGTCCCGGGGCAGGTGCTCATAGGCTCGGAGCGGCAGGCCGTACCCCCGGGCGGCGGCCCCGGGTGCGGTCGTCCAGTGGGTCCGGCCCGAGGGCGTCGGCGGCCTGCTGCTCCAGTTCGGGGCCGGGCCTGGGGCAAGCGCCCCAGGTCCCGGGGGTCGTTGGGGCCCTCGGGAACGGCGTTGTCGCGCAGCTCGTACCAGCGGTCAGGATGCGGCACTGCTCGGGGGTCACTCGGCCCGCACTCCCGGCTGCAACGCCCGGCACCTGTCAAGGAATTCGGCTATGGATCACCCGATGGAATGACCTGTGCCATGCCTGGTGATCACAGGGGCATACTCGCCAGCGGCCACCGAGTAACCAGATAGAAGGAGTTCGGAATGTCCACTGAGGATGAAGACAAGACGATCTACACGGTCGTCATCAACCACGAAGAGCAGTACTCCATTTGGCCGGCGGGCAAGGAGTTCGCGGCGGGCTGGCGGGACGCCGGTAAGTCCGGCAACAAGGAGGAATGCCTGGCGTACATCAAGGAGGTGTGGACGGACATGCGGCCTCTGTCGCTCCGGAAGGCGATGGAGGAGGGGACACTGCGAGACGCCTGATTCATCACGCCCGTCCCGGCGCGCGCTCATGGCGTCGCGGGCGTTGCGGCCCCGGGGGTTGCCTCCGCCTTCTGCGCCTTCTCCGCTTCTCCGCTTCTGCGCTTCTGCGCGGACCTTCGTGGCCGGGCAGTTCTGCCGGGACGACGACCTGGGCCGGAGCACCCACGACGCGAACGGGCGGATGATCTACTGCCGGACGGTCAGCGGGAAGCCGCACCGGCAGGCGTGAGTCATCCGCCGAGGGTGTCCCAGAACAGGTGCTCGTAGGCCTGGAGCAGCAGGCCGTACTCCCGGGCGGCGGTCAGCGTGCGGTCGTCCAGTGGGTCCGGCCCGAGGGCGTCGGCGGCCTGCTGCTCCAGTTCGGGAGCCGGCTGGGCGAAGAAGTCGAAGAAGGCGCAGGCCTCGTCGGAGAAGCCGTGGTGGCGGCGCAGTGCCGAGGCGATGGCGGCGCAGTAGCTGCCCCAGGCGGCGAAGTTGGCCACCAGGGCGGCGGCCGCCGCCGGCGGCGGGGCGTTCAGGGCGAGCCAGGCGAGGTAGGACGGGTAGGCCTGGCAGCCGGGCAGCGGCGCCCGGGCGGCGACCGCCCGGCGGTCCGGGCCGCAGGCCGCGGCCAGGGCGGGCAGGGTGCGCAGCGCGGCGCTCTCGCCCCCGGCGAGGGTGACGAACCAGGCGCCGAGCGGCCGGTCGGCGCAGCGGGTGGCGAGCAGCAGCAGGCTGCGCCGGTCCGAGGTGATGATCCGCTGCTGCTGGGCGGCGAGTTCGGCCACCGCGGAGAGCGGGGCGGTGCCCTCGGTGAGCGCGGTGACCAGGGCGGGCGCGGTGTCGCCGGGGGCCAACTCGGCGCGCAGGCGGCGGATCTGGTCGAGGATCGGGTGGTTCACCGGTGCCTCCGGGGTGCGGTTCGGTCCGATGCCCATTCCTACCGGTTGCGGGCCCTCGGGGCGGTGGCGACAGGCCGGGGGCTCCGGGGGCGCTCGGGCGGTGGGGATGCTCGGGCGGTGGGGGTGCCGGGAGCGCGCGGCGGTTCGGCGCTCCCGGCCCGAGTGGCGGGCTGAGCGGGGGTCAGGCTCCGGCGCAGGCCCTGGTCAGCCCGCCGGCGGCGTCGCCGATCGGACCGAAGTCGGGCTCCTTGCCCTGGGAGACGGCGGTCTGGGCGTTGTCCACGGCCTTGGACAGCTTGTCGGCCGCCGCGTCCACCGTGCCGTCGCCGTCCTGGCGGATCTTCTTGGCGTCCTCGACGATCTTCTTGAGGGCCGTGACGGTGTGTTTGCGCCGGCTCTCGTCGGTGATCTGGCCGACGTTGAGCGCGGAGTCGGTGAGGTCCTGGACGTCGCCGGTGAGGCTGATCGCCCGCTTTCCGCAGTCGAGAGCCTGGTCGGTGTTCTTGCACGCGGTGAACAAGGGGGACGCCACGAGCAGGACGAGCGCGGTGGCGGCAAGGCGGTACGGCTTCTTTGTCATGTCTGTATCCCTCCCGCGTCCTAGAACGCCCCGTGCGCGCGCGGTGGTTCCGGTGGGGCGGGTGAACGGCCGGGGAAGTCTCGGCTGCGGGTGCGGGAGTGACGGGATGTCAGGTGCGCTGGTGGTGCCAGCTCTGCCCGCTCCGCCAGTCCTGCCAGTCCTGCCAGGCGGTCGGCGGGAGCAACGTGCGGCTGCGGGAGAGGAGTTCGGACAGGCCGGGCCCGTAGCGTGCGGCCAGGTCGGCGTTGTGGACGAGCACGTCGAGCTCGTTGGCGGCCGTGATGGCGAGAAAGGCCCGCAGGTCCTCCTCCGGTGGGGTGTGGTCCTCCCCGGTGAACCGGTCGTGGAACAGCGGCGCCTCGTCCCGGCCCAGGCGCGGGTAGACGGCGGCCCGGCCGCAGCTGGCGTACAGGTAGACGATCGCCTCGGCGCGGTCGCCCAGGAGCTCGACCAGGACGGCCCGTTCGTCCAGGGCCAGCAGGGCGCCGTCGAACCCGTCGGTCCCGTACGCGGCATGGCAGAGCCCGGCCACCTGGACGGCGGACTCGGTGCCCCAGTCGGCCAACCGGGCCGCCACCCGGGTCAGGTGGTCCAGCAGGGTGCCGCCCGGGTGCGGGATCCGGTCGGCCTCGTGGGCGCGCAGGAAGTCCTCGACATGGCTCCACGCGGGAGCGGTGCGGTGGTCGGGTGAGGTCACCCGACGAGTTCTACTCCGGTGCCCGACCGCCCCGCAACCGGGCCCGGCCGTGGGCCTCGAACGCCCGTCGCTGGTCCGCACGGTCTTTCGGTGGCGGGAGTTCGACGACGGGGGTTCGACGACTGAGGTTCGGCGACGGGGGTTCGAGGTGGTGCGTACCGGCTAGGACAGCTCGCGCACCAGCCGGGCGATGGCCGGGGTGGGGACGGAGTGGGCCTCGGCGGCCCGCAGCACCGCGCCTCCGATCGCGTCGAGCTCGGTCGGCCGGCCCGCCTCGACGTCCCGCTGCATCGAGGACTTCATCCCGGCGGGGATCCGGTCGAAGGCGGCGAGCAGCGCCCGCGCGTCCGCCGGGGCGCCGACCGCGTCGGCGACGGCGGTGATCTCGTCCAGGACGGCGAGCAGTTCGGCCCGGTGCTCGGTGCGCACCACGCCGACGCCGTCGGCGTGCCGGGTGGTCAGCAGGGCGAAGGGCGCGAGGAAGGAGAGCTTGCTCCAGAGCATCGCGGTCTCGTCCTCGCGCAGCGTGACGTCCAGCCCGGAGTGCCGCAGCCGCTCGGCGAACTCCGCCACCGGAGCGGCGAGTTCCACGGCCGCGAACGGGCTGGTGTGCTCGATCCGGCCCGGCGCGGTACGGGTGGCCTCGACCCGGATCGTGCCGGCCACCACCTGCCCGGCCGGGTAGCGCCCGCGCAGCAGTGCCATGTGGTCCAGGCCGTTGAGCAGCGGTACCACGATGCCGGTGCCGAGCGTCTGCGGTGGCATCCGGTCGAGCGCGGGGGTCAGGGCCGTCTCCTTGACGGTCACGAAGGCGGCGTCGACCGGCTCGCGGAGCTCGGTCGCGGCCTCGACCCGGGCGGTGAACTCGCCGAACTGGGTGCTGCGCACGTGCAGTCCGTCCTGGGCGAGGACGGCGGCGGTCCGCTCGCCGGCCAGGCAGATCACCCGGTGGCCGTCGCGCGCGAGCAGACCGGCGATCAGGCCGCCGACGCCGCCGGGGCCGAGGACGGCGACGGTGAGG
Organism: Kitasatospora sp. NPDC040550; assembly: GCF_055594965.1. Lineage (NCBI taxonomy): Bacteria > Bacillati > Actinomycetota > Actinomycetes > Kitasatosporales > Streptomycetaceae > Kitasatospora > Kitasatospora sp. NPDC040550. The sequence continues at coordinate 185,598 of NZ_JBVIWC010000001.1, read as the reverse complement.
GGGGTGGTGGTCATGCTGACTCCTTCGTGGGGTGGGAGGGGTTGGTGACCGGTGGGTGGGCGGGGCGTTCGGCGGCGTTCGGGGTCGTCACGGGGCTTCCCAGGAGAAGCGGCCCTCCAGGCCGTCCGGGCTGAGGAAGCCGGAGCCGACGCCGTAGCCGAAGTTGAGGAAGTACGGATCGTCGTCGTCGGGGGCGTCCGAGAGCGCGAAGAGGAACTGCCAGGGCGCGGACACCCGGGCCTCACCGTTCGGGAAGGACGGGAGGCCGCCGAGGTGGTCGTGCACGTGGTCGCCGTCCGGGAACGGGGTCTCGGGGCCCTCCTGGCGCAAGTACCGCTGGAAAGCGGCCCGTTGGTCCATCGACCGGTCCGACTCGGCCGGCAGCGGCAGCAGGTCGAGGTGGAACTCGACCGGGACGGTTCCGTCGGTGTCGGGATCGTAGCGCCAGAGCGTGCGGCCCCGGGTGCCGGGCGGGCCGATGACGGCGAAGGACGGGACCCGGCCGCCCGGCTGGACGAGCAGCACGCCGTCGCCGGCTTCCGGGTTTCGGCCGCCCATGATCAGCTCGTCCTCCTCCAGAAAGAGGTAGGCCAGCCGCAACTCCTCGCCGGGCACGGGGAACTGGCCGATGAACACCAGGGGCTCGCCGGTGCCGGGGGCCAGCGGCCAGGTGGGCTCGGCCAGCCAGCAGGGCTCGCCGCCGAGCTTGGCGACCGGCTCGGTGATCGGCCGTTCGGCGGGGCGGGCGGAGAGCTCGAAGCGGGGGAGGAAGGCGGCGTCGTACGGGCCGGTGGCGGTGCCGGTGGGGTGCGGGCCGGTGGGGCGCGGGCCGGTCGACTGCGGGGTCGACTGCGGGGGGTTCATCGGGCGGCCTCGGTGGTGGTGGTGCGGTGGAGAGAGACGAAGTCGAAGTGGTAGGGCGCCTCGTGGCGGGCCTTGCGGCCGGGGGCCGGGCGGGGTGGGCGGCCGCTGCTCGCGTGGAGGTACAGCTCGTGGTGGCGCAGCGTGCCGTGCTCCGGGTCCGGTACCGGCAGGCCCTGGGCGCGCAGGGCCTCGGCCAACTCCCGGGCCGGCCAGCCGAACACGTCGATCCCGAGGTAGCCGACCGGGCAGGCGGGCCGGTCGTCGTGCCGGTTCAGGCCCACCGAGACCCCCTCCAGGCCGCCGTCCTCGCCCCCGGACAGCGTGACGCCCACCCCGGGGAGTCCGAAGCCCAGCGCCCAGCCGGTGCCGCAGACGAAGGCCGGGTGCACCCCGTCCGGCAGCAGCTCGCCGTGCGGGGCCAGCAGCGCGCGCACGGCCTCCTCGCCGAGGCCGAAGCGCAGTTCGGGTAGCGGGGCCGGCAGGCGGACGCCTTCACCGGGCAGCAGGTCGATGGTCACCCGATCATGATTCCTCCTCGGGCCCGCCGACGGGAGTCCGTCCCGCCGTGGCAGGCGTCACGGAGCGCGAGCCGCCGTAGGCCCGGTGCGGGGCAGCGGGGGCGAACCGGAGGGGCAGCGGGGGCGAACCGGAGAGGCAGCGGATGGCGGCGGATCAGGTACCGGCGGACCACGCGGTGGCCCACACGGTGGCCCACGCGGTGGTCGGCACGGGGCCCGAGGGGGCGCATGGGGGGTGTCGGGTGGCTCAGGCCGGGCCCGCGCTGATCCGACCTGTGCCACCCGACACCTCCTAGCACCACCTGCGGGGTTCGGTTTTCCGAACCCCGGATTGGGGTGCCAGCACAATCGACCCGGTCGTCCCGGATGTCCAGGATTGGGGACATGAACGGGATGACGACAGCCGCCGACCGGGCGGCGTACGGCGGGGTGACGGGGGCGGCGCTCAGTGGCGAGGGGCTGCACCGCGAGTACGGGCGCGGCGCGGCCGCCGTCCGGGCGCTGCGAGGGGTGTCCGTGGCCTTCGCGCCGGGCACCTTCACGGCGGTGATGGGGCCTTCGGGCTCCGGCAAGACCACCCTGTTGCACTGCCTGGCCGGGATGGACCGCCCTACCCGGGGCACCGTCCGCTGGGGCGGTACGGAGGTGTCCGGCCTGCCCGAACGGCGGCTCGCCGAACTGCGGCGCACCAGGGTGGGGTTCGTCTTCCAGGCCTTCAACCTGATGCCCGCGATGACGGTCGCGCAGAACGTCGAACTGCCCGGGCGGCTGGCCGGGCACCCGCCGGAGCGGGCCCGGGTGCGGGAGGCGCTGGCCCGGGTGGGGCTGGCCGGGCGGGAGCGGGACCGGCCGGGCCGGCTCTCCGGCGGCCAGCAGCAGCGGGTGGCCATTGCCCGTGCCCTGGCCGCCCGGCCCGAGGTGCTGTTCGCCGACGAGCCCACCGGCGCGCTGGACCGGGCGACCGGCCGCGACGTCCTGGACTTGCTGCGCGCGGGTGTGGACGAGGACGGGCGGACGTGCGTGATGGTCACCCACGATCCGGTGGCGGCCGGCTACGCGGACCGGGTGCTGCTGCTGGCGGACGGCCTGCTGGTGGACGAACTGGACCGGCCGACGGCGGCGCAGGTCGGCGAGCGGCTCAGCAGGTTGGGCGGGTGAGGGCGATGCGTGGCGGTTCCGTGCCGACCCTGGCGGTCGGTCAGATCAGGCGCCGGCCGGCGGCCTTCGCCGGGCTCGCGGCGGCGTTGTTCCTGGCGGTGGCGGCGGTGACGCTGTTCGGTTCCCTGGTCGCCGCCCAGGTCACGGCGCCGGCCCCGGTGGCGCGGGCGGCGGTGGCCGGGCCCGGGCTGCTGGTGATCGCCGGGGCCTTCGGTGAGATCGCCGTCCTGGTCGCGCTGTTCGTGGTGGTGAACGCGCTCGGGTTCACCCTCCGCCAGCAGCACCGCGACCTCGCCCTGTTGCGCACGGTCGCGGCGACGCCCCGCCAGATCCGACGGCTGGTGCGCCTCCAGGTCACGGCGACGGTGCTGGTGGCGGCCGTTCCGGCCGGTGCGGCGGGCCATTTCGCCGCCCGGGCCTTCCTCGCCGCGCTGCAACGGCGCGGGATGGCCGCACCCGGGCTGCGGATACCCGGGACACCGGTGCCGGTGCTGATCGCGCTCGCGGTGGCGCTGCTGGTCGGCCTGGCGGCCACCGCGCTAACGGTCCGGCGGATCACCCGGCCCGCCCCGGCGGCCGCGCTGACCGACAGCGCGGTCGGGCAACGGTGGACGGGCGTGCTGCGGCTGCTGGTCGGCGGGGCGGTGCTGGCGGGCGGCGGCCTCCTGCTGCGGCTGGCCGGCAGCCGACCGGCCGGGGAACTGGACAAGGCGGGGCAGGCGGCCCTGCTCGGCGCTCTGGTGCTGCTGGTCGCGGTCGCCCTGCTGGGGCCGGTGCCGGCCCGGCTGCCGGTGGCGGTGCTCGGTGCCCCCGTCCGGGCGCTGCTGCCCCGGGTCGGCTGGCTGGCGGACGCCAACCTGCGCGGCTACGCGGTCCGGCTCTCCTCGGCGGTGGTCCCGGTCGCGCTGCTGGTCGGGCTCTCGGCCACCATGCTGATCATGACCCGCACGGCGGAGCGCGCGGCCCTGGCGACGGGGGCCACGACCAGCGTCACCAAGGCCAGCGACGTCTGGCTGCGGCAGGCGGAGCTGGGCCTGCTGGCCGGCTTCGCGGCGGTCTCCACGGTCAACACCCTGGTCGCGCTGACCGCCGACCGCCGGCGCGAGTTCGCGCTGCTCCGGCTGGTGGGGGCGACGCGGCGGCAGCTGCTGCGGATGCTGCTCGTCGAGGCCGTCCTGACCACGGCGGTGGGCGTGCTGCTCGGTGCGGCGGTGGCGGCCGCGGCGACCGGGGCGTTCAGTCGGGCGGTGACCGGGTCACTGCTGCCGGTGGTGCCGGGCGCCGCCTGTGGCTGGGTGGTGGCGGGCGCGGCGCTGCTGACGGTGCCGGGGATCGTCGGCACGGGGCTCTGGGCGATCGGCGGGCGCGCGGTGGAGGAGGTGGGCGGGGAGCGGGGGTGAGCGAGAGGAGGGCGATCGAGGACGGCTTTGGACGGCCGAGGACGGCTGAGGTGAGGGGAGGTTCGGGGCCGTGAGGTGGCCTGCGGTGACGGAGGGTCCGGGCGTGCGGCGGATCCGGTGGTGGCTGAGGGATGCTGGGGTTCGGTTGATCGGTGAACGGTGGGGCACGTGGTGACTCGGTGGCGGTGCGGACTGTCGGTGCGGGGCGGTGAGGTGGCGTTCGCCGTCCTCGGACTGCCGCTCGGTGTGCTGGGCGGCGTCTACGCGGTGGCCGTCCTCTACGCGGGGGCCCTGCTCTCGCTCACCGTCCTGGGGCTGCCGTTCGTCGCCGCCGCCCTGGCCGGGGCGCGCGGGATCGGCGGGCTGCACCGGCGGCTGGTCGGGCGGCTGCTGGGCGAACGGGTGGCCGCGCCACCGGCGCCGGTGCGGCCCCCGGGGCTGCTGGCCCGGGGGCGGGCCGTCCTGACCGATCCGGTCGCGTGGCGGGCGCTGCTCTACCTGCTGCTGCGGCTGCCGCTCGGCGCGCTCGGCTTCCTGACCGTGGTCGGGCTGCCGCTCAGTTCGGTGTGGCTGGCGGGCTTCCCGCTCTGGGTACGGCTGTTGGAGCCCGGGCCGCGACCGGTCGACTGGCTGGACGTCGCGGGGCCGCCGGTGGGGCTCGCGGTGCTGGCCGCCGTACCGGCCGTACTGCGGGCCCTGAGCGGGGCCAACCGCGCGCTGGCCCGGGCGCTGCTCGGACCGGTGCGGTCGCAGCAGCGGGTGCGCGAGCTGGAGCACGCCCGTGCCACCCTGCTCGCCGAGAACACGGACCGGCTGCGGCGGCTCGAACGCGACCTGCACGACGGCACCCAGGCGCAGCTGGTCGCGCTCGCCATCACCCTCTCGCTGGCGGACGACGCGCTCGGCGGGGCGGAGGCGTCCGGGGGCGAGGGCAGGGCTGTTGCCGGGGCCGGGGCCGGGGCCGGTGTCGCGAGCGGCGCCGGGAGCGGTGCCGACCTCGGGCGGCTGCGCGCCCTCGTCGACCGGGCGCGCGGCCAGACCGACGACACCATCACCGGGCTGCGCCGGCTGACCCGGGGCATCCACCCGGTGGCGCTGGACGGCGGCCTGGCCGAGGCACTGCCCGCGCTGACCGCGACCTCGCCGGTGCCGGTGACGCTCCGGCTGGACCTGCGGGAGCGGCCGGCGGAGGTGATCGAGCGCGCGGTCTACTTCTGCGCGGCCGAACTGCTCACCAACGTCGCCAAGCACAGCGGGGCCCGGGCGGTCGACCTGACGGCGAGTGCGGTCGACGGCCGGGTCCGGCTGGCGGTGCGCGACGACGGGCGCGGGGGCGCCGGGATCGGTGCGGGGACGGGGCTGGCCGGGTTGGCCGAGCGCCTCGCGGCGGTGGACGGGAGGCTGCGGGTGGACAGCCCGCCCGGCGGGCCGACGGTGGTCACCGCGGAGCTGCCGAGCAGGCTGTGAGGCCGCCCGCCCGGCCGCCTGCCCGGCGGTGCGCCCGGCGATCGGCCGGGCGCCGCGTCGGGCGCTGTGGCAGGTGCTGTGGCGGGCGGTGCGGGGGCCAGACCGGGCGGGAGGCCAGACCGGGCGGGCGGTCGGGCCGCTCAGGCCGTGGTCTCCGCGAGGTAGGCCAGTACGGCCTTGACCCGGCGGTTGTCCGCGTCCGTCGCGGGCAGGTCGAACTTGGTGAACACGGCGGCCACGTGCTTCTCCACGGCGCGGTCGGAGACCACCAGCCGTCCCGCGATCGAGCGGTTGGAGTGGCCCTGGGCCATCAGCTCCAGCACCTCGCGCTCGCGGGCGGTGAGCGAGTCCACCCGGTTGCGCCGTCCGCCGTGCATCAGCCCGTTGACGATCTCCGGGTCGAGTGCCGTGCCGCCCGCGGCGACCCGGTGCAGGGCTTCCACGAACTCGGAGGTGCGGGCCACCCGTTCCTTGAGCAGGTAGCCGATGCCCGCGGCGCCGCCGGCCAGTAGCCGGGCGGCCCAGGCGGTCTCCACGTGCTGGGAGAAGACCAGGATGCCGACCCCGGGTGCGGTGGCCCGGATCTCGACCGCGGCCCGGATGCCCTCGTCGGTGTGGGTGGGCGGCATCCGGATGTCCACCACGGCCACCTCGGGCCGGTGCTCGGCGACGGCGGCGACCAGTTCGGGGGCGGTGCCGGCGGTGGCGACCACCGCGCAGCCACGGGCGGTCAGGAGCTCGACCATCCCCTCGCGGAGGATCACCGAGTCCTCGGCGAGGACGACGCGGAGCTGCTTGTCGATCATGACGCCATTATCCGGACCGTCCGGGTGGGCGGTGCTGCCGGGTGCGGGTCGTCCGCGTGGCGCCGGCCCAGCGGCAGATGTACAGCAAGGCTGGACAGTTTGGGCTGATGAAATTACCGTGGAGCGGTGACCGAGCAGCGAACCGCCCCGGCCGTTCCGGAAACCCACGCCGTTCCGGAGTCCCACGCCGTTCCGCAGACCCCCGTCGACACGGCCGCGCTGGCCGCCCGGGAGCTCCGGGCGGTGTTCAGCAGGTTGCGCCGGACCCTCCAGGAGAAGGGGCAGGGCGCCAGCGGGCTCACCCCCTCCCAGACCGCGGTGCTCAACCGCCTGATCACCGACGGGCCGGCCGCCGCGAGTGCGCTGGCCGCGGCGGAGCGGGTCCGGCCGCAGTCGATGGCCGCCACGCTGGCCGCGCTGGAGGCGCACGGGCTGGTCGCCCGCCGCCCCGATCCCGAGGACGGGCGGCGCCAGGTGGTGGACCTCAGCGCGACCGGGCTGGAGTGGATCGCGGACAGCCGCCGGGCCCGTGAGGAGTGGCTGGCCATGGCCCTGGAGGAGGAGTTGAGCGAGGCCGAGCGCGCCACCGTACTGGCGGCGCTGCCCCTGCTGGACCGCCTGAACCGGTCGAGCCGGTCAAGCAGGTCGAACCGGTCGAGCCGGCTGAGCCAGCGGTGACCGGCCCGTCGATGCTGCTGGCACGGTTGCGCTCCCGGCGCCAGGGTGCCGAGCGGGCGGCGGAGCCGTCGGCCCCGGCCCGGGCGGGAGCGCCCACCGGGTCCGATGGGCCGACCGGGCCCGGCGACGGCTTCAACCGCCGACTGCTCGCCCCGATGGTGCTGGGCTCGGTGCTCAACCCGATCAACTCCTCGATGATCGCGGTGGCCCTGGTGCCCGTCGGCACCGCCTTCGGGGCGCCGCCCGCCGAGACGGCCTGGCTGGTGAGCGGGCTCTACCTCGCCACCGCCGTCGGCCAGCCGGTGATCGGTCGGCTGGTGGACACCTACGGGCCGCGCCGGCTCTACCTGGCCGGGACGGCGCTGGTCGGCCTGGCCGGCCTGGTCGGCGTGCTCGCGCCCACTCTCGGAGTGCTGGTCGTCGCCCGGGTGCTGCTCGGGATCGGCACCTCCGCCGCGTATCCGGCCGCGATGCACCTCACCCGCAGCGAGGCCGAGCGGACCGGGCGGAACAGCCCCACCGGGGTGCTGACGGCGCTCGCCGTCGCCAACCAGACCATCGCCGTGATCGGGCCGACACTCGGCGGCCTGCTGATCGGGCTGGGCGGCTGGCGGACGATCTTCGCCGTCAACGTCCCGCTGTCGCTGGCCTGTCTGGTGCTCGGCTCCGCCCGGCTGCCCGTCGCCGGGCCGCGCCGGGACGGCGGGGAGCGGCTGGACCGGGCCGGGATCGCGTTGTTCGCCGTCCTCCTGCTGGCGCTGATGCTGTTCGTGATGCGCCCCGGGGCGGAGCGCTGGTACCTGCCGGTGCTCGCGGTCCTGGCCGGTGCCGGATTCGTGCTCCGGGAGACCAGGGCCCGCAGCCCGTTCATCGACCTGCGGGCCCTGGCCGGTAACCGTCCGTTGATCGCCACCTACCTGCGCCAGGTGCTCGGCTACACGGCGAGTTACGCCTTCCTGTACGGCTACACCCAGTGGCTGGAGCAGGGGCGAGGTCTGAGTGCCGCCTCCGCCGGGCTGGTGCTGCTGCCGCTCTCGCTGACCGCCCTCGCGGTCTCCGGTGCGACCGGTCGCCGTGCGGCGGTGCGCGGCAAGCTGGTGGTCGGCGCGGCGGTCCAGATGGCCGCCTGCGCGGCCCTGTTGACGGCGGGGTCGGCGAGTACGCCGGTGCTGCTGATCGCCGTCGGGGTGCTGGCGGGCATCCCGCAGGGGCTGATCGGCCTCGGCAACCAGACCGCGCTCTACCACCAGGCCGACCCGGCCGCCATCGCCTCCGCGGCCGGGCTGTTGCGGACCTTCATGTACCTCGGGGCGATGGCCGCCTCGGCCGCGAACGCGGCCTTCTTCCCGCACGGCGCCACCACGGCCGGGCTGCACCACCTCGCGCTGTTCATGTTCGGCGGTGCGGCCCTGCTCTTCCTCCTCGTCCTCCCCGACCGTTCGCTCGGTCGGCTCGGAAGTACTGCTGCCCAAGGGAGTTGACGGATCGTCGGTCACGGTTGCGCGGGCCCGTCCGACCGGGAGCCGGACGGGCCGTGCTGGGGCTCTGCCGGGGCCGTGCCGTACCGGGGCTGTGCCCGTGCCCGCCCGTGGTGTGCGGGTCAGTGCCGGTCGGGTCGGCCGGTGAGGACCGTGGTGAAGACCGGCTCGCCGTGCTGGTGTCCGGTCACGGTGGTGGTGACGGTGCCCGGCTCCTCGCCGGGGGTGTGCCGGGCGGTGACGGTGGTGGGCGCGTCGTGTTCGGCGTAGCGGTGGAAGGTGGTGGCGGCGGTGGACGGGGCGACGGTGGCCGGGGCGGTGAGGGCGTTGGCGGCCTGGCGGGCGGCCTCCAGCAGCACCATGCCGGGGATGTGGTCGCCGGCGTGGTCGAAGAGGATCGGGTGCCGGAGGTCCGGGGTGAGGTACCAGGTACCGGGGGTGCCGGTCGGGGTCAGGACGACGTCGCAGGGCCGGACCCGGCCGACCAGGGCCGGTGGCAGGGGCCGGGAGGCCCCTGCCGCAGTCGCGACCGGTATCGGGCCGCTCGCGGGGCGGGCGCCGCGCAGCCGACGGTAGGTGGAGTCCGGCACGGTGGTGAAGCGGGCCTCGCCGGTCGCGGCCAGGTGGGGGCCGCGGCGGACGGTCGCGGTGAAGGTGAAGTCGATCGTGCTGCGGGTGCGCCGGGGCCGGGGGAGGAGTCTGGCCTCGATGGTGAGGTCGGTGGGTGTCGCCCCGATGGACAGCCGGCGGGTGCGGGCGGTGTAGTCGAGGTTCCACATCAGGAATCTGTGGTCGAGCGGGATGTCGTACCGGCTGTGGGCGAGGTAGAGCCCGGCTTGGCGAACCGTTTCGGCGGCGAGCATCGGGTCGTACCGGGTCCCGTCCGGGGTGCTGAAAAAGGTGTGCGCCCGCGGCCACTGGGCGGTGACGGTGAACGCGCTGTCGCCGAGCGGCTCGCTGCCGGTGATGAAGACCTCGGCGTGGCAGGCCCGGTGGACGTACTCCTTGGCGACGGTGCTGGTCAACCGGGGTGCCGGGGCGCCCAGGGCGGCCGGAGCGGCAGGCAGGCCCGGTGCGGGGGGTGTGCCGAGGGCCGTGGCGGCCGGGGTGAGGACAGGGGCGGGGGAAGCGAGCAGGGACATGGGGGAGCGCTCCAAGGGACCGGGGTGGGCGGGGCCGGCTGCTCAGGGCTCGTGGGGGTACGCACCTGCCGGTCCGCTCGTCGGGGAGCCGGGACGAAGGTGCGTCGGCGGCCGAGCGCAGCCGTGTCGACGCCGGGGTCGTCCGTCCGCGCCCGACCGATGGCCTCGACGGTCAGCACACGGCCGTTCACCTGCGGTGATAACGACGACCCGGGTCGACGCGTCCATCATCACAAGCGCTGGGCGGAGGGGCGTCACCGGCTCGGGCGGCGCGGGTGTCGACGCGGGAGCCGGGCCGGCGCCCGACCTGCCACAGGGCCGTCAAACGGCCGGTCGGAAAGCCCAGTTGCCGTGCCGCTCCAGCCGCTCGACGGGTGTGCCGGCGCGTTCGGGTGCCGGATAGACTTCGGCACTCCCCGCCCCCACCTCACGGCCCCGGTGCCACCGAGACGATGGCACCCGGAGAGCAGAGAGCAGGCCTTTCGTGAACCACCCTCCGACCACGTCGCCCGGCGGACTGCTGGTCATCGGCAGCGCCGCCCCGGCGGACGTTCCCGGCGCGGGGCTGTGCACGGTCAGCTACGACGGCACCGGCGCCATGAGCCTCCTCCGCACCCTGCCGCTGGACCACCCCTCCTACGCGGCGGTCGACCCCGGCCGGGCAGTCGTCCACGCCGTCCTGGAACAGGCGGCCGGACGGGTCGTCTCCCTTCGAACGGACTCGGGGGCCGAGGGAGAGGGGTCGCCCGCCGCCGCTGCCAGCGGTGGTGCGGGCCCGTGCCACATCGCGGTCCACCCCAGCGGTTCGCACGTCTTCGTGGCCCACTACGGCGACGGCGTCCTCTCGGCCGTCCCCACCGGCGCCGACGGCACGGTCGCCACCGCCGCGCCGGTACAGACCATCCGGCACCCCGGCCGGGAGGCCTCCGGGGACCTGCTGACCTCCCCGCACGCCCACATGGCGGCCCCCTCGCCGGACGGGCGGTTCCTGCTGTGCACCGATCTCGGTACCGACCGGGTGTACGTCTACGCCTTCGATCCGGACGACGGCCCGCTCAGCGCCCACCGGACGGTGCAACTGCCGTCGGGCCGCGGCCCCCGGCACCTGGTGTTCCACCCGTCGGCCCGGTACGCCCACGTCCTGAACGAACTCTCCTCCACCCTCACGGTGTGCACCTGGGACGCGCTCTCCGGCCGCCTCGAACCGGTCGCCGAGGTGGAGACCCGACGGGATCCGGGCGCGCCGAACGCCAACTCCGCCGCCGCGGTCCGGATGTCGGGTGACGGCCGCTTCCTCTACACGACCAACCGTGGCGACGACGCGATCTCGGTGTACGCCGTGCGCGACGACGGCGCGACCGTGGAACTGCTCACCACCGTTCCCTGCGGCGGGACTTGGCCGCGCGACATCGCGCTCACCCCGGACGGCCGGCTGCTCTTCTGCGCCAATCAGCGCTCGAACACGGTCACGGCCTTCCACCGCGACCCGTCCACCGGCCGGCTGGGCCCGGCCGGGGAGCCCCTGGTGGTCACCGAGCCCACGTCCGTCCTGCCGATCGCCCGCTGAGCGGAGGCCCGAGGTGCCCGGCGCGCGTGAGCCGTCGGGCACCGACGGACCTGTGAGCGTTCTCATGTGAGCGCTCTCAACACCTTGACACCGTCCGGCCGCAAGCCCCAGGATCGCCCTGTGAACCTGTCAGACAGCCAGACAGCAGGGTCGGCCCCCCGGCGCGTGAGCGCGATGGAAGCGGTGTTCGGCCACCTGCGCAGCGCCATCGAGCGCGGCGAGTACGTCGTGGGGGACAAGCTCCCCTCCGAAGCGGAGCTGTGCCGCACGCTGGAGGTCAGCCGGCCCGTGCTGCGGGAGGCGCTCCGGGCGCTCCAGACCATGGGCCTGACCGTCTCGAAGACCGGCAAGGGCACCTTCGTCGTGGCGAACACGGTCGACGACCCGACCTTCGGCGACTACGCGGCCAGCGACCTGCTGGAGGTGCGTCGGCACGTCGAAATCCCGGTCGCCGGGTACGCGGCGCTGCGCCGGACCCCGGAGGACCTGGACCACCTGACCCACCTGCTCGACCGGATGGAGCGGGAGACCGACACCACCGCGTGGGTCGCGCTGGACACGGTCTTCCACCTGGCGGTGGCCGAGGCCTCCCGCAACCCGGTCTTCCGCCGGGTCATCGAGGAGATCCGCGACGCACTGGCGCGTCAGTCGGCCTTCCTCAACGAGCTGGGCGATCGCCGCGAGCAGTCCAACTGCGAGCACCGGGCGATCGTCGAGGCGCTGGTCGACGGTTCCGAGCCCGACGCGGTCGCGGCGATGTCGCACCACCTCCACCGCGTCGAGGCGACCCTCACCGACATCGTGCACCCCAGGCGCACGGAGACCCCCACGGAAGGCAGAGCCGAGGCGTGAGCGAGCAGTTCCTCGACGACGAGAAGCGCCCCACGACCCCCAACGCCCCCACAACCCCCACCACCACGACGACCCCCACCGCCACGACCCCCATCACCCCCACGACCCGGCACGTCGACGCCGGTGACGCCGGCTACAGCAAGTCCTTGAAGCCCCGGCACGTCAACATGATCGCCATCGGCGGTGCCATCGGCACCGGCCTGTTCCTCGGCGCGGGCGGGCGGCTCGCCGACGCCGGGCCCTCCCTGTTCGTCGCGTACGCCGTCTGCGGCGTCTTCGCCTTCCTCGTCGTGCGCGCGCTCGGCGAGCTCGTCCTGTACCGCCCGTCCTCCGGTGCCTTCGTGTCGTACGCCCGGGAGTTCCTGGGGGAGAAGGGCGCGTACACCGCGGGCTGGATGTACTTCCTCAACTGGGCGACCACCGGCATCGCCGACATCACCGCCGTCGCCACCTACACCCACTACTGGCACCTGTTCTCCGACATCCCGCAGTGGGTGATCGCGCTCATAGCCCTGGCCGTGGTGCTGACGGTGAACCTCATCTCGGTGCGGATCTTCGGTGAACTGGAGTTCTGGTTCGCCATCGTCAAGGTCGGCGCGCTGCTGGTCTTCATGGGCATCGCGATCTTCCTGCTGGTCACCCGGCACCCGGTCGACGGCGCCGTCCCCGGCCCGTCCCTGATCACCGACAACGGCGGGATCTTCCCCAACGGCCTGATGCCGATGCTGCTGATCATCCAGGGCGTCGTCTTCGCCTACGCCTCGGTGGAGCTCGTCGGCGTCACGGCCGGGGAGACCGAGAACCCCGAGAAGATCATGCCGAAGGCGATCAACTCGATCATGTGGCGGGTGGGCCTGTTCTACGTCGGCTCGGTCGTCCTGCTGTCGATGCTGCTGCCCTGGAACAGGTACAGCTCCGGCCAGAGCCCGTTCGTGACGGTGCTGTCCCACATCGGCGTCCCGGCGGCGGGCAGCGTGATGAACCTGGTCGTCCTCACCGCGGCCATGTCCTCGCTCAACTCCGGCCTCTACTCCACCGGCCGCATCCTGCGCTCCATGGCCGTGAGCGGCTCGGCCCCCCGGTTCACCGCCCGGATGAGCCGCAGTCAGGTGCCGTACGGCGGCATCCTGCTGACCAGCGGCATGTGCGTCCTCGGCGTCGGCCTCAACTACGTGGTGCCCGCGGACGCGTTCGAGATCGTGCTCAACTTCGCGGCGATCGGCATCCTCGCCACCTGGGGCATGATCATGGTCTGTCACCTCTTCTTCTGGCGGAAGACCCGGGCCGGCGAACTGACCCGCCCCTCCTACCGGCTGCCGGGCTCGCCCTGGACCGAGCTCGTGACGCTGGCCTTCCTTGCCACCGTCCTGGTCCTGATGTACGCCGACGGCGGCGCCGGACGCACCACCGTGCTCTGCGTACCACTGATCGCCGCCGCGCTGGTGGCCGGCTGGTACGCGATCCGCCGCCGCCTCGCGCGCGACGGCGCCCGGTCCGACGGCTGACCCGGGCGGCGGCCTTCGGTGCGGGGGCGACCCCGCGGCTGTCGAGGGCCGCCCGCCCGGCCGGCGGAGCAGCAAGCGAACCACCACCCAGCGAGGCAGTGATGCACAGAACCACCCCCGCGGACGCGCCCGCGATCCGCGAGCCCCGGCACGCCCCCGTCGCCCACGTCATCCGCGGCGGCATGATCGAGGGCGTCCACCACGGCTCGGTCGTCGTCCTCGACGCCGACGGCGAAGTCCGGTTCCGGCTGGGCGACATCGAGGCCGCCTGCTACCCGCGGTCCGCCCTCAAGCCGCTCCAGGCCGTCGCCATGGTGCGGGCCGGTTTGCCGCTCGACGGCGAACTGCTCGCCCTCGCGATGGGCAGCCACTCCGGGGAGGAGCGCCACCTCGCGGGCACCCGGCGGATCCTCGAACTGGCCGGTCTCGGCGAGGACGACCTGCGCAACGTCCCGGACCTGCCGTACCACCCGGCGGTCCGCGACACCTGGGTCCGGGAGGGCCGCCCGCCCTCCCGGCTCGCCCAGAACTGCTCGGGCAAGCACGCCGCGATGCTCTACCTCTGCCGGCTCAACGGCTGGCCGTCGGCGGACTACGACGATCCCACCCACCCGCTCCAGCGGGTGATCGCCGGGGTCGTCGAGGAACTCACCGGTCAACGCATCGCGCGGGTCAGCGTCGACGGCTGCGGCACCCCGCTGTTCGCCGTCTCGCTGCACGGCCTCGCCCGCGCCGCCGCCCGCATCGCCACCGGCGCGCGGGGGACACCCGAGTTCCGGGTGGCGGACGCGCTGCGCGCGCACCCGGAGATGGCCTCCGGCGCCGACCGGGACGTGGCCGCGCTGATGCGCGCCGTGCCCGGGCTGCTGGCCAAGGACGGCTTCGAGGGCGTGCAGGTCGCCGCGCTGCCGGACGGCCGAGCCGTGGCGGTGAAGATCGCCGACGGGGCGAACCGGGCGCGCGTCCCGGTGGCGGCGGCCGCGCTCGCCCTGGCGGGGGTCGAACCGGGGCTGCTCACCGGCTTCGCGGGCGAGCCGACGACCGGCGGCGGCCGGCCCGTCGGCGGCGTCCGGCCGGTGGCGGCGCTCGATCCGTCGGCCCTGCCCGCCCCCGTTTGACCCGATCCACCGTTCCACCGTTCCACCGAGGAAGAGGACCGCACCCCCATGACCGCCGCCACTCGCAGCGAACACGACCTGCTCGGAGACCGCGACGTCCCCGCCGACGCCTACTGGGGCGTCCACACGCTGCGCGCCACCGAGAACTTCCCCATCACGGGCACGCCCATCTCCACCTATCCGCACCTGATCGACGCGCTCGCCGCCGTCAAGGAGGCCGCCGCCCTCGCCAACGAGGAACTCGGCCTGCTGGAGCCCGCGAAGGCCGCCGCGATCGTCGCCGCCTGCCGGGAGATCCGGGGCGGCGGGCTGCACGAGCAGTTCGTCGTGGACGTCATCCAGGGCGGCGCCGGAACCTCGACCAACATGAACGCCAACGAGGTCATCGCCAACCGGGCGCTGGAACTGCTGGGACACGCCAAGGGGGAGTACCGGCACCTGCACCCCAACGAGCACGTCAACCTGGGCCAGTCCACCAACGACGTCTACCCGACGGCGGTCCGGATCGCGACCGTCTTCGCCGTGCGCGGCCTGCTCGACGCGATGGCCGTGCTCCAGGACGCCTTCGCCGGCAAGGCCGTCGAGTTCCGCGACGTGCTCAAGATGGGCCGTACGCAGTTGCAGGACGCCGTGCCGATGACGCTCGGGCAGGAGTTCTCGACGTTCGCGGTCATGCTCGACGAGGACCGCAGCCGGCTCGCGGAGGCCGTCCAGCTGATCATGGAGATCAACCTCGGGGCCACCGCGATCGGCACCGGCCTCAACGCCCCCGCCGGGTACGCCGAGTCCGCGCGCCGCCACCTCGCCGACCTCACCGGGCTGCCCCTCGTCACGGCGGCCAACCTGGTCGAGGCCACCCAGGACTGCGGGGCGTTCGTCCAGATGTCCGGGGTGCTCAAGCGCATCGCCGTCAAGCTCTCGAAGAGCTGCAACGACCTGCGCCTGCTGTCCTCGGGGCCGCGCGCGGGCCTCGGTGAGATCAACCTGCCGCCGGTGCAGGCCGGTTCGAGCATCATGCCCGGCAAGGTGAACCCGGTGATCCCCGAGGTCGTCAACCAGGTCGCCTTCGAGGTGATCGGCAACGACGTCGCCGTCACCATGGCCGCCGAGGCCGGGCAGCTCCAGCTCAACGCCTTCGAGCCGATCATCCTGCACTCGCTGTCGGAGTCGATCACCCATCTGCGGGCCGCCTGCCTGACTCTCGCCGAGCGTTGCGTCGTCGGCATCACCGCCAACACCGAGGTGCTGCGCGCGACCGTCGAGAACTCCATCGGGCTGGTGACCGCCCTCAACCCGCACATCGGGTACACCGCCGCCACCGACATCGCCAAGGAGGCCCTGGCCAGCGGCCGGGGTGTGGCCGAGCTCGTCCTGGAGAAGGGGCTGCTTCCGGCCGAGCGGCTCGCCGCCCTGCTGCGGCCCGAGGTGATCGCGGGCACCGGCGCGCCGGTGGCCTGACGGAGCGCACGGCGAGCGCGCCGGGCGAGGCGTCGCCGCGCCGGTGGGCCCGGCCAACGCACCGAACGAGGCGTCGCCGAAACGGAGTTCCGGTGCGGCGACGCGTCACGCGGGCCGGGGCAGGTCGGTCAGGCCGCCGCGTCGAGGTCGGAGGCGAGCAGTTCGGCGAGCGCCCGGAGGGCGTCCTCGGCCCCGTCGCCGGAGGCGGTGAGCTCCAGGACGTCGCCGGGGCGGGCGGCCAGGGCGAGGACGGACAGCAGGCTGCGGGCGTCGACGGGGGTCTGGCCCGGGCGGCCGACGGTGACCTTGACCGGCTGCCGGGCGGTGGCGGCCTGGACGAACAGTGACGCCGGGCGGGCGTGCAGGCCGCTGCTGGAGCCGACGGTGACCTGGGTCGAGTGCATGGGGGTCCTTGGGGGAGAGGGAGGGAGGGGACGGCGGTCGGCCCGGGTGGGATCCGGGCCGGGTGGTGCCCGGCCGGTGCGGTACGGGGGCGGTCGCGGGGGCCGGGCGATCTGTGGGTTCACACCCGTTGGCGTGTTGTTCCGGTTGGTTCTACGCCCGGTTGCGAGGAGATGTCAACACATTCGGGCGCATCTCAGGGTGTGGACCATGGCGGAGCGAACGCTTGCGTTTCTGCCTGGAGGGCGTACGCTCTGCGTTCACCAGGCATGAACGGACATGAAACGGACCCAATCCCACATGTACGCACCCGAGCGGCAGCAACAGATCCTCCACCTCGCCCAGGAACAGGGCCGGGTGGACGTGCCGACGCTGGCCGAGGACTTCGGTGTCACCCAGGAGACCATCCGGCGTGACCTGAGCGCCCTGGACCGGGCCGGCCTGCTGCACCGGGTGCACGGCGGCGCCCTGCCCGTCGGCGCCCTGCACCTGGAACCCGGCCTGGCCGAACGGGACTCCACGGCCGCCGCCGAGAAGGAGCGCATCGCCAGGGCCGCCCTGGCCCTGCTGCCCGCCGAGGGCAGCGTGATCCTGGACGCCGGGACGACCGTCTCCCGGCTGGCCGGACTGCTGCCCCCGGACTGCGCCCTCACCGTCGTCACCAACGCCCTCCCGGTCGCGGCCCGGCTGGCCGACCACCCCGCGCTCGCCCTGCACCTCGTCGGCGGGCGGCTGCGCCACCGGACCCAGGCCGCCGTCGACGCCTGGGCGCTGCGCGACCTGGCCGACATCCACGCGGACGTCGCGGTGGTCGCCACCAACGGCTTCTCCCCGGAGGGCGGACTGTCGACGCCCGACCTCGCCGAGGCCGCCGTCAAGCGGGCCATGCTCGCGGGTGCGCGACGCGTCGTCCTGGTGGCCGACTCCTCCAAGTACGGCGCCCGGCACTTCGCCCGGTTCGGCTCGCTGGACCAGGTCGACGTGCTGGTCACGGACACCGGACTGACCGACGAGCAGACCGCCCAGATCGAGAACCACGGACCGGAAGTCATCCGCGCATGATCGTCACCATCACCCCCAACCCCAGCCTCGACCGCACCTACGAGCTGGGAAAGCTCGCCGTCGGTGAGGTCAACCGGGCCGGGCAGGACCGGCTCGACCCCGGCGGCAAGGGCGTCAACGTCTCCCGCGCGCTCACCGCCGCGGGCCACCGCACCACGGCCGTCCTGCCGCTGGGCGGTCCCTCCGGCGGACTGCTCGCCGACCTGCTGCGCCGCCAGGGCATCGACGTCGCGGCGGTCGGCATCGGGGGCGACACCCGGATCAACGTCTCGATCGCCGAGGACGGCGGCGGCCTCACGAAGATCAACGCGGTGGGCCCGGAACTCAGCGCCGCCGAGTCGGCCGCGCTGCTCGCCCTCGTCCGCGACACCCAGCAGGCCGGCCGGGGCACCGGCGACGACGTCGACTGGCTGGCCTGCTGCGGCAGCCTGCCGCGCGGCCTCCGGCCCGGGTGGTACGCGGACCTGGTCGCGCAGGTGCACTCGGGCGGTGCCCGGATCGCCCTGGACACCTCCGGCCCCGCACTGCTCGCCGCGCTCCCGGCCCGCCCCGACGTGGTCAAGCCCAACCGGGAGGAACTCGCCGAGGCCGTGGGCCGCCCGGTCGCCACCGTCGGCGACGCCGTGGCGGCGGCGGCGGAACTGCGCGAGCGCGGCGCCCGGCAGGTCCTCGCCAGCCTCGGTGCGGACGGGATGCTGCTGATCGCCGAGGAGGGCAGCTGGTACGGCACCGCGCCGGTCGCCGCCGTCCGCAGCGACGTGGGAGCGGGCGACGCCTCGCTCGCGGGTTTCCTCGGAGCCGGCGGCACCGGCCCCGAGGCCCTGGCGGCGGCCCTGGCACACGGCGCCGCCGCCGTGCGACTGCCGGGGAGCGTCATGCCGACCCCGGCCGATCTGGACCCGGCCGCCGTGGTCGTGACGGCGGACATCCCGCTCGAACGACCGCTCCGCGGTTGAGAACCGCCTCCCGGCCGGAGGCACCCCGCCCGACCGTGTGGGACGGAACGGCGACCATTCCCGGGGGCAAGGGAACACTGTCAGGCACCAGTTGAAGGACCGACACGATGAGCGACACCAGCGGACTGATCACACCCGCACTCGTTGACCTCCACCTCGCCCCCGCGGACAAGGGCGAGGCCCTGCGCTCCCTCGCCCAGCGCCTGGTCGCCGAGGGCCGGGTGACCGACCTCGACGGCTTCCTCGCCGACGTGGCCGCCCGCGAGGCCCAGGCCCCCACCGGGATGGGCGACGGGATCGGCATCCCGCACTGCAGATCACCCCACGTCACGCGGCCGAGCCTGGCCTTCGGCCGGAGCAGCGGGGGCGTGGACTTCGACGCCCCGGACGGTCGGCCCGCCGACCTGATCTTCATGATCGCGGCACCCGCCGGTGCGGACGACGCCCACCTGCGGATCCTCGCCGCGCTGGCCGGCCGGCTGATGGACCCGGCGTTCACCGGGGCCCTCCGCGCCGCCGAGAGCCCGGTCGAGGTCGCGGCCCTGGTCAACGGGGAGGAGGCACCGGCCGTCACCGGCGAGCCGGCCGCTGGCACCGCTTCGGAGGACGTTCCGCGGACGGCCGGTGCGGGAGGGCTGCGGCTGGTCGCGGTGACCTCCTGCCCGACCGGCATCGCCCACACCTACATGGCCGCCAAGGCCCTCGAACTGGCCGCCGCCCGGGCGGGTGCGCGGATCCAGGTCGAGACCCAGGGGTCGGCCGGGACGACGGTGCTGCCCCCCGAGGTGATCGCCGCCGCCGACGCGGTGATCCTGGCCCATGACGTCGAGGTCCGGGACCGCGCCCGGTTCGCGGGCAAGCCGACCGTGGACGTGGGGGTGAAGGCCGCCGTCAACCGTGCCGACGACCTGGTCGCCCGGGCCGCCGGGCTGGTCGCCGAGGCCGGCAGCGGCGCACAGGCCGCCGCCCCGGTCACCGCGGCGAGCGCGCCGACCGGCGAGCACTGGGCCCGGCGGCTGCGCACGTACCTGATGACGGGCGTCAGTTACATGATCCCGTTCGTCGCGGCCGGCGGCCTGCTGATCGCCCTCGCCTTCGCCATCGGCGGCTACCAGATCGCCTCCGCGCCGTCCGTGCTGGGCCACTTCGACTGGACCTCCTCGCACAGCTGGGCGGCGATGCTGTTCCAGACCGGCAAGACCTCCTTCGGCTTCCTGGTCCCGGTCCTCTCCGGGTACATCGCCTGGGCGATCGCGGACCGGGCGGCACTGGCCGCCGGCATCGCGGGCGGCGCCGTCTCGGTGGCGGTCGGCGCGGGCTTCCTCGGCGGCATCGTGTCGGGCCTGGCCGCGGGCTTCCTGGTGCTGTGGATGATCCGCTGGAACGTGCCGCGCGCGATCAGGGGCATCATGCCGGTGGTGGTGATCCCGCTGCTGTCGGTGGCACTGGTCGGCTTCCTGATGTTCGTGCTGGTCGGTTCGCCGATCGCCTCGGCGATGAACGGCCTGACCGACTGGCTGAACGGCCTCTCCGGCTCCCACGCGATCCTGCTCGGCGTGCTGCTCGGCGCGATGATGGCCTTCGACATGGGCGGCCCGCTCAACAAGGTCGCCTACACCTTCGCGGCCGGCGCGCTCACCACCGCGGGTACCACCCCGGACGCCGGCAGCCTCAAGGTGATGGCCGCGGTGATGGCCGCCGGCATGACCCCGCCGCTGGGCATGGCCCTGGCCACCGTCGTCCGGCGCAGGCTCTTCACCCCCGAGGAGCGCGAGAACGGCAAGGCGGCCTGGGTGCTCGGTGCCTCGTTCATCACCGAGGGCGCGATCCCGTTCGCTGCGGCGGACCCGCTGCGGGTCATCCCGGCGGGCATCGCCGGCAGCATGACGGCCGGCGGCCTGGTGATGGCCTTCGGCTCCACGCTGCGCGCGCCGCACGGCGGGATCTGGGTGCTCCCGCTGATCGGCAGTCCGCTGCTGTACCTGCTCGCGGTCGCGGCGGGCACGGTGGTCACCACGGCGGTGGTCGTCCTGCTCAAGGGGACGCGGAAGGACGCCGACCCGGCGGCCGTGGACTCCGCCGTCGACGGGAAGACGCTCGTCGGCGCCTGAGCCGGCCCGGATCCGAGCGGTTCCCGCTCGGATCCGACGGCCCGTCAGGATTCGCCCCGGGGCGAACCGGATCGCTTCGGAAGATCGACTTCGGAGAACCGCGTGGCCGCCGCGTCGACCGGTGGACGCCGGGGCCGCTGCTCCTCGTCCACGTCCGCCGCCCGCGGCGGCCGGCGGTCCTGCTCGAGCCGGGAGCTGTCCGCACCGCCGGGCAGCGCGCCCGACGCCGCGTCAGGCGCGCTCCGCCTCCTCCAACTGTCGTGGTGCGGTGGACTTCTGGTCCAGGAAGTGGTGCGCGCGCCGGTCGTACTCCAGTTGGTGCGCCCGGATCTCCTCCGAGTTGGCGGCGGTCCAGGCGCACAAGCGGTTGAACGGTTCCCGCAGGGACACGCCGAGTGGAGTGAGGGAGTACTCGACTCCGACCGGCGAGGTCGGCAGTACTTGGCGCATGATCATTCCGTTGCGCTCCAGCCGGCGCAGGGTCTGGGTCAGGACCCGCTGGGTGACGCCGTCGATGCGGCGTTTGATCTCGTTGAACCGCCTGGGCTCGTCAAGGACCGCCATGACCGTCATCGACCACTTGTCGGTGATCTGGTCGAGGATCGAACGGCGTATGTCGGAGCACTGGACGGGGTGTTCGGTGGTCATGATCCCCCAACGTTCACGGGGCACAGCGGCGGCCTCGGGCGGGGTGCGGGTGCCCCAAGTCGTGCGTGATGTGCGTGATGCGCGTGATGTGAGCAAGGTGCGCAAGGTGCGTGATGCACGTGATGTGACCATCATGTTCGTGTCAGTGAAGGGCTGTCAATCCCGCGCACCCTTACCGGGAAGTGACGGAACTCCGGTCGCCGCACAGCGGTCACGCGGCCGCGGGCAGCCCCTCCGGCAGCTCGTCCGGGAGCGCGAACAGCAGGTCGTACAACGGCCGCCCGGTGCCGTGCCAGATGGACAGCGCGTAGACGCTGATCGGGTAGTCGACCCAGCGCGGCGGCGCCCACACCGTGCCGCGTACGACGTTCCCCTGCCGGCCGGTGTCGAGGCTCGACGGCACGTCGCCGGCCTCGACGAGCAGGTCCCAGCCCTGCCGGGGGACGGCGAACTCCGCCTCGGCGAGGTCGCCGCGCAGGCTGGCGCGCAGGATCGTCGTCGCGGCGATGTCGAGGGTCAGCGCGCTGTCGACCAGCACGCGGTCGACCTCGAGGCCGGAGTCGGCCAGCCAGGTGCACAGGTGGTCGACGGCCGCGCCGAGCAGGTCCGCGGTGGCGCGTTCGGTGCGCACCGCGCGGCACAGCAGCGCCTGGTAGTGCACCTCCTCGGGTACGACGACCTGGTCGCCGATGACGGTCCTCAGCAACCCCATGTCCAGGGTGGAGGGGTCCCGGTAGACGGCGGCGACGTCGCGGGCGACGTGGCGCAGGAACGGGTCGGTGCAGTCGTCCAGCAGGAACGACCACAGCCGCCGGCACAGCTCGACCATCCGGACGCCCGTGGTCGTGTGGAGGACACGCAGCGCGCAGCGCAGCAGGATCTTCTGGAACAGCGTCATGGAGACCCGGAACTCCATGCCCCGCACCCACTCCTCGGCGGTCATGGAGCCGTGCTCGACGACCACGTCGGCGATGAGTTCGGGATTGGTGATGTCAGCGGGCATCCAGCGGGTCCGCAGCCCCTGTTCGTCCTTGAAGGCCTCGCGCGAGTAGTCGGTGTTGTTCAGCAGCAGCAGTGGATAGATCACCGGCGATCCGCCCGCGGTGAGCACCTCCTCGATCCCGTCGAGGTAGGAGTCGAAGGTCTCGCCGGGCAGACCCCAGATCAGGTCGGTGTAGGTGGGCACGTCGAGTTCGCGGAAGCGGGCCAGCAACCTGCGGTAGTGGTCGGTGCGGATGTTGGCGCGGTTGGCGATCTTGAGCACGTTCGCGTCGAAGGACTGCGCGGAGAGCGTGATCGCGCCGGTCAGCTCGGCGGCGTGCAGCATGCTCGCGATCTCCACGATGCGCTCGTTGCCGTTCTTCGCCCAGTTGGTGCTGACGATCAGGCGCTTGCCGTAGCGCCGGCTGAGCTCCACGATGTGCTCGGCGATCTGCCGGTCGCGGCCGAGGATGCCGAAGTTGGCGTCCGCGATGAACAGCGTGGCGTCCTGGGGCATCAGCCGGATCAGCCGGTCCAGTTCGGCGAAGATCCGCTCCAGGTCGAACTGGCGGACCTTGGAGTTGGTCGCCCCGCCCCAGTAGCAGAACGCGCAGCCGTAGGGGCAGCCCCGGTTGGTCTCGTAGACGATCATGGACGAGCCGGTGATCTCCTCGTCGGAGTACACCGGGGTGAGGATCGGCGAGACGACCTGGTCGAGGTCGGTGATGCGGTCCGCGTCCGGGTTGGTGACGACGGCCCCGTCCCGCCAGTGGCTGATGCCGGGGATCGCGGTGAGGTCCCCGTCGGTCAGGAAGGCGTGCAGCAGGTCGCGGAACCGCAGTTCGCCCTCGCCGTGCACCAGCACGTCCAGCCAGGGCGCCTCGGCGAACAGCGGCTCCTGCTGGTAGCTGACGTCGTTGCCGCCGACCACGACGCGGCAGTTCGGCCAGCGCTCCTTCACCTGGCGGGCCAACTCCAGGGACTGGGCGCGGTTCCAGAAGAACACGGTGAGCGCGACGGCGAACGGCTCGTCCCAGGTGTCGAGCAGCTCCTTCGTGGCCTGCTCGCCACCGCTCTGCTCGCGCACGCTGATCCGGAAGTCGCAGGCCGCGTCGAGGGCGGGGTCGGCGGTCGCGGTCGCCTTGAGGTAGCCGAGGGTGACGCTGTACCGGACCCCTTGCATCGCGGTGAACTCGACGAGCTGGACGGTCTTCCGCCGCTCGGGCACCGGCATCGGCCGCCGGCCGGCGTCGGCCACGTCGTCGGCCACGCCGTCGGCGACGTGGTGGGAGTCGATGGTGGAGGTCATGACGGCACTTCCCGGCGAGGTAGGGCGAGCTCGGACATTTCGCACGTCGGAGCGGCACCGTGTGCGCGCTCCTCGTGATCGCTCACAACGCCGTGACACCCCGCATGCGCGACTTCGCCCGGGTTCCGTTTCCGGCACCGTCCGCCCGGGCGCAATGCCCCTGCTATATGGGGCGCCGGCGGCTGCCAAGATTTCCAGCGCATTGCAGCGGCGTCAATAACGCACTCCCAGGACCGTAGGTATCTTCGGGGATACCGGGAAGATTTGAGCTTAATTTGAGTTACGGCCCGGAATGCCGGTCGTCATTGACGGTCCTGGTGGCCCGATGTAGCGTCAGCGGCGAAACACCCGGTGGCGTGCCGACTGGGACCGGAGTGCTCGGGTGACGAACCCCCGAGATTCATCCGGTGGAAATCCGGCTGTTAAAGGGAGTGTGGTATCGGTGCGCTTCGGGCTTTCATTTCTTCCGGACTGCACGCCGGAGACGAAATCTCCGCAGGACTATTTCAGCGACGCGCTGGAGTTGTCGGTCCGGGCGGAGGCGGGCGGTCTGGATTCGGTGAAGATGACCGAGCACTATCTCCACCACTACGGCGGCTACTGCCCCAGTCCGCTGGGTTTCCTCTCCGCGGTGGCAGCCCGGACGAGCTCGGTCAGGCTCATCACCGGCTGCGTCCTCCCGGTCTTCCACCACCCGATCCAGTTGGCGGCGGAAGCCGCGCAGGTGGACGCGATCAGCGGCGGCCGGCTGGACGTGGGGTTCGCCCGGGCGTACCTGCCGGACGAGTTCGACGCGCTGGGCGTGGACATGGACGAGAGCGTCGACCGGTACCGCGAGACCATCCGGGCGGTCCGGCGGATCTGGACCGAGGAGAAGGTCAGCGAGGAGACACCGTTCTTCTCCTACCGCGACGTGACCGGACTGCCCCGGCCCACGCAGCGGCCGCACCCGCCGATGTGGGGGGCCGCGGTGCGCACGCCGGAGAGCTTCACCTGGCTGGGCACCGAGGGGCTGGGACTCCTGATCACGCCGATGATCTCGCCGCACGAGTTCCGCGGCCAGCTGACCCTCTACCGTGACGCCTTCGGGGCGGCGCACGGCGGTTCCGGGCTGCGGCCCCGGGTCGCGGCCAGCCTGCCCCTGGTGGTCGCGGAGACCGACGAGCGCGCGACCGAGATCGCCGAGACCTATCTGCGGCGCTACCTGGACGTGTGGGCGGAGGCCGTGAACCCGTGGGACCGGAGGGAATCCTCCGCCTATCGCGGCTACTCCGGATTCGGCTGGATGCTGCGCAATCTGCGGCCCGAAAAGCTCTACACCGAAGGCGGCGCGATCGTCGGATCGCCGGCCACGGTCATCGACCGCATCCGTGCTTTCAACGACCACATCGGCGGCGTCGACCAGATCCTGTGGCAGATCGATTTCGGCGCGATGCCGCTCCCCGAAGCTCGGCAGACCCTGGAGCTCTTCTGCGACCAGGTCCTGCCGGAGGTGAAAGCACTCTGACCGCCGGTGCCGGCTCCCCGTGTGGGTGGGGTCGCACCGGCCCGACGACGGGAAAGGAGGTGAACGACATGGAGGACTTCGACTTGGTGCTGGACGAGAGCGCCTTCGAGCTGGTGGACCTGGGCGAGGTGGTCCCCGCTTCGGTGACCGCCGGCTACGGCCTGACCGAGCTGTCCGCGTCCGGCGGCCAGAGCAGCTGCTGCTGTTGCTGCCCGTGCTGCTCCTGCACCTGATCCGGTGCACGACGCCGCGACCGCGGTGTTCCGCGCGAGACCCACGAAGGAGGTGAACGACATGGAGGACTTCGACCTGGTGCTGGACGAGAGCGCCTTCGAGCTGGTGGACCTGGGCGAGGTGGTCCCCGCTTCGGTGACCGCCGGCTACGGCCTGACCGAGCTGTCCGCG